>DGGY01000029.1 GCA_002392405.1 Treponema sp. UBA3862 | reverse complement strand
TGCGGTAAATCAACAACTCTCCGCATGATTGCAGGTCTTGAAGACATTACTGCCGGTGAACTTTACATCGACGGTGAACTTATGAACGATATTCCGCCGAAAGACCGCAATATCGCCATGGTATTCCAGAATTACGCTCTTTATCCTCATATGACAGTTTACGATAACATGGCTTTCGGCCTTAAGATCCGTAAAACTGACAAGGCTGAAATTGACCGTCGTGTTCGTGAAGCTTCACGCATCCTCGACCTTGATAACTACCTTACACGTAAGCCAAAGGCACTTTCAGGTGGTCAGAGACAGCGTGTTGCAGTAGGCCGTGCTATCGTACGTTCTCCAAAAGTATTCCTTTTTGATGAACCTCTTTCAAACCTTGATGCAAAACTCCGCGTAACAATGCGCGCTGAAATTTCAGATCTTCACAACCGCCTCCAGGCTACAATGATCTACGTTACACACGACCAGATTGAAGCCATGACAATGGGTACAAAAATCGTTGTAATGTCTGAAAAACGCATCCAGCAGATTGGTGAACCGCTTTACCTTTACAATCATCCGATCAACAAATTCGTTGCAGGCTTTATCGGAACACCTCCAATGAACTTCTTCAAGGTTTCAATCACAGAAGAAGGCGGAAAAGTTCTTGCTGATGAAGGTACATTTAAGCTTGTTCCTACAGCAGACCAGCAGAAACACCTCAAGGCTTATGTTGGAAAACAGGTTTGGTTCGGTGTTCGTCCTGAAGATCTTGATTATCAGGATGCTCCTGCTAAAGAAAACAACATGGCTGTAAAAGTAACAAACAAAGAACCTCTCGGTGCTGAAACTCACGTATTCGTTCAGGTTCAGAATGTTAACATCGTTGCTAAGTGTGAACCTCAGGTTAACCCTCAGCTTGGTGATACAGTTAATTTTGTTCCAAAAATGGAAAAAGTAAAATTCTTCGATATGGAAACAGAAGTAAATATCTGTGAACCGGAAATCGAAAAGAAATGGTAAGATAATTTAATCCTGTGACGGATATTCCGCCGTGGATTGTATAAGGACCCGTACAGTTATTGTGCGGGTCTTTTTTTATGGTTTTTATTTTTTTTGTTTTTTTCGGGCGACTTTTCACCGTGGACTAAAAAAAATGTGTAGTCCAGAAGGGTTCGGCACGAAATCCATTTTGCGCGTGCGACCGAAGGGAGTCAGATACCTAAGTCGCGCGGTCAGTGCCGGCTTTGAAAAAGACTGCACTGAGGCGCCCGACTGACAAAAGGCGTTTTTTATGATAAAATTTCTAAATCCGTGGTAAAAAGGGGTGGGCACCATGAAAAAGAATTCTGTCGTTATTTACAAAAATACCTGTGCAGTAACTGGAGACAATGACGGCGACAAGTTTACCGTGAACTGGTGCGTAAGCCGTGCGACCCCAGGCGGAAAAAAAGCAGTTTATGCAAACCAGAAGGTCCGTCCCCGGGATGTAATCGTTTTATCTGAAGAAGAAGGGGATCTTGAAAAATCTCTTGATTTTGCGGAAAAGGCACTTTCTCCTGACAGTGAAGTTTCAAAACAGCTTGAAGAAGTGTGGGAACTATTATCTGCTGATGCAGACGGAGCTGGACAGGATGTAAGTTTTTTTGAGATTGTTGAGCTTGCCCGCGGAAAAGTCCTTGCTGATGAAGTCTGGGGAGTTTACCAGGCGTTAAAAAATGGTTTTTTGTTTGAAGAAAAACTTGATTCGACTGAAACTGACCGTGTAAAAATCAATTTTTCAGTCCGTTCTAAAGAAAAAATCGAAGAATTAAAAAATAAAGCTTATGAAAAAGAGCATGCAGAAGAACTCCGCGGTGAGTTTATTACAAGACTGCGTCAGGGAAAACTTAATCTTCCAGAAGATGCAAAATACATGCAGGAAGTTGAAGCCTTTGCACTGGGGAAAACAGATAAATGTAAAATCTTAAAAGATGCAAACATGAAAGAGAGTGTAGAGCGCGCTCATGACCTGCTTTTAAAAACCGGCATCTGGGATATTACAAAAAATCCTTATCCTTCCCGCTGGGGTTTAAGCATGAAGAGTGCAGGCCTTTCTTTAACAAGGCCCCCTGAAGAAGAGCGTATAAAAGTTCCGTGTGTGGGCTGGGCAATCGATTCTCCGTGGTCAACTGACCCTGATGATGCAATTGGATTTGACGGAGAATACCTCTGGATTTCAATAGCAGATCCTGCCAGTACAGTTCTCCCTGACAGCCCGATTGATGTTTCTGCCCGTAACCGTGGAGCGACTCTTTATATTCCTGAAGGGGCTGCACGCATGCTCAGTGAAAGCTGTCTTGAAGACTATGCGCTTGGCCTTAAAGAAGAAAGCCGTGCCTTAAGCTTTAAAATTAAACTCAACGAAAAATGTGAAATTGAAGACTGTGAAGTTCTGCGTACAATTGCAGATGTAAAACGCCTTACATATGAAAAAGCAGATGAATTAAAAGACAGTGCTGAATTAAAACCGCTTTTTGAAATTGCCGCAAAAACTTTTGAAC
Source organism: Treponema sp. UBA3862 (assembly GCA_002392405.1). GTDB lineage: Bacteria > Spirochaetota > Spirochaetia > Treponematales > Treponemataceae > Treponema_D. The sequence continues at coordinate 21,367 of DGGY01000029.1, read as the reverse complement.
GCCGCAGGAATAACGGGGCCGTGACAATTACAATGCCTGAAATTCATGTAATCGTTGACAGTGAAACAAAAAAAGTCAGCATGCAGGAAGTTGTTCACTATGAGAGCGGAAATGTAGTGCGTGAGTGCATGATTTTAGCAGGGGAAGGGGCAGCACGGTTTGCCTTTAAAAATAATTTTGCCTTTCCTTTTATCAGTCAGGAAGCGCCTGATATCCCGAATGAGCTTCCTTCAGGGCTTGCCGGTCAGTACCGTCTCAGGCGCTGCATGAGAAAAAGAAATGTCGGTGTGACAGCCAGTGCGCATGCCGCTTTAGGCCTTGGAATGTATTCCCAGGTGACAAGCCCTCTCCGCCGCTACGGGGATTTAATCGCACATGAGCAGCTCCGTGCATTTATAAAAGGGGAGCCTTTAATCGATAAAGATGAAATGCTTTTACGTATTGCAGCAGGAGATGCAGCCGCCCGTGCCGCAAAACAGGCTGAGCGCAACAGTAATACTCACTGGACTTTAGTTTATCTTCTGCAGAATCCTGACTGGCAGGGAACTGCCGTATGCCTTTCCATTGAGCCTAAGCAGACAGTGTTTTTTATTAAGGAACTTGGAATTGAAACTGTAATTTCAGGAATAAAATGCGCTTTGAACGATGAGATTCCTGTAAAGGTTTCAAAAATTGACCTTCCCAATCTGGAAGTTGTTTTTACTGCAGTGTAATTAAAAGGGGCAGGCCCCCACTGTCTGCGTAATCTGAGGTAAAATTGTCCCGTATTGCCCGCGGAAGGCGTTTTCGCTAAAATGTCTTCATTATGATAGTAATGAAATTCGGCGGTTCATCCGTTGCAAATGCAGAAAGAATTAAACATGTAGCCTCAATTATTCAGGCATATAAAAATGAAAGACCCCTTGTTGTTTTAAGCGCAATGGGAGATACAACTGACCACCTTCTCGAAGCGGCAGATCTGGCTGTTAACGGTAAAGTTGATATTGAGAAAGTTGAAAAACTTCACTATGACACTGCAAAAGAACTTGGTGTTGATATTCCGGCAATTAAAGAACTGCTTGATGAATTAAAAACCCTTTTAACGGGAATCAGCATGCTTCATGAACTTTCAAAACGCTCCCGGGATTATCTTGTTTCTTTCGGGGAACGCATGAGTGTCCGCATGATGACTTCTTATCTGAACGGTCTTGGTACTCCTGCAAAATTTTATGATGCCTGGGATGCAGGGTTCGTTTCAGATTCAAATTTCATGAATGCACAGCTTTTAGATGATGTATGGAAGGATATTCCTGCAAAATTAGCTGACTATAAAAACGGAAAACAGAAAGAAATTCCGATTGTAACTGGATTTATTGCAAAAGATAAAAACGGGGTTATTACAACTTTAGGACGCGGCGGTTCAGATCTCAGTGCAACAATGCTTGGTGCCGCTCTTGGAGCTGATGAAATCCAGACCTGGAAAGATGTAGACGGAATCCTCACTACAGACCCTAGAATTGTAAAAGAAGCACGCACTGTTCCTGAAGTAACTTACGAAGAGGCCCAGGAACTTGCAATGTTCGGAAGTCAGGTTCTTCATCCGCGTTCAATGATTCCATGCCGTAAGACAGGAACCCCTGTACGCGTAAAAAATTCCTATAACATTAAAAGTGCAGGTTCTGTAATCAGAGAAAAACACTCAGGTAAGACTCCGCGTGTCATTGCAATCACAAACGTAAAGAACGTTAATCTTATAGACATTCAGTCAAATAATATGTTCGGTGCCTGCGGCTTTCTGGCACATGTTTTCAATCAGTTCTTAAAGTGGAATGTAAGCGTTGATGTAATTGCTACTTCTGAAGTTTCTGTCTCACTTACAGTAAACGGAAATTCAAAACTTGACGGACTTGTTGAAGACCTTAAAAAAGGTGCTGATGTTACAGTTAAAACTGATAAGGCAATTGTAACAATCATCTGCGATGCTGCTAATTCAAGTTCAATTTTAGCAGACGCTTTTACAGCCCTGAACAAAAATAATATCAATGTTCAGATGATTTCTCAGGGAGCAAGCAAGGTGAATATCAGCATGCTTGTTGATCAGAGTCAGGCAAATGATGTTGTAAAAATCCTTCACAGTTCACTTTTTTAAGTTATAATTGAAGATAAGGATCCCTCAAGGCTTTTTTAAGGTCCTGAGGGATTTTTTTTTATGGGAATCTCTAAAAATTGCAATTTTTAGAGATAACTTTATTTTCTTGTGACATTTTTTTTAGTGACGGGTGTCTAATATATAGAGACGGAGAAAGTTATCAGATGAAAAAAGTAACACATGCCGATTTTGGTGAACTTTACCTGAAATTCGGTCCTATGGTACTGCGCCGCTGTCGTTTTATCCTAAAAGATGAGGAAAAGGCTTTAGACGCAATGCAGGATGTTTTTTTAAGGATTATTGAAAGTCAGACAAAAATCGAAAATCTGTGCGCAAGTCTTTTTTATGTGACTGCAACCAGAGTGTGTTTAAATAAAATTCGTTCTGATAAACTTAGAAGCGGTCCGGATCTGGAAGTCTTTTCAGAAATCATTCCTGATAAATTTTCAGAAGAAGGCAGAGAGAAAATTGAAGCAGATATGGTTCTGGAAAAGATTTTTGAATACCGTGATTCAAAGGACAGGCTTATTTCAACACTGCATTTTGTTGACGGTCTGACCTTAGAAGAAACCGCCTGTGAGGTTAAAATGTCTGTCTCCGGGGTGCGTAAAAGGATAAGGGAATTACAAAGTTTTGCGCGGAGGTTAAAATGAAGATACCACAGTTACTGTTAGAAGAAATCAATCTTGGTGAAAAAAAAGCTGAAGATTACTACGATAAATATTCGAAAGAAGAGCTTGATAGTGCGCTCGAAGAATTAAGAAAATCAGATCAGGAAATTCTTGACGAATACAGCGCAGAGAAGATGAATGAGCTTTTTGTGCGAAAGTCATTTGAAAAAAAGAATGAAGCTTTATTAAATGCCGGTGCCGGGAAAAAGTCTTCAAAAAAGATTTTGACTTTTATTAATCCTGCTTTTATCCGCTATGCTGCAGCCGCTGTCTTTGTGCTTGCCCTTGCTTCTCCTCTGGCTGTAAAAATGATGAATCCTTCTGCCGAAGAATCTCAGACTGGAACAGAACGCGTAAAAGGCAGTGTAAACTCTCATCATCAGATCCGTCTTTACAGGCAGGCTGGAAGTGATGCAGTCCTTTTAAAAAACGGCTCAAAAGCAAAAGAAAATGATTTAATCCAGATTGCCTATATCCCTGGAGAATATGAGTACGGTGTGATTTTCAGCATTGACGGAAATAAAAACCTTACAAAACATTTCCCGGAAGATTCTCTGCACTCGGCTAAGCTTGAAAAAACAGGTGCAGAAGTTCCGCTTTCTTTCTCTTACTCACTTGATGATGCTCCGGATTATGAATGCTTTATTTTTGTGGCTTCAAAAAATGAATTTGATTTATCCCAGATAGAAAAAATTGATTCTTCAAAACTGTCAGTAAGTTTTCTTAAAAAAGGTTCTTATCTTCCTGAAAACTGTGACGGTTCGATTTTTGTGTTAAAAAAATAGATTTTTTGTGCAGATTTTGCCTTAAAGCGATGCAAACGCGGGATTTTATAAGGAGATTGTGAAAATGAAACAGATTAAAATATATGCGTGCGTTTTGATAATGATGATAAGTACACTTTTTTCTGCCGCTGCCCTGGAAAATAACAGTACTTCAGGCGGTGTTGACCGCTATGCAGTTTTTGTAGGTGCAAATAACGGCGGCAAGAATCATCAGAAACTTCTGTATGCGGCAAGTGATGCAGTTGCCTTTCAGAAGACTATGACTTCAATCGGTGGAGTTTCAGATTCAAACGGAATTCTTCTTCTTGATCCGTCCAAATCTGACCTTGATGATGCGCTTTCACTTGTTTCCCGTATGATTGAAAAGAATAAGGCTTCGGCAAAACGCTCTGAGTTTATTTTTTATTATTCAGGACATTCAGACGAAACTTCACTGCTGCTTGGAAAAACAAAATATGATTATTCAAATCTTAAAGCTGCAATTTCAGCCGTTCCAAGTGATGTTCATGTTGTAATCCTTGATTCCTGCTATTCAGGCAATTTTATCCGTACAAAAGGCGGTCAGAAGAAAAAGTCGTTTTTATTTGATGATTCTTCTGTCGTAAAGGGGCATGCCTATCTTTCTTCCAGCTCTTCTCAGGAATTCAGCCAGGAATCTGATGAAATAGGCTCATCATTTTTTACTAATGCAATGCTTACAGGGCTCCGCGGGGCTGCCGACAGTTCAGGAGATAAAAAAGTCACCCTCAATGAACTTTATTCCTATGCCTTTAACGAAACCCTCTCAAAAACAGAAAAAACTTCCGCCGGTCCGCAGCATCCGAATTTTAATATTACTTTAGTCGGCTCTGGTGACCTGGTTTTATCTGATATTTCTTCTTCAGACTGTGTTGTTATGCTGCCGTCATCTCTCAGCGCCCGCGTAATTATCAGAAACAGTGCAGGACAGCTCGTTTCTGAAGTAAATAAATTTGAAGGTAATCCGGTTTATCTGGCCCTCGACCGCGGGGAATATAAGGTTACTGTAATCGGAGAAAAACAGACTTTAGACGGCCGTTTTACATTAAATCCTGGAAGTGTTTATGAACTTTCTGAAAGTTCGCTTGGAACGGTAAAAATTACTTCAAACCGTATCCGCGGAAATGAAGCAGAAGATCTTCCTTCAGAAAAAGTGGATATAAATGATGAGCTGCCGGGAGAAGATTCGGGTGAAAAGACTGGTGAAAATCCTGCGAGGGACTCTGCTACTGAAAATGAAGGTGAAATGTTTGTTCCTTTTGAGTTTTCCTTTGTAAGCAATGAGTTTTCGCGTCAGTACGATAAAAAGATCAATACTAATTTTTCTCTTGCAGTTCTCCGCTCGCATGTTCATAACGTAACGGGAGGAATGGTCAGCGGTGCCGGAAATGAAGCAGATAATGTTGAAGGAATTCAGGCAGCTTACGTTTATAACGTTACTGAAGAAAAAGTAAAGGGCGTTCAGGCTGCAGGTATCTTTAACCTTTCAAAGAAACTTGAAGGCCTTCAGTCAGCAGGAATTTTTAATGTAAATGAAGGCTTTAGAGGTGCACAGTTTGCAGGAATCTTTAATGCCGCCTCAGAGTTTGAAGGCATACAGGCCGCAGGAATTTTCAATGCAGGCGGAAAATTTAAAGGACTTCAGGCTTCCGGCATTCTCAATGCTTCTAAAGGTTTCAGCGGGGCCCAGCTTGCAGGAATTATTAACGGAACTTTAGATTTTAAAGGCCTTCAGGCTGCAGGAATTGTAAATGTTGCGGAATCTTTCACCGGTCTTCAGGCAGCCGCAATTACTAATGTTTCTAAAAAAGTTGAAAAAGGCGGAGTTCAGCTGGGATTAATAAATATTGCTGATGAATGTTACGGCTGGCAGATTGGTCTTATTAATTTTTCAAGGACGGGCGTTTTTGAATTCGGAACTTCTTTGACTTCAAATGAAAATCTGAGATTCTCTTTTAATTCAGGAAACAGATATTTTTATACAGCTTTAGCTTTTTCTGCTCCTGCTGACTATTTTGACGGTGAACAAATCAAAGAAGGAATAATTAATGTTGCAGGCGGATTTGGCACAAGATTTGAAATTAAAAAGTTTAATTTTGATTTTGAAATACTTGCATCTTCCTACATAAAGGGTAAGGAAACTGAAAATTCTACTGAAGAAGATAAAGACATAGATGTAGAATTCTGTATGGCTCCGGCCGTTCATCTTTGTGCAGGTTTTACACCAGTTAAGCACTTAAATATTTTTGCAGGCGTGATTTTAAGTACACCGCTTGATGCTGACAGTAAAAACGAAAATAAAAACTATAATTATGACCTTATAAAAGAGACAAAACAGAACTGCGTCCTCAAAGACGGGAAAGATTCTCTTTATGTAGAATTTGAGGCCGGAATCAAGGTTAAAATTTAAGCATAAAAATAAAAAAACAGCTCCCAGCGGGAACCCGTCCCGAAAAAAGGCTTCCGCGCTTCGCTTGTGCAGAATTTTTTTCGTGCCGGAACCCCGCTTCCGCTGTTTTTTAAATTTTTCATACATAAAAGTAACATTCATTCCCTCTTCAGGTGTCTAAATCCCTGAAGAGGTTTTTAAATGAAAAAGTTACTTTTTATTCTTTTTTTACTGCCGGCGCTTTGTTCTGCCGGTCAGATTAAAATCACTGTTGCTGACAAAGAACTTGAATTCCCGCTTGAAGGAGTTAAAGTTACTTTAAAAAGTGATTCTAAGGTTTTTTCTGTAACAGATGAGGACGGAAGTGCATTGTTAAATCTTCCGGATTCACTTACAGACGGAGAACTTGTCCTTACTTTGCCGGGTTATAATGAGCAGACAGTAAAGGTTTCTTCAGCTGATACAGAACTCTCTGCTTCCATGATGATTGCCGGTGTAGTTGAAGGAAAAGAACTTGTAGTAAACCGCCGCGCCCCTGAAAAAGCCGGGGAAAAGACAGGGGTTTCAACAGTAATTACAAAAGAAGAAATGCATACTACCGCAAACGTTGGCCTTGTTGAAGACTGTATGTCTTCAGTGCGTACCCTGCCGGGCGTTTCCTTTGGCGGAAGTTCGTGGGGAAGCGAGCCTTCTGTTCGCGGCGGGGAGCCGAGGGAACTGGCATTCTTCCTTGACGGAATGTGCACGATTTATCCTTATCACTGGGGCGGGGGAGTTTCGATTTTTAATCCTGCCATGATTGATTCAATGCAGCTTTCAAACGGCGTATTTTCTGCTAAATTCGGCCGCGGCTCATCCGGAATTATCGACGCTTCAACAATAAAGCCTGATTTTGAAAATTATCATGTGAACTTAAATCTTTCTACAACCTGTGCTGATGCCTTTGTTCAGGTACCTTTCGGTAAAGATACGGGCGGTATGATTTTAGGAACTCACCTTACATATCTTGACCCTTTTGTCTGGGCTGTAAAAAAGAGCGGAAGCCATGCACTTGATTCAATTACTCAGGCACCTTATATCCGTGATTTTTTCTTTAAGACAAATCTTACGCCTCGACCTGAATTTGATGTCAGCGTGACAGGCTTTTTAGGAAGCGACGGTCTTGGAATTGATCAGAGTGAAACAACTGACGGCATTACAACCCGTGCCGTTTTTGACTATGACATTTATCAGGCCCTTGCAGGCGTTAAGGTCAAATATCTTGCTTCTGACAGGCTCTTTTTCCAGGGCCTTCTTTCCTATAACGGAATGTACGAAGACCTTGGAATGACTATGAGTGAAAACGGAACCGTTGCATATAACGACGAGTTTGTTGATAAATTCGGCTCAGCTTTTTCAGAAGTTACCTACGGCGGAACATATACTCTTCCAGACCTGACTTCAAGTTCTGAAGAAAAAATCAAAAGCCATCTTGTAACGGGAAGACTTGAAACTGAGCTTGAATTAAACGAAAACAATCATCTTGCAGCCGGAATTGATGAAGTGCTTTCTACTGCAGACACAACAGAAAGAATGAGCGGCTGGACTGATATTGAAATTGGGGATGAACATTACTTTAAAAAAGTTACTTTTGACAGCGTAAATGACGGTAACCGTATTTTCGATCATTCAATCTTTCTTTGCTGGAATTACGGTAAAGAAAACGACTTTTTTCAGTCAGAGGCAGGGGTACGTGCTGAAATCGTAAACATTGTTAATTCAGAAAATGATTACAGCCTCTTTTTTCTTCCTGATGTAAGTCCGAGGGCGAGTGTAACATTAACTCCATGGCGCGATAAGGGAAAACTTGAAAAAGCAGGAATTACTATCGGGGCAGGACTTTTCTCTTCAATCCCCCGGGAAACCATGATTCTTACAAAAGATATGGGACTTAAAGATTTTGACATGCACACAAACCGTTCCCTTATGGGAGTAATCGGTGCAGATGCCTCCCTTGAAGGCGGCTGGAAATTTAAGCTTGAGTCATACTACAAGCATTATCTTTCGAGAATTTATGTCTATGAATCAGTTGATGCCTCTTCAAATTATGAAGATGTTTCAATGCATGCAAAATCAAACGGAAAAGGTTATGCATTTGGCCTTGACGCTTTAATCGAAAATAAAACTGGAAAAAAATGGGACGGCTATCTTTCCTATTCATTTATAAACTCTCGTCTCTATAATCCTGCAGGAATAGCAGCAGACGAATATGCAGAATGTATGTACGGTTCACCTCTTGATGAATGGTTTTATCCGTATTATCACCGTTTCCACACTGCAAACCTCGTAAGCAACTGGCATTTTGGCGCCGGCTGGGTATTTACGGTCAAGGCAACCTTTGCAACAGGAACTCCTGACTCTAAAAAAGGTGACATCGTATGTTATGCAAGCCGTCTGGATGACGGAACTGTAATCCAGCGCTATACAAGAAGCTCATATTACAGCGATACCCTGCGTACCAACCTTACCTGTCCTATTGACCTTCGCATAGCAAAACAGTGGAAGTCTTCAAATGAAAAACGCAGCTATGAGTTTTATTTTGCCCTCCAGGATTTAAACTTCATTCCGCAGAAGGCAGACGAAACATTTAACAGTTACACAGGAAAATCAAGTGAAATTGATGATCAGGCGGATTACAGTCTTGGAATTCCGATCCCGTCTCTGGGTTTTAAGATGAAGTTCTAAGAAGAATAAACTCTGGAATTGAATGATGTAAAAATATGCTTCCTGCGGGAACAGTGCGCGAACGCGGGAAGAAAAGTGACACTTTTTTGACTGATAAGTGTCTTATAAGAAGAACACAGATTGTTGAATGCACTATAAGAGTATTTAATCAACGGAAGCGGGGTTCCGGCACGAAAAAAATTCTGCAGACCGCAGGTCGAAGCCTTTTTTCGTGACGTGGTTCCCGCTGGGAGTTGATTTCCAGTAAATCAATTTACATTCAATATAAATAAAGGAGTCTAATTATATGAGTTTCAGTTTAATTGAATTATTCAAACTTGGCGGACCTTTCATGTGGGTTCTGCTTGCTTTTTCAGTTGCTACAATTGCAATCGTCATTGAACGCTGTATTTATCTTTCATGGCATAACTGTAAGGTTATTCCGTTAAAAGAAAAAATTGCCGCTTACTTAAAACAGGGAAGGGCTGATACAGCCATTGAAATTCTTTCAGGCTGTTCACGTAAAGAAACTGCAGCTTCAATCTTTCTTGTTCTTCTCCAGAATGCAAAATACGGTGAGGCAAGAATGGAGAGGGCTGCTGAAGGTGAGGCACAGGAAAGACTTCGCCGCATGGAAAACGGTTTCAATTATCTTACTGCTCTTTCTTCACTTGCGCCGCTTACAGGATTTCTGGGAACAGTTTCAGGAATGATCGGTGCCTTTCAGTCAATCGCTCAGGCAACGGATGTAAACGCACAGCTTGTTGCAGGCGGTATTTATGAAGCCCTCATTACAACAGTATTCGGTCTTATAATCGCTATCATCGCCCTTGTTGCCTATAATCTTCTGATTCAGAAAGTAGATACTTTTGCCGCAGAAACTTCAAAGGGCATAAATGACCTCGTTTCTATTCTTATTGAAGATGATTTTGATGATGATGAAGGCGGTGTGAAAAATGATAAAAAGATTCATACGGCATAATGTTGAAGACGCAGGAAGTTCAGGTTCATTAAACGATCTTTCATTTCTGCTGATAATTTTCTTTATCGTAATTGCAGGTTTTAATGTAAATAAAGGTTTTCTTTTAAATCTTCCTTCAAAAGAAAAGCCTGTTGTTGTGAACGTGGATGACATCATAAAGTGCAGCCTTCTGTCAGACGGTTCTATAATTCTTGACGGAAAAAAAATTGCAGAAGAGGAATTGCAGGGTAAGGTGGCAGAAAAACTTAAAAAGTGGCCGAATATGACCTTCCTTCTGACAATAGATGAAAATGCACCTTATCAGAGTGTTGTAAATGTGATTGCAGATGTGAAAGGGCAGAAAGTCGAAAACTTTTCTTTCCGCATGGCGCGGTAACTGGGGGAAAAATGGTCAACATTAAAAAAAAGAGAAGAAATCCTTCGATTACAACTTCATCTATGTCAGATATAGGATTCCTGCTTTTAATTTTCATCATGCTCATTTCGCTTATGAACCAGCGATATGAAGAAAAGATTGAATATTCAGAAAGTTTTGTAACGGAGCGTACCCAGGCAGACAGTAACTTTGAAATCTGGATTCAGAAAAACGGAATCATTTCTGCAGACGGGGAAGTTCTCGATACAAACAGCCTTGAAAATGCAATTGTAAAAGCTGTTACCGCTAATCCCGGGGTGAGAATCCATATAATTGCAGACAGGGATACTCCGTATAAATATGTGAATGCGGCTGTCAGTGTTTTACAGACCCTGCAGCATCGTGTTGTAAGTTTTGTCGTTAAAGATGTTCAAAATTAGCCTGAGGGGGATAAATGAAAATGAGTGAAAAAATAGTTTCAAAAGTCATAAAATATTCTTCGTTTGCCCGTCCTTTTCTTTTTGCATTTGTGCTTGTCCTTCATATAATCCTGATTTTTGCTTTCAGTTTACGGGGTACGGAAGAAGCCTTAGAAACAGTTGATTTCCGCGATGCAGATGTTTTTAAGCTGGTTGATATAAGTGAATATAAAGAGCCGCCGAAAGTACAGGAAAAAATTGAAGTTGTAAATCAGGAAAAAGCATCAGAAAAAATAGTTGAGACAGAAAAAGAGGTCGTAAAACAGGAAGAAACAGTTTATCTTCCGCAGCATAAGATTTCGAGTGTGCCGGTAATCCCGGGAAACCAGATTCTTTCCCGCATAGTTTATCCTCCCATGGCCTTAAAGCAGGGAATAGAAGCGGTAGTTTACTTAGAACTCTTTATTGACAGTAGCGGAGCCGTAAAAAAAATAAAGGTCTTAAAAGACCCTGGCCACGGTTTTGCAGAAGCAGCGGTAAAAGCGCTTGAAGGAATTAAGTGCATTCCCGCAATGGCAAACGGCAAAAATGTCGCAGTACGCTACAGGTATCCTGTGAGGTTCACTTTGAATTAGATACTTTTTTGTGTTATAATCTGAACTGTCGTTTACGACAAAAAATCAATTATGTCAAAAAAGTCATTTTTCCGTTCGTTCAGGCGTCTTTCTCTTTCAGTATTAAAAAGTCCCCTCACATACATTGTGATTGCTTTTATAGCACTCATGATAATTTTAATCGACGTTGTTTACCGCTTTGAAGCCGGTGTTACAATGGAAAATTACGGGGACAGCATCTGGAACTTCTTAATTGCTTTTGTTGCCGGTTACTATGATATTTGTGTCGTAACTACTGTCGGTCGTGCCTGCAGTTTTATTATCCTTATGGCCGGCATCTTACTTTTCAGTACAATTACGGGTAAAATCGCTTCCGTTTTTATGGATATTCAGCTCAAAAAGAACAAGGGGTTAAAAAAATTGAAAAACTTAAAGGGCCATTTTTTACTTTGCGGATACAGGGACGGTTTTGAAAGAATTCTTGATACCGTTCTCCGCTCAAATCCTGATATTTCTCCTGACATGATTGTTCTTGTAAATGATGCCGCTTCTGAAAATATCGAACAGATCAGAAACCTTCCGCGCTTTAAGGATCTGCAGTATGTTTCAGGCGATTTCAGCGAAGAGGAAACCTTAAACCGTGCCCTCATAAAAGAAGCTGAACGCGTTTTAATTATTTCTGACCGTTCTAAAAATTATTCTCAGATGGAAATGGACAGCCGTACAGTTCTTGCCGTCCTTACAATGAAAAGCCTTAATCCTAAACTTTATGTTGCCGCTGAGCTTTATGATTCAAAATTCCAGAATCACCTTGAAATGGCTCATTGTGACGAAATAATACTTACCAGTGAATACGAGCATTCCCTTCTGGCAACAGCTTCAAGCGGAATGGGCTATTCTAATGTTATCCGTGAACTTATCGGCGATGATGCTGATTCAGGAATCCTTATTGAAGACATTCCGTCTTCCTATATCGGAAAGACTTACGGTGAATTCAGAAGTTTCTTTGCAACTGGTTCAGTATTAATCGGGCTTTTGCAGAATACGGGTAACTTTTATCTGCGCCGCCAGGATGCTCTTCGTGAGGCACAGAAAAATCCTGATGTAAAAAAGATAATCGGCAACCTTAAAAAAATTAAAACCCTTAAAAGTAATGATCCGCTTTTAGTTCCTGCTGATGATTTTGTAATCCAGCCGAATACAAAGGCGATTTTCGTTAAAGGTAAAAAAAATAAAGAAGAAGCTCTGGAGGCATAGTAATGGCAGAAGGTTTAGATGTATTTGAAGAAGTTCTTCCAAAGCTTTTAAAACTCCAGCTTTTTCACGATTTTAAGGCAGATGATGAAAATGACTGCCGTATTCTTAAAATGGTTTATGAACAGCTTAAGGTAGAAACATTTAAGGCCGGCTCTGAAATCATAAAAGAAGGCGAGAAGGGCGAAAGTTTTTATATCCTTACTGCAGGTGAAGTTCAGGTACTTCGCAACACAATGGCAGGAGACAAAATCGCCCTTGCAAACCTTACTGCAGAAATGGGGATTTTCTTCGGTGAAACAGCACTTATTTCTACCGATACCCGCGGAGCAACAGTTGTTGCTGTAACAGACTGCCGTACCTGCACGCTTACAGGCAAAAAGTTTAAGGAACTGTGTGAAAAAGAACCTGTTTTAGGCTACCGCGTTATGCTGTGCCTTGCAAAAAGAATGAGTGCAACAATCAAAAAAACAAACAGCGACATGGCAACTCTTTACGAAGCATTATTTGATGAAGTCGTGAATTAAGTTACTGCTTTTATATACCTTTTTTTGTATTCCAAAAACAGTTTTTCTGCTACAATCTCTTCATTCAATATAATTCCCGCACGAAACTGGCGGGGCTTTATGGAGTAAATGATGAAAATTGCACTTGTAGGATATGGAAAAATGGGGCACATGATTGAATCGTGTGCTAAGGCTATGGGACATGAAATTGTTGCTACTGTTGATGTTATGGCAAAAGATGCCACAAATCTTGTTGCTGCGGGTGACGGTCAGGCTGTGGCTGAAGCTGTTAAAAAAAGCGGGGCTGAAGGCGTAATTGAATTCTCTCATCCGACTGCCGTAATCACTAATCTCAAGGCCCTTATTCCTCTCGGTATTCCTGTTGTTTGCGGAACTACAGGCTGGGCTTCTTCTGAAAGTGAAATCGAAAAACTCTGTGCTTCTTCAGACGGCATCTGCATGCGCTCTTCTAACTTTTCTATTGGTGTTAATATGTTCTACAAAATCGTTGAGGAAGCTTCCCGCATTATGGCTGAATATTCTGACTACGATGTTGCTGTCTGGGAAGCTCATCATAACCAGAAGGCTGACAGTCCGTCGGGAACTGCACTTGAAGTTGCACGCCGTGTTATGAACGGCAATAAATCAAAGACTGAAATGGTTTTTGACGCCTTCCATGAAAAGCCTAAGGCAAATGAACTTCATGTATCTTCAACGCGCATTGGATTTGTACCTGGAACTCATACTGTATTCTTTGATTCTCCGGCTGACTCTATTGAACTTACTCATCGTGCACGTAGCCGTGAAGGTTTTGCAAAGGGCAGTGTAGTGGCTCTTGAAAAACTCTCTTCAAAAATTGCTTCCGGTGAGCTTTCGTGCGGTAAGCTCTACGGTATGGAAGATTTGTTCTAAAATAAGTTTTGAATTCCTTAAAGAGCGGGTGTAAAATATAGTATATATGGATTATGTACTTGCATTTGATGTCTGCTCAACCGTACTGCTTTTCTTTCTTATATTGTCACTTTTTTTAAGGAAAGCAGTACACGGAATATCAAATAAAATTTTTCTTTTCCTTCTTTTTACAGTTTTCTTTTCGGGAATTGCTGACATAATCTGCTGTGTTTTTCCTTCCATTAGCGTTCAGGGACATGATAATTATTTTATTATTGCCGTCTGCACTTACCTTTATTTTATATTCTTCAGTTCTTCTGTTTTTCTTTATTCTATTTTTATTAATACCTGCTGTACTTCCTGGAATGAGTTTAAAAACCGTCTTTCTGTACGCGGTCCGTGGCTTTTAATCTGTGCCGTACAGATTTTTTTAGTTTTTTCAAATTCCTTTACAAATAATCTTTTCAGTATTTCTTCACGTTTTGTTTTTAGGCGCGGGGAGTATTTTGAGTTTTATTACCTCTGTCATCTTTTCCTTTACATAAACATTGTATTTAAACTGATAAAAAGTCTCAGCTTTATTCCAAGGTCAAAATTCTGTGTATTTCTGAGTGTTTTTATCCTTCCTGCTGCAGGTTCTGTTTTTCAGTATTTTCATCCTCAGATTAGGATTGAAGTTTTCTCACTTGCTTTTCCGATGTTCCTGATTACTCTTGTAATTCAGCGTCCTGAAGAAACTGTAAATCATACTACAGGGCTTTTAAATCTTACAGCTTTTAAAGAACAGCTTAAGAAAGTTTTTATTCTAAAAGAAGATTACGATATCATTTTTATAAGAATCGCCGGTTTCAATGATCTCAAAAACCGCTATAAGCCTCATGTAATCCGTATGCTTCTTTCCCAGCTGGTCAATAAGTTTTATATGCTGTGTCCGGGCAGTGTTCATGATTTTTTTTACCTTGATGAAGGCTTTTTTGCTGTCTGTTCATCTGAGCTCAGCCGTGAATATCTTGATGCCGTTGCAGAAGGACTTTGCATCATTTTAAAAGAGCCGCAGAAAATTGAGAAGATGGAGATTCTTCTTAAATCAAAAATCTGTCTTGCTAACTGTCCTGAAGATTTTAATGACATACCGACTCTCTTAAATTTTATCCTGAATTTCGATAATGCAGTTTTCCAGACTAATGAAGTCCTTGCTTTTTCTGATATTGCATCTTCCAGAGACTTTTTAATTAAAATCAATATGGACGACATTATTAAAGATGCCATCAGCGGAAGAAAATTCCAGATGTATTATCAGCCGATTTATAATACAAAAACAAATACTTTTACCTGTGCAGAAGCTCTCATCCGTCTTATTGATGAAAAATACGGTTTTGTTTCTCCGGGGCTTTTTATTCCTGCTGCTGAAGTGAGCGGTGCGATTCATAAAATAGGGGATTTTGTTTTTGATGCAGTTTTCAATTTTATTTCGCGCTGTGATTTTGATTCCCTGGGACTTGAATACATTGAACTTAATCTTTCTGTTGTGCAGGCAATTGAAGATAATCTGCTTGAAAAAATTGACGCAGGAATGGAAAAATACCTGATTGCTCCTCAAAAAATCAATGTTGAAATAACTGAAACAGCCGCTGATTTTAATCCTCTTGTTTTTGATTACAATATCAATGCAATTGCACAAAGGGGAGTTTCATTTTCCCTTGATGATTATGGAACAGGTTATTCTAATATCAAAAGGGTTACAGAGCTTCCGCTTGATATTATTAAACTCGATAAAAGTTTTGTTGATGAATGGAAAAACGAAAAAATGAACATCATCATCCGCGAAACTGTAAGTATGTTCAAAAAAATGAATAAAAAGGTTCTTGTTGAAGGTGTTGAAGATGAACAGGCAGCTGATTTCTTTAAGGAACTTGGCTGTGATTACATTCAGGGCTTTTACTATTCTAAGCCGCTTCCTGAAAAAGACTTCCTTGATTTTATTGTCCTGCATAACAGGAAAATTTTAAAAGAAGGGGAGGAATAGAATATGCAGGTGATGAACTTTTATTTTGATATCTGTGCCCTGATTATCATTTCAACTCTTCTTTTATCAACTTTCTTCAAAAAAAGTTCTGCAGGAAGAACAAACCGCCTCTTTATTGCTGTAATGGCTCTTATCCTCATATCTGCCGTCCTGAAAATTTCCTTTACAGGCATAGTTGCTCTTGAATATTCAGAAATTGCCCTAAATGCTGCCTATTTTACAGGATATTTTTATCTTATTGTCAAAAATTTTATATTCCCTTTTGCAGTGCTTCTTCTTCTGTCATCTGTGGGTATTTATAAATCAATTACAGCTAAACCGTTTTTCAGAATTTTCATGTCATTCTTTTCTTTCTTTCCGCTTTTTCTGATTGTTCTGAATGTTTTTACAAAAAAATTCTTTTTCATTTCAGGGGCGATGGTTTTATATGAGTCTTCCCTGATGCTGCTGTTTTTTGTTCCTAATCTGGCTTTTATACTTGCAGGAATCTTTATTCTTTTTATTTACCGCAAAAGTATTCCGCTGGTAAAAGTTTCTGTTGCCCTGATTATTTTTGCAATAAACTTCATGTTTGCTTTTTCTTACAGGCCGGGACTTTACAAGCAGATTGAACTTTTTGTCTTAAGTAACTGTGCCTTCCTGATTTATCTTTTTACAAGACGGCCTGAACTTTTTATCAATAAAACCGTTAATACAAAGTCCGCTGAACTTTTTGGAATTGAAACGCGTCAGACCTTTTTGCTTGGAAGAAGGCGTAATGTTATTTTTGTGAAGATATTGAATTACAGTAATATTTCAATGTATATCGGTCAGGAAAATTACAGAGGCTTTCTTGAATATGTTTCTGACATCCTTTTTTCAATAACATATCCTAACCGGAATGATTTTGATATTTATTACATCCGTGATGCTTTTTTTGTCATTGTTTCAGATTCTTCAGACTTTAAGATGATAAAGGACACTGCTTCAAGAATTAATGAAGTCCTTATTCAGAATACGGTTTACTCTGATTTTGAACTTCATCCTGAAGCCTGCGTCTGTCTTCTTACAATACCAGATGACATAAATGACATTAATTTTTACGAGTATTTCCTTGCCAATTTCCATAAAATCATCGGGAAGACAGAAGTTCCTCTTTTAATTAAAGATGCCGCCTCTTCAATGGAATTTAAAATTAAAAGCCAGATTGAAAAGATTATTTCAGATGCCTTTGAAAACCATCATTTTGAAGTTTTCTTCCAGCCTGCCTGGGGCGTAAAAGAAAAACGCTTTGTATCAGGTGAAGCTCTCCTGCGCTTAAAAGACCCTGTTTACGGCTATATTCCTCCGTCAATTTTTATTCCTGTTGCTGAAGAAAACGGCCTTATCTACCGTCTTGGTGAATTTGTTTTAAACTCTGTATGCCGTTTTATCGCTTCTCCTGAGTTTGCAAAGCTTGGCCTTGAATATATTGAAATCAACCTGTCAAAAAATCAGTGTGTTCAGAAAGACCTTGTTGATGTATTTCTTGAAAATATAAATGATTATGGAATATCTCCTGAACAGATCCGTTTTGAAATAACGGAAGATTCTGCTGACAACAATGCCCAGATTGTAGAACAGAACATTAATGCCCTCCACAATCTTGGAGTAAGTTTTGCCCTTGATGATTACGGAACGGGCTATTCAAATATTAAAAAAGTAACCAGTCTCCCGCTTAGTGTTGTAAAACTCGATAAATCTTTCGTTGATGAAATACATAATCCTGTAATGTGGAGTGTAATTCAGGATACGATTCACATGCTCAAAGCCTTAAAACTTGAAGTCTTTATTGAAGGAATTGAAGATAAAAATACCGCAGAAACCTTTGAAAAACTCAATGTCGATTCAATTCAGGGATATTATTACTCAACACCGCTCCCGGAAGAAGATTTCATTAAGTTTATTCGATTGAAAAATAAAAACGGTCAGTGAACCGGTGGCGGAGAGTGAAGAGAGAGGCAATGTGCAGAAACCTCTGTCAATGTGCAGGGCTCACCGTCAATATTCTTAAAACCGCCGTCTATTGAATAAAGCTTTCCAATAATTTATACTCTTTTTAATATTTTAAATAAAATTTTTTTGTAATTTTTATCTGGAGGAAATATGACAATCGGTTCAATGCTCGGTCAGAGTGTAATTCTTACTCTGCTGGGAATGGGTGTTGTTTTCAGCTTCCTTATTATTCTTATCGGGGCCATGAATCTGCTTCGTCTTGCAGTAAAGGCTTTTAAACTGGATAAAGAAGCACCGAAAACAGAAAGTCCTGCTGCAGTAACAGGTGCGGCAGATCAGAATGCTGTAGTTGCCGCAATCGCAACTGCCCTGCGCGAAAGAAAATAAACAATCTATATATTTTTATTAGAAGGAAAAGAATAAAATGGCTA
Source organism: Treponema sp. UBA3862 (assembly GCA_002392405.1). GTDB lineage: Bacteria > Spirochaetota > Spirochaetia > Treponematales > Treponemataceae > Treponema_D. Next base: position 3,221 of record DGGY01000029.1, on the reverse strand, counting down.
AGAAAATTGGTATTTCTGAACTTGTTCTGCGTGATGCAACACAGTCACTTCACGCAACTCGTATGACTCTGGCTGATATGCTTCCAATCGCCGGAAAAATCAATAAAATCGGTTACTGGGCTGCTGAAGCCTGGGGTGGAGCAACTTACGACTCTTGTATCCGCTTCCTTAACGAAGATCCATGGGAACGTCTCCGCAAACTCCATGCTGCAATGCCTGATACAAAAATCATGATGCTCCTGCGCGGTCAGAACCTCCTTGGTTACCGCCACTATGCAGATGATGTTGTAGATAAGTTTGTTGAAACTGCTTCTAAAAACGGTGTTGATGTATTCCGTATTTTTGATGCCTGCAACGACCCGCGCAACCTTGAACGCGCTACAAAAGCTGCAAAAAAGACTGGAAAACATGTTCAGATGGCTATTTCTTATGCCACAACTCCATATCATACAAAAGAAATTTATGCTGACCTTGCAAAAACATATGCTGACTTTGGTGCAGATTCTATCTGTATTAAAGATATGTCAGGTCTTTTAAAGCCGTATGAAGCTTACGACCTCGTTAAAGCAATTAAATCAAAGGTTGACCTTCCTGTAGAAATTCACTCACACGCAACAACAGGTCTTTCTGTAGCAACTCTTCTCAAGGCTGCAGAAGCTGGTGCTGATGTTCTTGATACAGCAATTTCTGCAATGGCAATGGGTACATCTCATTCACCTACAGAAACTGTAGTAGAAATGCTCAAGGGAACTGAATATGACACTGGTCTTGATATCGGTGCCCTCCTTGAAATCGCCGCTTATTTCCGCGAAGTACGCAAGCATTATGCTTCACTTGAATCTAAATTCCTTGGTGCAGATACACGTATCCTTAAATCACAGGTTCCGGGCGGTATGCTTTCTAACCTCGAAAGCCAGCTCAAACAGCAGGGTGCTTCTGACAAAATCGATGAAGTTCTCGCTGAACTTCCACTGGTACAGAAGGATGTAGGTTATGTTCCGCTCGTAACTCCGACATCTCAGATTGTTGGTACACAGGCTGTATTCAACGTTCTCTTCGGACGCTACAACAACATGACAGGTGAATTCCGTGACCTTCTTACAGGAAAATACGGTAAACTCCCTGCAGCTCCAAATGCTGACCTTGTTAAAAAAGCTCTTGAACTCAACAAAATGGAAAAAGCAGTTGAATGCCGTCCAGCTGACCTTATCGCTCCTGAATGGGACAAAATGGTTGAAGAATCTAAGGCTAACGGCGGAAACGGTTCTGTTGAAGATACTCTTACATATGCAATGTTCCCGAAGGTTGCAACAAAATTCTTCGAAACACGTGCAAATGGTCCTGTTGATGCAGAAAAGACATTCGGTCTCAAGGAAGCTCCAAAAGCAGCTTCTTCAAATGGTTCTTATACAGTTACTGTTAACGGACAGTCTTACCAGGTTACATCAAACGGAGACGCAATCACAGTTAACGGAACTCCATACAATGTTACTTTCGGTGAAGCTTCTGCTTCTGCTGCTCCTGCTGCTGCAGTTTCTGTCGGCGGAGAAGATGTAAAGGCTCCTGTTGCAGGAACTCTCCTCAAACAGTGCTTTGCAAACGGAACAAAAGTATCTAAGGGACAGACAATCATCATCGTTGAATCAATGAAGATGGAACTTGAAGTTAAGTCTCCTGCTGACGGTACAATTACATACACAGTTCCTGCAGGAACACAGATTTCTAACGGCCAGGTAATTGCTTCTATCGGCGGTGTAGTAAAGGCTGCTCCGGCTCCTGCTGCTGCACCGGCTCAGGCACCGGCTCCTGCTGCAGCTCCTGCAGGCGGAAAAGCAGTTAATGCTCCTGTTGCAGGTACACTCCTTAAATATGCTGTAGCTGAAGGTGCTTCTGTAACAGCTGACCAGACAGTAATCATCATTGAATCAATGAAGATGGAACTTGAAATCAAGGCCGGAGCAAACGGTAAGATTCACTTTACTGTTCCTACTGGAACTCAGGTTGCTAACGGACAGGCTGTTGCAACAATCGCTTAAGGATTATTGAAATGATGGATTTAAATAAAAATTTTAAGAAACAGGTTCTCAGCTTCTGTTTTGCAATCTGTGCAGTTGCATTTGTATTAAGTGCAGGTTCTAAAGTTTTTGCACAGTCAACTGTAGAAGTTGAAGCTGATACTCCGGTTGTACTTGGTGAAGCAGTTGCCGCTGCTGAAACTTCTGCTCCTGCAGCTGCTTCTGGCGAAGGTCTTGAACGCGTAATCTCAGGTACAGAAAACTGGGGCGAAGAACACAATATCAATATTGTTCAGTTCCTTAAAAATATCGGAAAATCAACCGGTATTTACAAAATGTTCATTGAAAGTGCTGATGAAGCTGCCGCAGAAGCTGCTGCTTCACAGGAAGCTTCAGAAGCCGGTGAACATGCTTCTGCAACAGACTGGGGAAGAGCTCCAGGCTGGCAGTCATTTATCATGATGGCCCTGGGCTTCCTCATCATTTATCTTGGTGCAGGACGCGGATTTGAACCTCTTCTTCTTATTCCAATCGGAATGGGTACTGTTTTAATCAACGCTGTTGGTGCCGGAATGGGTAATCTTCCTGACGGCATGCTTGCAATCATCTATAAAGCAGGTGTAGGAAACGAATTCTTCCCTATGCTTATCTTTATGGGAATCGGTGCAATGACTGACTTCGGTCCGCTCATCGCTAACCCTAAAACAGCACTCCTTGGTGGTGCCGCTCAGTTCGGTGTATTCTTTACTCTCTTCGGTGTAGCAGTAATGAATATCTTCGGCCTCAACTATAACATCATGCAGGCCTGTGCAATCGCTATTATCGGTGGTGCTGACGGTCCTACATCAATCTACGTTTCAGGAAAACTTGCTCCTGAACTTATGGCTGTAATCGCAGTTGCTGCTTATTCATACATGGCTCTTGTTCCAATGATCCAGCCGCCGATTATGAAGCTTCTTACAACTAAAAAACAGCGTCTTATTCATATGGAAAATCCAAGAACTCCATCAAAGGCTGAAAAAGTCCTCTTCCCGATGGTACTTCTTCTCCTTACAATCCTTCTCCTGCCGCCTGCAGCACCTCTTATCGGTATGCTTGCTTTCGGTAACTTTGTAAAGGAATCTGGAGCTGCAACACGTCTTTCTAAGACAATGGAAAATGAATTAATGAACATTGTTTCAATTCTTCTTTCTCTTGGTGTTGGTT
>DGGY01000041.1 GCA_002392405.1 Treponema sp. UBA3862 | reverse complement strand
TCGAAGAAGCCGCAGATGCAGAGGCAGTTGAAGAACTCGATGATGTTGAAGAGATAGAAGAAGTTTCTGAAGCAGAAGCTGTCGAAGATGCAGAAGAACTTGAAGATGCGGAAGCTGTCGAAGAAGCCGCAGATGCAGAGGCAGTTGAAGAACTCGATGATGTTGAAGAAATAGAAGAAGTTTCTGAAGCAGAATCTGTCGAAGAAATAGAAGAAGTTACTGAGGCAGAAGCAGTCGAAGAAGCAGAAGAACTTGAAGATGCGGAAGCTGTCGAAGAAGCCGCAGATGCAGAGGCTGTTGAAGAACTTGATGACGTTGAAGAGATAGAAGAAGTTTCTGAAGCAGAAGCTGTTGAAGAAGCAGAAGAACTTGAAGATGCGGAAGCTGTAGAAGAGGCTGAAGAGGCCGTTGAGGCAGAGAGTGCTGAAGATATCGGACTTGATGAGTTTATGGAAGAAAGCCCGGTTCCGCTTTCTGCTGCAGAAAGTGATGATAATGAAGGGCTGGAAGAAGAAATGGACTTCGGTTCGCCTGTTCATGAAGTTGCTCCTGATCCTGAAGATGATAAACTGGTTGAAAATTTCAGTGCCGCTCCTATAGATTTTTCTTTCCTTGATGATGAAGATATCCGTTCTGGTGATGACGATGAAGACGCTGAGCCGTCCCTTGATGATATAGAAGAAGGTGAACAGGAACGTGTTGTCAGTGAAGAAGCAGCCGTTGAAGCTATTTCTTTAGTGGCCGCAGAAAGTGATGAGACAGACGAGTCTGTTGAAATTGCAGCAGAGAACGCCGTAGAAATATCTGCAGAGAGTGCTGAACAGGATGAAGGTCTTGAAATCCTGCCGGATCCTCAGGATTCACATCCCTTCCTTTTTACAACTTTTGGGGCAAACAACAATAATATTACTGACCTTCCGCCGGATAATACCGACGCAATAGTTGAAGATGCTGACGGTCTTTTCCACATTGAAGGAATGCCTGAAAGCGGTGATGTAAAACTTGATGCCGATCTAAAAAAACTTGTTGAAGCAGTTTTAAAATAGGACAGGGTTGTGGAGTTCTGGACACTTTTAATTTTTCTTGCGGTTGCAGTTCCGGCGTCTGTTTATGATGTAATTAAAATGCGTATTCCCCTTTTTCTTGTTGCAGGCGGAATAATTGCCTATATTATTTTTTACGCTTTCTGGTTTGATTTTAAGTTTGTTTATTTTCTGCGTGAATGTGTATGGGGCGTGACAGGAACTGTTCTTGTATTGATTATTGCAAGACTTCTGACCGGCGGCGGACTTGGCTGGGGGGATGTAATTTTTGGTGTTTTTTCCAGTCTTTTTATCGGATATCCTCTGTTCTGTTTTATTTCACTTACGATATCCGCTTTGACAGGTCTTATATTTTTCCTGCTTTTTTCATTAACCAGACGGTCAAAAAACTCAAATGGCCTTGTTATCCGCCATTCTTTTGCCTTTCCTTATATTCCTTTTATGAGTGCAGGGACTTTAATTACTTATTTCCTGTTGTGGATTAACTGGCTTCATTTTTAGTATAATTGTTTTCCGTAAAGGAAAATTATGACTATTGAATTAAAAAATCTTGATAAACTTTATAAAAGTGAAGGCGGTGTGTCTGTTCATGCAGTAAATAATGTCAGCCTTCATATTCCTTCAAATCAGATTTTCGGAATTATCGGTAAGTCCGGGGCAGGAAAATCAACTCTTGTCCGTCTTATCAGTCTGCTTGAGAAGGCAGATTCCGGGGAAGTCTGGTACGATAATGAGCGTGTTGATAATCTTGAGGGAAACGACCTCATCGCCCGCCGCCGCAGAATCGGAATGATTTTTCAGAATTTCAATCTGTTTTCAAGCCGTAATGCACAGCAGAATATTGCCTATCCGCTTGAAATCTGCGGTACTCCTAAAGATGTAATAAAAAGGCGTACGGCAGAACTTCTTGAACTTGTCGGCTTAAGTGACCGTGCTAAATCTCCTGTAAGCCAGCTTTCAGGCGGTCAGAAACAGCGCGTAGCCATTGCCCGTGCCCTTGCAAATAATCCTGATATTCTTTTCTGTGACGAAGCAACTTCTGCCTTAGATCCAAAGACAACAGTTCAGATTCTTGACCTCATCCGTGAGATTCAGAAAAAAATGAACCTTACTGTCGTAATGATTACTCATCAGATGGAAGTTGTACGCGATGCCTGTTCGCAGGTTGCTGTTGTAAATGAGGGGCAGATAGTTGAGCAGGGAAGTGTAGAAGATATTTTCACTCATCCTCAGTCTTCTGTTACAAAAGATTTTATTTCGCACATTACAGCTGAAGAAGAAACTGAAAACGGATTTGTCCGCTGGAGTAAGGGAGGCGGTGTTTATTCGCTTCATTTTATCGGGGAGCAGACCGATGAGCCGCTTTTAAGTCAGGTGGCAAAAAAGTTTGATGTTGAATTTAATGTAAGGGCCGGCGGAATTCAGAGTGTTCAGGGAAAAAGAGTCGGCACAATGCTTGTTGATTTTATTGGCAATGAAACTGAAATAAAAAAAGCCGTTGCCTTTCTCAATGAAAACTCAGTGGAGGTAGAAAAAGAATGAATCAGATAATTCAGCTTGTTGGAGTTTCTACTCTGCAGACACTTTTAATGGTTTTGTTTTCAACTTTCTTTTCTGTTTTAATCGGTTTTCCTCTTGGAATCCTGCTTTTTATTACAGGAAATACAGGAATTACGCCGAAGCCGGTTTTTAATATGGTTCTGAGCCGTATTATTGATGTACTCCGTTCTTTCCCGTTTGTTATTCTGATGATTGTTCTTCTCCCTTTTACAAGACTTGTGCTCGGAAAAGCAATCGGAACTGCCGCTACGATTATTCCTCTGAGTATTGCTGCAGCACCTTTTGTTGCCAGGGTGATTGAAACTGCCCTTATAGAAATAGAACCGGGCGTAATTACTGCTGCAAGGGCAATGGGTTCAACAAACTGGCAGATTATTTACAAGGTTTTAATTCCTGAGGTGCTTCCGTCAGTTGTGTCAGGAATTACACTAACAGTAATTAATCTTATTTCATATTCTGCTATGGCCGGAACTTTAGGCGGCGGCGGACTTGGGGACCTTGCAATCCGTTACGGCTATCAGCGTTTCAGGACAGATGTAATGCTTGCTTCTGTTGTGGTAATTATTTTTATGGTTGCAGTAATTCAGTTTGCAGGCACAAAAATAGCCGAAAGTATTTTGAAAAAGAGATAAAAACAGCCCCGTGTCTGCGGGGCTTAATTTTTTTACTGAAGAATACCCTGGATGAGCTGGACGAAAAGGTACATTTTTTTGTAAACCTCGACGCTCAGCTGATTGATAGGGTGTTCTGCAAAGCGGTCAAGTTCCTTCCAGTTCATTACGATTTCGCCCTTAGGCTTCTGGTAGTCTTCAATTACAGTCTTTAAGATTTTTGCAAAACCAATCATCGCTTTTGTTGTATTTACAATGTATTCTTTTGCAAGAGAGTTTGTATCTTTTAAAGTTGTCTTTATTATGTTGTTTGCTTCACGGTCACGTTCTGCGCGAGGAAGGAGAGTTTTGATTTTTGAACCTATTTCTGCTTCTTCTGCAAGTTTGTCATCAAAGTTTGTAATTTCATCGCTGGCTTCGAGCATCTGATGATAGTAATTACTCATGTCAGTTGAAAGCTGTCCAACAGTCCATTTACCGCGGATTAAAACAAGGTCGGCATATTCACGCACATCGCGTTTAACATATTCGAGAAGGAAGGCTTTTAAATAGTTGAGGGGCTTTGCATATTCATATTTGCCGAGATTTCGTTTTTCGAAGGCTTCGCTTGCGGCTTCTGTGTAGTTTTTTAAGATTACTACTGCGCTTGTATTGAAAATCTGTACGAGCAGACTGTCGATTTTTGAGTTTTTCTGTTCGCTTTCGAGTTTGCGGATAGTGTTTGCTGCCTGAGTTTTTGTACTTTCAATGTAAGATTCAACAACATGTTCCTGCTTTGCGTTTACATCAGTAAAGTAATCAGGATCTTTTGTAATAAGCTGAATCATCATGTCAAAGACACGGCTGTCTCTGTACTGACGGAGCTTCTGAACGATTTTATTCCAGTGACCAGGTTTTACAGGCTCAACACCTTTTGCAGCCTTGAACATTGCCATAAGGTCATTCCAGTCTTCATCAAGCGGGAGGGAATAAAGAATTGCAGTAAAATCTTTAAGGTCGTCTGCAATATATGCGCCTTCAATCGGATCAAGTTTTGGAGTTCTGTTGAATTCTCCTTCGCGCAGGGTTGAGTCGAATTTTTTTAGCATAAAATAAAAGTCATAAAGACAGAAAGCCTTAAAAGCAAGCAGCTTTGTGTAAAGACCGTCAATCGCATTTATTTTATCCGCATCGAATTCACTTACAAAGTTTTCAAGTTCCTGGTTGATTTTTGTTTTGAGTTCCCCGAAAGGCATGTTCTTGGAAAGAGTCATTATTGATTCTTCAGTCAGGTTTTCAATCTGCTGTTTCTGGGATTCTGTTAAAGAATAATCAACTGCAAGGTTTTTATAGTAATTGGGATTCTGCTGGCTTTGAAATAACAGCTGTGCAGGGGAAATTATTTTATAAACGTCATAGAAAAATTTTCCGAATGCGCTCAGGACCTGATCTGAACCAGCCCTGTAAAATTTAGTTCCTGAATGTGAAAGATTTTTTGCTATACCTTTAAGCTGCCTTTTTTTGAGAGCTTCAGGGTCGTTTCCGCTGAAAAGCGAAGAAAAAAGACTCTGAAAAAAAGACATGCCGGACGAATTTTTACCCATAGTTTAAATATGAATTAATAAGTAGAAACTGTCAAGATTTATAAACGGGTAAGCGATTGCAGCGGCGGCGAAAGCCGTTGCGAAGCAAGAATATATATTTTGGAGATTGCCTCCTGATTATCGGAAAAAACTTCCCTTGCAGGTCGTCTTCCCGCTGTTGTCTTATCACTTTCTCTTTAATTTATGCTTATTTTCTGTTATAACTATAGTAGAGATTAATTTTCTATGGGGGTTTAATTTTTTATGCTTAGAAAGTTGACTGCAGCTGCACTTTTATGTGTCTGTTCTGCTTTATATGCTTATAATCCGCCGGCAGGAGGTCAGAATCTTTTCCGCATTGCCTCTCCGGATCTTCTGACTGATGCTTCCTCTTCTGCGGGCGGGGCTCTGTCAGGTGTTTCTTCTGATTCTGTTGTTAATAATCCTGCTTTAACTGCCTATGAGCAGCGCATTGTCCTTAATCTTTCCGGAACACTGCTTTTTGACAGTAAGGACGCATCTGATAAATCAATGGGTGGTGCTTTTGAAGGAGGAATTCTTTTCCCTTCAAGATGGTGCGTTTCTTCATTTTTAATGCAGGGAATTTTTGTTCCTTTTTATGAAATGCATCTTGGAAATAACTTTGCCCTTTCTGCAAATGTTGCAAAAGACCTTAATGATAAGCTTGCAATCGGTATGAACTTTGCCGCAGATTTTTTCTGGGGTTATGATTCAGACTGGGCAGGCGGTGTAAATATGGGCGCTCTGTATAAATTTGGAGACCTTTTCTTTATGAAAGACCTTCGTTTTGGCGCAGCCCTCCTCAACGTAGGAAAAACTCTTAAGCATACTGATGTTTACGGTGTAAAAGGGGATTATGCTTCTGACTGGCCTGGAATTGCTACTCCAAAAATGGGAATTGCAGCCTGCCTTCTCGATAAGCCTAATTTTGATATTGGTGCAAGCGTTGATTTTTCTTTCCCTGCTTTTCAGGACTTTGTTTTTGATGCAGGATTTCAGATTCTTATCTGTGATATCGTAAAAGTAAGTTCGTCATGGGAATATGACGTATGTGAATATTCAGAAGGCGCAAAGAATATCGTTCCTTCTTTAGGCGTAAGCGTTCAGTTCAAGTTTTATTCTAAGGACGGTTCAATTCTTGCAAATAAGGGCTGGGCTCAGAGTGAAATGACTGCCGGTGCTGCATGGAAACAGCTTTATAAAAACGTAAATGCAGTAAGTGCCGGTGCAAAACTTAACTTAGGCCTTAAAGATACACAGCCGCCTGAGATTATTTTGTGGGGAGAAGAATAATGAAAAAGACACTCTTAACTTTTGGCGCAGTTTTATGTGCTTCTCTGCTTTACGGCGAAAAAGGACCTGTTTATATTTCGCCGAACAATGATGGTGTTCAGGATATTCTTGAAGTTCCTCTTCAGATTAAAGAAAAACGCTATGTAAGCGAATGGAGTTTTATAATCAGAAACGAAAAGGGTGAAGTAATCCGTACAATCGGAAACAAAGAAAAACGCCCTGAACGTCTCGGCCTTAAAAACTTTTTTAAGCAGATGGTAACTCCAAAAACCGGTGTAACAATTCCTGCTTCTGTAACCTGGAACGGTATCATGGATAACGGAGAAACAGCTCCTGACGGAACTTATTATTATTCTTTCTCTGCTTCTGATGATAACGGAAACTCTGCAACTACAAGCCAGCTTGTCGTAATCGTAGATAATACAGCACCAGAAATTGAACTCACACAGCCTTCTCAGGATGCAAAAATCTTCGGTGAAGGAGCCAAGGCATCCCTTTCAATTAAGCAGGACGGTTCAAAGGAAGATTTATGGACCGGTACTTTCAGTGATGCTGCAGGTACTCCTGTACGCGTGTTCAAATGGACTGAAAGTGAACCTCTTAAATTTGACTGGTCCGGAACAGATGATAACGGCGTATTTGTAAAAGACGGCGTATATTCATATAAAATTACAGCAACCGACCGTGCAGGAAACGTTTCTGCTCCGGCTGTTATTTCAAATATCATTTACTCTGCAGAAAAACCTGCAACAAACATTACACTTACAGGCGGAAGATATTTTTCTCCAAACGGTGACGGTGTAAACGATACTGTTTCATTTGAAGTAAAAATTCCTGCCCCTGACCAGAGTAAAACTGGAAATAAACTTGTAGAATGGGCTGTTTCTGTAGAAGATAAAGACGGTAAGGCTGTAAAGACTTTCTCAGGCACAGATAATCCGCCTTCATCAGTTATATTTGACGGAAAGACAGATAACGGTTCTGCCGCACCTGAAGGCATTTATTACGCTAAAGTAACTGCAAAATACCTTAACGGCTTTGAAACAGTTCCTCTCAAATCACCTGAGTTTATGCTCGATAATACTGCACCGAATGTAAAGGTTTCACTTTCTAATTCAACTTTCTCTCCTGACGGAGACGGAAATCTTGATGTACTTGAAATCTTCCAGGTTACGGCTGTAAACGGTGGTTCTCCTGTTTCAAACTGGACTGGTCTTGTAACAGATGCAGCGGGAACAATTGTAAAGACTTTTGATTTTGGTTCATTCCTTCCTGAAAAACTTGTATGGAACGGTCTTGATAAATCAAACGTCCTTTCAAAAGACGGTTCTTACCGCTATACACTTTCTGCAGGAGATGCTGCGGGAAACTCTGTAAAAATTGATTCTCCTCTTTTTAGTCTCGATACAAGTAAAACAGAACTTATTCTTACTGCAAGTCCTGCTGCCTTTAATCCTTCTTCAGGAAGCGTAAAGTTTACTCCGGTAGTTAAGAGCGGAAGTTCGGTAAAAGACTGGAAAATTGAAGTTAAAGATACAAAGGGAACTGTAGTCTGGTCACAGAGTGCCCAGAGAGCTCTTCCTGCTGTTATTGAATGGAACGGTCTTGCTTCTGACGGAAGTAGAACTGCAGACGGACTTTATACTGCAAAACTTTCAACTGAATCTGCAAACGGTGCTAAGGCTGTAACTGTATCCCAGCCGTTTACAGTTGATACGGTTTCACCTTCAATTGAACTTTCTGTACCATACACAGTATTCTCTCCTGACGGGGACGGTAACCGCGACAATGTACCTGTAACCGTAAAATCATCAAAAGAAGAAAAATGGACAGCTGCAGTTCTCAACTCAAAGAATCAGACTGTAAAATCATACTCATGGACTGGAACTGTTCCTGCCTTTGCATGGGACGGTACAGATGACAGCGGAAACAAAGTTGCTGACGGTACTTACAAAATGGTATTTGCAAGTACAGACGCCGCAGGGAACAAGGCTTCAGCAGAAATTGCAGGCCTCACAGTTGATAAGAGGGAAACAAAGGCTTATGTAACTGCCGACAGCGAATACTTCTCTCCGAACGGAGACGGAATTGCTGATGTTCAGAAGTTTACTGTAAGGACAAGCCTTGCTGAAGGTATTTCAAACTGGTCATTCAGCATTACAAGTGCAGAAGGAAAAGTTGTACGCAAGTGGACAAGTGCAGATTCAAAAAATCTTCCTGCAGTAATCAACTGGGACGGAAACGGAACAGACGGCAAGGTATGTGAAGGTGCCTTTACAGGAAATCTTGCCCTTTCATATGAAAAAGGAAACACAGTGACTGCAGTATCTTCTGCATTCATCTGTACGGTTACTCCGCCTCAGCTTACTGTAAAAACAGCACCACGCTATTTCTCTCCTGATAACGACGGTGAAGATGATGATCTTTACATCCAGTTAAAAGGAAAGAGTGCAGTTCCTCTTAAAAACTGGTCATTCCAGATTAACGACCCTGAAAACGGCAAGAAGTTCTGGTCCGTAAACGGAAAACAGACAATTACAGAAAGACTTGTATGGGACGGACGCGGAAACAACGGTGAACTTGTTCAGTCTGCTATGGATTATCCTTATGTATTTACTGCGACAGATTCACTCGGCATGACAAGCACTGTTGAAGGCAAAATCAGCGTAGACGTTCTTGTAATCCGTGTAGGAGATGTCCTTAAGATGGCTGTTCCTTCAATTATTTTCCGCTCAGATGCTGCTGACTTTAAGACAGAAGACGAAATTAAGGGCGGAATCAAGGCAAGCCAGAAGGCAAACAATGAACGCGTACTCAAGCGTATTGCCCAGATTCTCAACAAGTTCAAGAATTACACTGTAACTATTGAAGGTCACGCTAACAATGTTTCAGGTACTGAAGCAGAAGAAAATCAGGACACTGTACAGTACGGAAAGGCATTAAAGCCGCTTTCTCAGGAAAGAGCTGAATTCGTAAAGAGCGAACTCAAAAAGAACGGAGTTGACGGTTCACGCCTTACAGCCGTAGGCCGCGGAGGAAGCCAGCCTGTTGTTGCAAGAAGTGATAAAGACAACTGGTGGAAAAACCGCCGCGTTGAGTTTATCTTAAACAAATAGACCTTTTTCTTTATACTGAAAGCCGGATGACAGATTTTTCTGAAAACTCCGGCTTTTTTTATGGGGGAGGGACTTTATAAATTACTGTCCCAGGATTTATTTTCAATTAGTATTATGCTTACAAAAGAACAGCTTACAGCACTTGCCGACAGATACGAAACTCCTGCTTTTTTAGAAAAAGACCCTTCAAAGTTTATGCACCGTTTTCTGAGCGAAGCGGGCACAAATGCGGCAGATGCAGAACTTACGGCCTTTATTGCAGCAAACCTTGCTTTTGGAAGGCGGGAGCAGATTTTAAGTCATGTCGAGATGATTTTAGGTTTTATGAAAAAAGACGGCATGAAACCTGTTGAATGGCTGCTCTCCGGTTCTTACAAAAAATATTTTACTGACTCCTGTGCTTCTTTTTACAGAATGTATAAGTACGCTGATATGCGGATTTTTTTTGACAGTGTCAAAAGCTTTCTGGAAAAAGAGGGGAGTTTAGGCGCATTTTTTAAAAAGGAATGGGAGAGAAAAATACAGGAGGGCTGTGTCCCGTTTTATGAAGCAGCAGATGGAGATGTAAGTTTGAAGAAAGGCGGGGTAATTTTTTTACATTCGGTTATTGCCTCTTCTTTTGAAAAGCCATGTGCTTTAATTTCAAAATCAGAAAACGGCTGTGCTAAAAAACTTAATATGTTTTTGCGGTGGATGGTGCGTGATAATTCGCCTGTAGACCTTGGACTTTGGACGTGGTATGACAAAAAAAATCTTTTGATGCCCCTCGACACTCATGTTATGCATCAGGCGGCAGAAGCAGGGTTTATAAAAAAATCAGCGTCAGGAAAGATACCTCAGGCAAACCTGAAGACCTGTCTGGCGCTGACTTGTAAAATGAAGGAGTTTTTTCCTTCAGACCCAGTCCGTTCAGATTTTGCTCTTTTTGGACTGGGAGTAAACCGCGGACAATAAAAAAGACTGTCCACGGTTTTTATATCAGCATCGAAATGCTGCAGGTTAATTTAGAAAATATATGTCATGAACAGGCCACTTGACCAGCATTTTCTGTCTGTTCCGTCAAAGGCTGTGCGCTGTTCAAAGTCAATGTATACAGCAAAGCTTGTATTTTTTGACATTTCAAGTGTGAGTTCCGGGCGGAGGTCAAGGATGTGACCGCCGTTCCAGTCATTTGTTTCAGCATCATTATCCCATCTGTCGTCTTTTGAGCCCTGTGCCCATGAACCCCAGAAAATAAAGCCCATTTCTTTTGTAATTGAGAAAGAAAGTGTTCCTCCTGTGTACCAGGCTGTGTCGTAGTGCGGGTTCTGGAAGAAGTTGAGGCCGAGTTCAGGGCGAACCTTGAATTTTGTATTAGGAATAATAAAGGTAACGGCTGCACCTGTTCCGTAAGCCTGATCATGTTCTGCCTCTGTAAAAAGTGAGTCTGCAGCGGCGTACATATCGAGGATAAAGTTATCTGCTCCGATTGTTGCTCCGGTATAGAAGTTTGCCTGGTCATCAAAAGCTCCTTCTAAGGCAGCGGCAATTGAAAGCCACTTAACAGGCTGAATCTGTGCACCTAAGTTAACTGCAGGATCGTCAGTGTTAAAGCCGTTAGGAATTGCTGCACCCAGCTGGAATTTCATGTCTTTTGTATTATAGAAATAGCGGATGCCTGCAGCACGTTTTGCGTATTTGTTTGCGTATGGAACAAAGCCTACTACATCGGCTGAGCCCGGGGCGTCAACTGTAAATTTATATCTTCCGCATTCGTCAGAAGAAGTCGGTGTTACTGCGCCTGAGCGGTCATCATAGCTGGTTGAAAAACCTCCCTGACGAACGTGGGCATCATGTTCCCAGAGCCAGTTTCCGTAGCGGGGAGCAGGACCAACCTGCCAGTTGAGTTTTGTTCCTACACCTACGTCAAGATTCTTAGAAGGATGCCATACAAAGTTTACGTAATAAGAGTCCTGCTTTGTATTTGAAACGTTTGCCTGGTTGTTTACCTTTACGCCAGTATGGTCCCATGCTGCGGTAGCTCCTGCACTGGAAACAGTATAGTCGCCGGCAATAAAATCATTACCCCTTGTTCCATATTTAAGTGAAAGAGGGTTGAGGTTTGAAGTTCCGAAAACGAAGTTGTCTACGTCTCCTTTGTCTGAATAGTTTGCAAGAAAGCTCCAGTTGAGCATTCCTTCAATGGTAAAGTTTCCCCGGTCAAAACGTGCCTGGAATGTGTCCGTAAAGCCGTAGAACATGGCGCTGCCGTCAATTGGAGCCCCAAAACCTGTCCATGCAGTGTTTTTCATCTGTTCTTTGTCTAAAACCTGGGCGCTTAAAAGACCTGCGCACAGAAGCAAAGAAACTAAAACTGCTGAAAGTTTTTTCATTTTTCTTTTTCCTCCGAAAAATTTAAGAAAGCCGGGCAGTAACTCAGAGCAGTTACTTGAGTATCAGCCCTGCTTTAATAATCTTTATAGATTATATATAAATGCACAAAATATGTCTGTTTTCACTAATTAAAATTTATGTTACAATTCTTACATCTTTGCTTTTTATCAATTAAAGCAAACATTTTGGAGATTTTAAAATGGCAAAAAATGAAAAACCTGCATCTGATCCACATGCATGTACACTGGACAAAATTATTTCACTCTGTAAGAGAAGGGGCTTTGTATATCAGGCTTCAGAAATCTACGGAGGTCAGGCCGGTGCCTGGGATTACGGTCCGCTTGGAGTAGATTTTAAGCGTAATATCCAGAATGCCTGGTGGAAGGAAATGACTCAGCTTCATGATGATGTAGTTGGTCTTGATTCAGCAATTTTTCAGCATCATACAACATGGAAGGCTTCAGGTCACGTAGACCACTTCTCAGATCCGATGGTTGACTGTCTTGAATGTCAGGCACGCCACCGCGCAGATAAACTCATCGAAGACTTTGTTGCAGCAAATCCGGATAAAGATCCTGGAAAGCCTGTAGATACAATGAGCCACGAAGAAATGAAGGCTTACATCGACGCAAATATCAACTGCCCGACCTGTAAAAGCGAAAACCGCAAATATACTGCAGTACGCGAATTCAACCTTATGTTCAAGACTTATCAGGGACCAATTGCTGACGAAAGTCACCTTATCTATCTTCGTCCTGAAACCTGTCAGGGTATTTTTACAGACTTCAAGAGCATCGTTCAGTCAAACCGCATGAAAGTGCCTTTCGGTGTTGCCCAGGTTGGTAAGTCTTTCCGCAACGAAATCATCTTTAAGAACTTTATTTTCCGCACCTGTGAATTTGAACAGATGGAAATGGAATATTTCTGTAAACCTGGCACTGAGGATGAAACTTTTGAACGCTGGAGAAAAGACCGCTGGAATTTCTACCTCAAGTACGGTATTGCAGAAAAGAACCTTAAATGGCATCACCATGACAAACTGGCTCACTATGCAAAAGATGCTTACGACGTTACATATAACTTCCCGATTGGTTTTGAAGAAGTTGAAGGTATTCACAGCCGCACTGACTTTGACCTTTCACAGCACCAGCAGTATTCAAAAAAGGACATGTCTTATATCGATCAGGAAGACGGAAACAAAAAGTACATTCCTTACGTAATTGAAACATCTGCCGGTCTTAACCGCAACTTCCTCATGTTCCTCTGTGAAGCATATGAAGAAGAAAACGTAGGAAAAGACGGTCAGGAAGATTACCGTACAGTCCTTCACTTAGACCCTCGTCTTGCACCGATTACAGTTGCAGTTCTTCCTTTAATGAAGAAAGACGGACTTGCTGAAAAGGCAAAGGAAATTCAGCACCTTCTCAAAGAAGACTTTGTAACAGATTATGATACATCTGGAACTGTAGGAAAGCGCTACCGCCGTCAGGATGAAGTAGGAACTCCGTTCTGTGTAACAGTTGATTACGACACTATCACCGAAAAGAACGAAGACGGATCTGCAAATCCTCTCTTCGATACAGTTACAGTACGTTACCGCGACTCAATGGAACAGGAAAGGGTAAAACTTTCTGACCTTCACACATTCCTTTTTGCCGCAATTAAAAACTACAAACCTGTTGTACGCTAAAGCGTAACGCCTGATTCGTAATGCGTAATCACATTGCTTCGTGCAATTACAAATTACGCATTATGAACTGTGAATTGATCTATGGATTACATAGCGTTAGGAAAATCTAATCTTTTAGTCAGCAGAACTGCTCTTGGCGCTATGGCGCTCGCAAACGTAAGCGATGATGAGGAAGCCTCTAAAATAATCAGCAGCGCTTACGAAGGCGGGGTTAATTTTTTTGATACAGCACGCACCAGTGAAGAAAGCGAGAGACGCCTTGGAAATGCTCTTCATGGTTCAATCCGTAAAGATATATATGTTGCAACAAAAACCAAGGCTCATACTTCAGATGAGATTGCTGAAGATATCGATTTAAGCCTTACAGCCCTCAAAACAGATTATATTGACCTCTATCAGCTTGATAATCCTTCTATTCTTCCTAAAGAGGGCGGGGATGACAGGGTAATTGAAAAACTCCTGAAATTAAAAAAAGACGGTGTAATTCATCATATCGGTGTGTGCACTGAAAGCTTTGAACTTGCCCGTGAGCTTTTGAATTCCGATGGTCCGTGGGAAACGCTGCAGTATCCTTTTAATCTTCTGTGTCCTGAAGAAGTACAGGAACTTGTTTTTGACTGTCGTGAAAAGGACGTCGGCTTTATTGCGATGCAGCCTCTGTGCGGCGGCGTTATTCAGGATATTCCTCTTGCCCTTGGTTTTTTCAATCAGTTTGATTATTCTGTGCCTGTATGGGGCGCTCACAGTCAGGAAGAACTTCAGCAGATTCTTTACTTTACGGAAAATCCGCCTGTCGTTGATGAAAAGTTCCTTCAGGAACTTGAAAACGCAAGGATGTTCTTTAACTGAGTTTTCAGTGAATCCGTGCGCCGTTTTTATTTTAAGTTAAACTGTTTTAAGATGTCTTCACTTTCCTGCTTGTTTAATACGCGGATAATCTTATTGGTCTGGGAATCGGTCTGAACTGTTACCGGTCCGCCGGATGCATCTGTTTCGCCTATGATTGAAACAATAGGGTTTCCCGGGCTTGTAGGGTTAACGTCCGTAACCTGGGCAATTTTTCCGTTTGAAAGATAAACATAAGCTCCAATCGGGAAGAGAGAAAGAGAGTAGAGAAGGGCCTTGATTACTGTATCATCAAACTGTTTTCCTTCGTTTTTAAGGATTTCAATCATTGCGTCATAAGTTGAACGGGCCTGCTTAAAATGACGCGGAGCTGTAATTGCTTCAAAGGTGCATGCAATTCCGATTATTTTTGCAAAAATATCAATCTGAGTGCCGTTGAGTTTTCTCGGGTAACCTGTTCCGTTTTCACGTTCGTGGTGTTCGAGAATTCCAAGCTGAATCTGGCTGGGGAAGTTATTTTCTTTTACGATGTTAAAACCAAGTACTGCATGTGTTGCAAGCTTTGCACGTTCTCCAGGAGAAAGACGGCGGTCTGTCATGTAAAGCTGCGGCGGAAGGCGGATCTGTCCTATTTCATGGAGAATGCAGCAGATTCCAAGGTCAATAAGTTTTGTAAGCGGCATGCGGAGCTGAAGACCGATTACAATTGCAATTACTGTAGAACGCATGCTGTGGCTTATAAGATAGTTTTTACTAATTGTGTCCTGGGAAGGAGTGATTCTTAAAACAAAGCGCCTGTTTTCTTTGATGAAAATACAAAGTTCTTTTACTGTTTCAGTAAGTTCACTGTAGTTGAGAACTTTGTGAGTTGCGTAGTGAGTATAAACTGCGGTTATATAGTTCATGTATTCGTTGTAAACTGTATTTACAACGCTCATGCGGGATTTTTCGTTATTTGAAATGTCATCGTGTGCTTTTTCGATTACTTTTTTTACGTTATTGCTTATCTGGGATTCAGGTGTTTCAATTTTTTCAGCGCCGACTTCTTCAAAGGAAACATTTTCAAAGTCAGTAGAAACAGGTGCTGCAGAAGAAGCCACTCCCTGTGAACCGTTTGAATAAACTACTTTAAAATCCCATTCAAGAAGTGCCTTTTTTAAGGCATCTGTAAACGGGCATGTTGAATTCAGCAGTATAAACTGTTTATCCAGTAAAAGATCCTGAGTAAAAAAAGAGTTGTCTTTTAACGTTATAACCGGAAACGAATTCATTTTTAATTCACCGTTCTTATTTTCGGCAATCCAGAATAAAATCTTTAATGCTTAACAACAGCAGGGAACTGCCCCTTGAGGAATATATGATAAAACCCTCACCTAATACTATAACCCATTTAAATAAAAAAAAGAGAAGAAACCTTACACTTTTCTTCTCTTTTTAAACATGGAGAGCCGTTAATCACTACGGCAAGACGCCTTTATTTTTCAAGGCGTCTGGATGTTTGAGTAACTCAGATGAATCACTCACGCCCTGTAATTAACTAAAGACATTTAAATTATCGAATGAAAACCGGGCGGACTTTAGGGCAATTTATAAATATTTTTTGTAGAGGCGGATTGATTCGAGGAGCTCTGTGTAGATGATTTTAGATTTTAAGAAAAGTGCCTTGCTTTTATCCTGCGGAAAAACTGTTTCTTCAAATATTTTATTCAGGCGGCTTTCTGTCGGAAAAACAAGGGAGGCAGCTTCTTTCTGCTTTGAGTGAAGAATCAGATTATCTGTCTGTTCAAGTTCTTTTAAGGCTTCCCTTTCTTTTTGCGGATTTGAGTTTGAAAGCATTTTTGAGCACAGGTTCTGTCCTTTTTTTGCTAGGGAGTATAATTCTTCAAAACCTTCGTTAAGTTCTTTCAGCGCCCTGTTGAAAGATTCTTCATATTCAGTGCGCATTGAAGTGGAGGCGTTTTTTTCTGCTTCAAAAAAAACTTTTTTTAATTCTTCTGCCTCTTTTAGATTTAAAAGTTCTTCTGTGTTTTTCACTTTAAATCCAGGAATTGCAAAGGATTTTGAAGAAAGCGACCAGGAATTAACTTCCGTGAATTTTTGTGCCTGACTTTCAAACCACCAGGCAAACATTTTCATTTTGCTGTCTGTAAAAAGCGGTTTTCCATCATAGTCAAAAACGCTTTCTTTTCCTGAAGAGAATAAAGAAAGTGCAAGTTTCTGCTCAGAAGTTTTTGTGCGGCAGGAACTAAGATGAGAAGCTTCTTCAAAAAGAGAACCGCGGATATGGCTTTCTGACCTCGGGTAGCCTAAATCAAGTCCTGCGCAGTAAATGTTTTTTGTTCCTGTAAGACGGGCAAAATCCCAGGCAGTCGTTGAAACTGAACCTCCTGAGCCGAGCTGACCTTTTTCTCCAAGTTTTTTTTCAAAGAACTGTCCGAGAGGAAAGAGGGAGGAGCAGAGAACTGTTTTGCGGCAGTTGAAGCGGTAAACTGAAGGCCATGCGGCAGATTCTGTAATCAATACGCTTGAGGGACTTTTTAAGCCTGCAATATGGCGCCATGCATAATACTGGGGATCTGTAAGAACAATAAAATCAGGTTCAACGCCGTTCTTTAAGCAGGCTCTTAGAGCTGTGTCTACTGCAACAATGAGCATCCTCTTTTTAAGTTCCTTTAAGTGAGGTAAAACTTCGCTGAGGGTTGGGCCTGCACTTACAAGAAGAACTGGAAGATCAGGAGGACATTTTTCTGTGTAGATTTTTACACCCTCGAGTTTTCCGAATGCTTTGATATTTTTGCAGCTGTTTTTAAGCCAGAGCCGGGAAAATTTTTCCAGTGTTGCGCTGTTAATTTTTACTTTCTGTTTGTTGCGTTCAATTAAGGCTTTCAGTGAATCAAAGTAGGAACGGGCATGAGCCGTCTGGTTTTTGTTTTCGATTACTGCCGTGTGATTAAAGCCTGCGCTTCCTTCAATTAAGGCTGTTACTTCCTGAAGCTGTGCCTCAAGAAGAAGAATCAGGCTTTTGTGTTTAAAAAGAGTTTCGAAGTCAGTGTATTTTAATGCGGCAAAAAAGAAGTCAGGGGAGGGCTCAACAATTATTATTGTTTCGTCAGGAAAGGTTTTTGCGTATTCAAGCGGGGCATAGCCTAAGCCCATTGAGAAAAAGGCTGCAGCCCAGATATTTTCGCTTTTTATTGTTTTTACAGCACTTTCAGCTTCGCGAAGGGGATTATAAGCTGAGTGAAGGAGTAGACCGTTTTCTTTTGCGGTTAATTCTCCCGCTTTTGACGGCAGGACTTCCCAGAAATCAAATTCTGGTTCTGTCATATTCAATAAATTAAGTTCTTTTGCAAGAGAAGGAAATCTCTGAGAAAAAAGACTGATATTTTTATTCCAGATAGAGTTCA
This sequence comes from Treponema sp. UBA3862, assembly GCA_002392405.1. Lineage (GTDB taxonomy): Bacteria > Spirochaetota > Spirochaetia > Treponematales > Treponemataceae > Treponema_D. Next base: position 110,885 of record DGGY01000041.1, on the reverse strand, counting down.
ATTTCCGTTTCCTGAGTAAGAGTTTCGCCCGGTTTTGGATTCTGGTCAGTTACCCAGCCGTTTCCGTTGATTTTTATTTTTATGTCTTTGCGGTTTAAAAGCTGCAGAAGGCTTCTCTTTGGAAGGCCTGTAAAATCTGGAACTTTATTGCCTATCTTGATTTCTGCATCACTTTCGATTTTTATAAGTCCGTTATGCGCAAGGCTTGCGGCTCCGCCGCGGCTCATACCAAGATGGTCGATGATTATACTTGCGGCTTCACCGATAACTGGTGCTACAATTCGTCCCGCATAGGTTTCGCCCTTTGCTTTTTCAATTACGATGTAGAGGATGATTTCAGGTTTTTCTACAGGGAAAATTGCAATACAGTTTGAGATGAAGTCTGTCTTAGAATAGCCGCCGTTTACTGGATCTGCCATCTGCGCAGTACCTGTTTTTACACCGATTGAAATATCGCCGAGATTTGCCCTTGATCCGGTTCCTGCCTGTGCTACAGTCTGCATACAGCTTAAAATATAGCGCGCTGTCTTTTCACTGATTACCTGATTTTTTAATGCAGGCTGATGTACGTATTCTTCAACGCCAGACTGGCTTGTAATCTTTTTGATTAAAGTAAGGCGGGAAGGATAGCCTCCGTTAGCAATTGCTGTTGCGGCCTGTACCATCTGAAGGGCGCTTACAGAAATTTCCTGACCGATTGCAATTGTCGGTTTTGAGCGGGCTGACCAGAAACGGTCGCTTGTGTTTCTGACAGCGCCGGCTGTTTCTCCCGGGAGTTCAATTCCGGTTTTTGAGCCGAATCCGAAATTTCTGATTCGCGCAAGGAACTGCTCGCTTTCAATTTTTTCTGACATCTGTGCGAGTGCATCGTTACAGGAATATTTTAAGGCGTCGCGGGCTGTAATCCAGCCGTGGTGGTCAAGACAGGTGATTTTTATGCGTTCGCCTGAGTTTGTCCTTTTTTCATAGATTCCGTCGCATAAGAAAATATCCTTTTCTGAAATTGCTCCTGAATCAAAAAAGTTTGCAATTGAAAAGATTTTAAAAACTGAACCCGGTTCGTAGCTTTCTGTTGCCGGGCGGTCTTTCATTTCTTCCTGGGATGCAGTTGTGTATTCGTTTAAGTTTACTGACGGCAGTGAAATATATGAAAGTATTTCTCCTGTCTTTGCTTCTGCTGCAATGAGCATGAGGCTTGCTGCCTGAGTTTTTGTAATGGCATCTCTTGCAACTTTTTCAAGCTTGAACTGAAGGTTTGCATCAAGTGTAAGATAGACATTTTTTCCTGCTACATCTACAGGTGCCTCTGGATTTACAGGAGGTGAAAGGGTGTTCTGCTGTGTGTATTCAATTCCTGCAAGACCTGTTCCGTCGTTTCCCATGTAGCCGATTACCTGGCTTGCAAGGTTGTTTTCAGGGTATACGCGGCCGGGAATCCTGTCAAAGCGGACTGCAGAAATGAGACCGTTTTTGTCGGTTATGTCACGGAGAAGTTCATAGGTATTCTGGTCGATTTTCTTTTTTATGTAGACAAAAGAAGAGTTTGAGGCGGCTGCAATCGTTGCGGTAAGTTCTGTTTCGCTTAATTCAAGAACAGGGGCAAAAAGCCTTGCAAACTGGCCCAGGTCTTTTATTGAAGACGGAGTAACGCCCACATGATAGAAATTGGTTGAAACTGCGAGAGGTTTTCCGTTTTTGTCGAAGATTGAACCTCGCTGAACAAGGGGAGACCAGGTTTTCTGTTCAGTGACTGGTTTAAAAGCGAGGACGGCGTATTTATAGAATACGTACAGAGCAAAAACTGCGGCAAGAGCACACAGAATATATACCCTTAATTTTTTTAAGTAACCGTTCACCTGCATAAAACTTTACCCAGCACATTTATTTCTTTGACAAAGCCGTAATCCCTGGAATCGATGGAATGTTCATAATTATCTCCGACGGCAAGAATGTAGCCTTCCGGTACCTGATTTACTGTGCATAAATTGAGGTACTGAAGTTTTGTCAAAGGAATGACTTTATCCCCTGTTTTTAAAGTATATACTGGTTTTGCTGAATATTCCAGTAATTGTCCTGAAACAGCGGCACATCTTTTTACGACTATTTTATTATTATACAGATAAATAACTGCATCGCCCGGCTGAACTTTCCGCCATTTGACAAGCAGATGATTTGACCAGGGCTTAATAAGTCCGTAATGAAGTTTATTTACGGCAAGTACGGATTTATCTTTTATAGCAGGTTCCATCGATATGCCTGAAACATGAAGAAAATCAATTACAAACAGTTTGAGCAGAACTCCGGCAAAAATACCGAGGCAGATGATGAGCAGTGCATGTTTATTACTTTTTGAAAGGTTTTGTGAGTTCATGTTTTTTCTAATATAACGCATTTTGATTTCCGATAATAGATATATGCAGATTATCAGTTATGTAGGCTCTTCCTGTAGAAACAGGAGTTCAGCCGGACCAAAAAGTTTTTTATTAAAGTTAAAGACAAAGACCCGGGATTTCGGAGATTTTGAAAATTCAAGAAAACTTAAGGGGCTTCTGGCATTTGATTTTGTACGCGTGCCAAAAATCAATTTCTGGTCTTTGCTTCGTCCTGTACGTCTGACAACATTATGCTGCTGTCTTTTTATTGCAGTAACAGTTCCTTACGGTCTTTTTAAAGCTTTTTCTTATTTTGAAAGTTATACGGGTCCTTTAAAGCTTGGTCTTTCCTATGAAAATGAGCTTGATATTCTTAACGGGGCAATGACTAAATTTGCAATGCAGAATACTGGCGGAAGCTTTGATGAAAACGGCAATGTAATCGGTGATGACGGAAAGATTCTTACTGCCGGTTCTCTTGGAATCGCAAAAGCAGTTGCATATCAGACTTATAAAGTAAAAAGCGGAGATACAATTTCTTCAATTGCCTTAAAATCAGGTCTTACAAATATTTCTACACTTATTGCAGTCAATGGAATTGATAATGTCCGTACTTTACGCGCAGGACAGAAACTCCGTATTCCAAATCAGGACGGTCTTACTTACAGAGCGGGCAGGGGAGATTCTTTAAACTCGATTGCTTCAAGATATTCTGTAACAGTAGAACAGCTTGTTGATGTAAATGACCTTACAAACGGTATCTTAAGTGTCGGTCAGGAACTTTTTATTCCCGGTGCAAGAATGGATTCAGCCTCGCTGCGTAAGGCAATGGGAGAACTTTTCATCTGCCCGATTACTGCAAAATACCGCATTTCAAGTTATTTTGGACCTCGTGCAGATCCGTTTACAGGCGTTGCTTCAAGACATACCGGTATTGATCTTGCCTGTCCGACCGGAACTCCTATTCTCTGTACAATGAGCGGAAAAGTTGTTTATGTCGGATGGAGCAGTATTTTTGGAAATTATGTTATAATTAATCATGGAAACGGTTATCAGACCCTTTACGGACATATGTCAAAAACACTCTGCCGTACAGGTCAGACCGTAAGCCAGGGAACAAGAATCGGTCTTGTAGGTTCAACAGGTTACTCAACGGGACCTCACCTTCATTTTACAGTTTATAAAAACTCTAAGCTGGTAGATCCGCTTAGTTTAATCAAAAGATAGAACAGGAATTAAAATATGAAATCAGTTTGTGTTTGCGGCGGCTGCGGACGTACAATTGACAATGACTTTCTTTACTGCCCGTGGTGCGGTCAGGAAAAAATGCATAATAAACAGGATGCACTTGATGCTGTCTTTAAGCAGCTTGAAGAAAAGCAGGCGGAGGACAGGGCAAGGCGTCTTGCAAAACTGGAAAAGGAACTGGACGATCTTGAACAGGACCTTTCGATTCTGGCTTTAAGTGCGGAGATGGCTAAATGAAAAAAAAGCTGACAGCGGTTGTTTTACTTACAGCCGCTTTTTGTGTTTACGCAGATATTTCTTTTGAAAATCCAAATCTCAATGATGAGGGAAAACTTCTTTTTTCTGTAAATCATAAAATCAGCGGAAGTCCTGAGTATGCAGCTGCATTTTTAGGTGATGCGGCTTCTCTTTCAACTGCAAAAATTCTTACCTGCTATCCTGAAAAAATGGAGCTTCTTTCAAAAGGTTCTGTACTTCAGGTAAGAAACCGCTGGGGGACTGCGCGCTGGAACGTTGCCGACCAGAATCTTGCCTGGGTTTCGCGTACAGATTCAATTCCTGTATATGCAGAAAGACAGCTTCCTCAAAGCGTAAGTCCTGACGGAAAATGGATCTGCGCCATCAAAAAAACAGGAGCTGTTAGCGGTGAACTTGTCTTAAAAAACGCTTCAACCCTGCAGGAAACTGTTCTTAATAAAAATGCTTCACTTGATTATGAAAAAGTTCCTGTTCACTGGAATCCGGACAGTTCAAGCCTTCTTTATGAAAAAGACGGCGTAGTGTATTTCTGTGATCCTAAGGCCGCTTTTCAGAAAGTGCAGCTTACTGAAAGCTACAGAAAAATAGGGCGGGGTACAATTGCCAGTGTATACTGGGCAAATCCAAAGACTTTAATTTATATTGATAACGACCTTATTTACTGCATCAATTCTACTGAACTTTATACACGCGGTCTTTATTCTGATATGGTGGGAACAGGAACTGTAACGGGCCGCCTGCCTGTGAGCTTCAACGGTTACAGGGACAGTTTTTCAGTTAATCAGACAGTAACAAATCTTGTTTTAATTCAGTCCAATAAAATTGCCAGTCTTTTTTATCTTGAAGAAAAAGGCTTTGAATATTTAATTCCTGTATTTTCAAAAACAATTACTGATTTGAACGGAAATGTGGTTCAGGTAAAAACTTTCTGGAATGCACAGGATGAATGTCTTTTATGGATCGATGTTTTAGGATTTGAAGACGGAAATCAGAAGACCTGCGTTGCCCAGCTGGGACAGTCACTTAAAACTCTTGCAGTTTTAAAAGAAACAGGAGATATCGTAATAAGTGAAGACGGCAGAAAGGGCGCTTTTTCTCAGGGAACTTCTGTTTTTGTATATGATCTTTCAGACTGGAAACTTTTAAACCGTCTTGACGGTGAAAAAGTCCTTTCTTATATCTGGAGTGGAAATGATGTTCTTTTTGTCGGCGGAGAATCAACCGTGCGCCAGTGGAATATCGGTACAGGCGGAGATAAAAGCAGCTACAGGATTTTATTTCTTTCTGCCTGTTCAAATGCCGTATGGAACTCTCAGACTTCTGTATGCGGTGAAGATCCGGTCAGAAGCGGTGTCTGGTATGACTATGATATGACTTCTGGAAAATGGAGCCGCTGTCAGACAAGACCTGAAAATACAGAAGGCACAGTTCAGAACGGAAAATACCGCGTATTTACAGGAAATACTCCTAATAAAAAGTTTTCGAGCACACTTTATGTCCGAACTCTTTCAGGAAAAGCAGTTACAAAACCTTATTTTCCAGAAACTGCAGTAAAAACTGATGCGAACAGAAAAATCTGCCTGGTTATTGATGCTCTTGATGATTCAACAGGTTTAAGCACAATCATAAGTGTCCTTAATAAATATAAAATTCCTGCAACTTTCTTTGTAAACGGAGAATTTATCCGCCGCTATCCAAAAGAAACAAGACAGATAGTAAAAAGTGGTTTTGACTGCGGGGCAATGTTTTTTACAAGTGCTGAACTTACTGCAAAAGGCTTTCTGGTAGATGAAAACTTTATCCGCCGGGGACTGGCACGAAACGAAGATGAATTTTTCCAGGCAACAGACAAAGAGTTAAGCCTTATCTGGCATGCTCCTTTTTATAAATCAAACCAGACAATTAAAAATGCCGGAAAAAACTGCGGTTACCGCTATGTTGAAGCAGGACGTTTTTCTTTAGATACAGTAACTCTTGAGGATGCGGCAAAGGGTAAACCTGGTTATTTGAGTGCTTCAGAACTTATTTCTTTCTATGCAGAAAATGCGACAGACGGAAGCATAATTCCGGTAAGTGCAGGCCTTTCGAAAGGCACAAGAAGTGATTATCTTTATGAAAAAATAGATCTTCTTATTGAAAGTCTTTTAAATGAAGGCTTTGATTTTTCTGATTTTAAGAATATGTAAAAAACTTGAGTGGTTTTGAGACTTACCGCAGCCTTAAGAGCGCAAGTTTTCCCCAGAATCTTCCCCAGAGGCCGGCTTTTAAAAGCTTTCTGTCAGCAACAAGAGGCACCGTTTCAAGGACGGTGTCTCCAAGTTTATACTGAATCTGTCCGTGAATGCTTCCCTGTTCAACGCCTCCGTAAATCCAGCGGGGAATTGAAACTTCTGCAGTTATATTCTGAGCGTCTTCAAGTGCTGTTGTGCCCTTGATGTGAGGAACTGTGACTGTATTATTCCATGCCGGAATAAGGTTTACATATTTTCCTTTTGCACCAGGAACTGCAACCGTGTAGCTCTGGGCAATATTTTTCCACGGGCAGTAATCTGCAAAAGAAGAAAAAGCCCATTCCATCATTGTGTTCCCGTCCTGAACCCGGTAATAATTTCCCTGTTTTGAGCCTGTCCCAGGGCCTTTCATTGTTATAGAAAGAAAGCGCACCCCGTTTCTTGCGGCTGTAAGGGCAAGGTTGTAGCCGCTTTCATAGATAAAGCCTGTCTTAAGCCCGTCGCAGCCTTCCATAAGGCCTAAAAGCGGGTTTGTGTTTTTCTGATAGACTGCAAGAGAGTCACCTTTAGAGCGCTGCCAGGACGGAAGATTATCCTGAAGCGGGTAGCGGATGTCTTTAGCGCTGTGGTAGTCTTTAAGGCTTTCAGGATAGCGGTTTATGTAAATGCGGCAGAATTCAGCCAGTTCACGTGCAGTGGTCATATTGTTTTCTGAGTAGCCGCTCGGTTCAACAAAACGTGTGCGGGTAAGACCTAAAGCCTGAGCCTCATAGTTCATTCTTTCTACAAATGCTTTTGTACTTCCTGAAATTTTAGAAGCAAGGGCGAGGGCAGCATCATTACCTGAAGCAACCGCAAGTCCTTTTAAAAGTTCCCTTACAGTAACAATCTGGCCCTGTCCTAAAAACATCAGGCTTGCGTCTGACGGCATGTTTACAGTCCAGCTGTTTTCAGGCGGGGCAACCGTTTCATCCAGGGAAAGAGTGCCCGCTTCAATTTCTTTAAAGACAATGTACATTACAAAAAGTTTGGTGATTGAGGCCGGTGGAATCGGTTCATCTGCATTTTTTTCAAAAAGAATACAGCCGTTTGAAGCATCAACCAGAACTGCGCTTCCTGCCTTTACGTCAAGGTCTGCTTCTACAATCGGGTAGGGAAGTTTTTTAAGGTTTTCACCGCGCTGCAGCGGATAAGTATTATTTAAAAAAGCGTTGAGGGATGAACGCTGTTCTTCTGACAGAGGTTTTATATTTGAAAGTTTTAAGTAGGCTGATGACCAGAGGATAAAAACAGTAACGGTTAAGGCGAGACAGAAAAAGACTGCAGCTCCAGCCAGAACTTTTATCTGTGACGGTGTGAATTTTTTATTGAACTGCTCAACTTTTACTTTGATAAAATCATTTTTCATAGGTTTATTTTAATGAAATAGAAGAAGGTGGGCAAATAAAAAAAATCCAGCCAGGTTTAACTTGGCTGGATTTTAGACCTGACGGCCTTTTAAAACATTAATTTGACTTTTTTATGGACAAGTCCTGTAACAAGTCTTACTTTCCCAGACTGTCCATTACGCCCTGTTCGTAGCGGGTCCAGTACTTGTCGTAGCTTTCCATTTTTCCGTCCTGGTCAACTGTGAACATCAGTTTGCCGTCGTTGTTTTCGCCCATGGCATTTTTAGGGTGAATGATTGAAGGTGCAAGGCCAGGAATATTCTTTTTAATTTCTTTTGCAAATTCTCCTGCGATTACAAAACCACCCAGCTTGTTGTTGTGGGTTGAATCACCGGCAAACATAAGTTCCCGGGCTTCCATGTTGTTTCCGCAGTCAGTGTATGCTTTTTCGTAGAGGGCCTTTGTGATTTCAAAACCATCGATAAGAAGAATTTTCTTTTCTTTTGCAAGCTGGCGCACGGCTTCTACGTAAGCATTGTTTCTTGTAATCTGTGTTTTAGTCGAAGTTTCCTTTGAATCGTGGTGAGGAGTAATTCTTCCTTTTCCGTCAAAGTACATGCGGCTTACAGGTGTTACAAGAACAGGTGTTGCACCTGCTTCAAGTGCAACATTTACATACTGCATTAAATACCATTTATAGGTTGCGCCGCAGTCGTATGAATAGAAAGTGGTTCCGTATTTATCAACATAGCTGTCAGGTGTGCGGACTTTTTTGCCTTCGTTAATCGGGAAGATTCCCTTTTTGTTAGGCTCACCGAGAGGAACATAGCGGTCTTCAAGATAGCCTGCTCCGTTTGAACAGTCGTTGTGTCCGAACTGAATAAACAGGTAGTCACCTTTTCCAATCTGCTGGCGGATTTTTTCAAGTGAGCCTTCATTGATGAAGTTGCGGCTCGATCTTCCTCCGTTTGCATAGTTCTGTACGCTTACGGCCCCGTTGAAGAAGCACTGTAAGAATTCTCCCCAGGCGCCTTCGTTTCTTGTCTGACCGTTGTTCCACATTCCAAGTGCAGAGTAGTCTTTACAGGTTGAATCAGAAGCCAGGAATACGTTTACTTTACCTTCGGCGCGCGGGCGGACAGCCGATGCCTTTGAAGGAACTGACCAGCCTGCATTGATTTTTTTGTCGAGGTTTATTGTAATCTGTTTTCCAGCTTTTCCGCCGCGGCTCATCGGAGTGATTACAGCCTTGAGGTTAAAGCCTGTGTCAGCAGTAGAAATAAGGTAAGTTTTATCTGCATAACCTGTGCTCTGTTTTATGAGTACGTCCTTTTTGTCTTTTGTGCGGTACCACTGGATTAAAGAAGAGTCTGTATCGCTTCCTGAGTATTCGTAATGGAGTGTGACTGTGTGTCCAGGGTACGGGGTGTTGATGTCATCATCTGTTGTAAACGATGCTTTTTTGATTTTTGCTTCTCCGCCCTTTGGAGCAGAGTAGTAAACAGGAGTCCAGCCGATAAAGTAGTTTGTCGGGCTGTAGGCACCTGCATCAGCAATAATTTTACCGCCGTCTCTGTGGCTTACATCAACGCTTTTTCCTTCCCATATTGAATTGTATTCAAAGAAGTTTGCGTTTCCAGGTTTGTTTCCGCTCATGCTTGTCCAGCCCATCGGATCAATGATTCCCTCAGTGCTGAAAACAGTATTAACAAAAGCAACGCTGGCCTGCGGTCCCCACGGACGTCCAAAGTATCCCGGAGTCTGCATATTGTAAGAGTTCTGGGAGATAATACAGTTGTAGAAAAGATAGCCCTTCTGGTTTGCAGTGCGTGCAGCAGTAAGATATCCTGCGTTCTTTGAATCAGAATAGCCTGCCCATGCGATTTCACATTCTTCAAATACTACATCGCCGTCACCAAAGATAAAGTCAGTGTTTCCTTCGATGTAACAGTTTTTGTAATACTGTCTTGTGCCAGTACCTGTGTAGAGGGTGTCCTGAGAGCCGAGGAAACTGCAGCCGCGGAATTCAGATTCGTCTGCTTCAACACAGATGGCAGCAGAGCGTTCAGTTGCTTTTTTAGACTGAACGTCAGAGTTTAATTTGCGTACAAAAGAGATTGTGTCTCCGCATACTTCAACGCCGTCTTTGAGTTCTTCTGCAGTTACATATTTGTTGAAAGAAGTTTCAAAAGTGATTCCTTCAGCGCGGAAGAATTTTGCATCCTTTTTAACATAGGTTGCAACGCCCCAGCGTGCTGCAGTTTTTTTGTCAAATTTATCGTATGCCCTTTCTGCATCGTAATAACCTGTAAGGTCGCATGAGTAGTATGCATAACCGATTCCGTAATACCAGGTAAGTTTTACTTCCTGTGAAGGAGTGTCATTTTTGAGGGTGATGTATGGAGTGTCGATTAAAAGCTGTGCGCGGTAAACTCCAGGAGCAATGTGAATGGTAATTCTGTCTGCTTCTGATTTTGGAGCCATTGCGTGAGCGGCTTCAACCGCTTCCTTTACTGTTTTGTAATCAGCCTTTTTTCCGCCTACATAGATTTCTTTTTTGAGAGGAATCTGATGAAGGGTCTTGTCTTTTGAAGTCATCAGAATATCTTTTGTAACATTTGCGCCGTTCACAGTGATGTGGTTCATTGTGACAGCATTTTCTGTTTCACAGATTACTTCGTAGTTTCCGTCACGGAGTTTTGCGCCGTAAATACCGTTGGCTGCAGCACCCGGGTAAACATAGCCGTCTTCAAGCTTTTTAAACTGAATTGAAGAAGGCATTGGATTTACGTTTCCGATGAATTTTCCGTTGATGTCATAAACAGGGAGTTTTGCAACTTCAATGTCTTTTGTAAATGAAGTTTCACCTGTAAAATCAGCATTCCCTGCGGTTTTTGTATTGATGAAATAATCATTTGCACCGCTCAAAGAAGCTGTATATGCAACGGCAGGTTCAAGTTCACCTTTAAAATAGTATTCGCCGTCTTTAACTGTTACATCTGCTTCTACCGGAAGGTAAAGGGAGCCCTGAGGAGGAGTCATGATAATTTTAATCGGATTATCAGTCTTAAAGTCTTTTTCAAAACCTGTGATTTTACCGTCAACGGTGTAAGTTTTCATTTCTGCAACAGCAAGGTTTTTCTTAAGGGAAGCAGGGGAGTCTTTTGAAATTGTTATGATTTTTGTTTCAGAAGAGATTCCGTATCCTTTAACTCCGCCCAGAACAGCAGTAAAACTGTAGCCTGCAGGAAGGCCTGCAGAGTAAGAAGCGCCTGAAACTTTTGCAGTAATTTCCTGTTTTGTTTCTTTTACTACGAAGCGAAGTTCAGCTTTTCCTGAAAGCCCTGAGAGGGCGCCTGAAACAGCAACGCCAGGAGTGCGTGTAATGCGGTAGTAAACCGGCTTTGCTGCAGTTGCTTCTGTGTAAACTTTGTAAGAGCCGTTCTGCGTAGCAATGTATGAAAAGCGTTTTGAAATAGAGTTTAACCAGGCTGTTTCATCCTGTGCGCCTGTTTTTTCTCCTGCGTCATTTACGGAAGCAAAGTGAATTAAATCTTCGCTTGAGTTTGAAGCGCGGCCGTAAAAAGTAATTACGTCACCGGCCTTTACGTTTTTAAGGAGCATATAGCGTCTTGTTTCGCCGCCTTTGCCGTTACAGTAGTAAATACCGTCAGAAGTATAGCCGTCTTCAAACTGAACGGAAGAGTAACCCTGAGTGCCGTAGTTTTTTGCGCCGTTGTAGTAGGCACGGTCATTTTTGTCAGTTTTGAGGGTTAAATCGCCGAAAACATATTCACCGGCTTCAAATTTACCGTCTGCAGCAAGACCTTCGAGTTTGTCGATGTCGGCAACAGTGATGTGGTTTACAGCATCCTTGTCTTCTACGCCGCCAAAGTCCCAGACGTCAGTTTTACGGCTCTGAGCCGAAGCAGTTAAGGCAGCGCCAAAAGCAAAAAGAGCCATAAAAGTCTTAAATACTTTTTTCATTTTTAACATGTCTCCTTATAAATCCCGTGTTACCGGCGGAAAGAGTCAAAAGTCTTTTTTTTTCTGCCGGACGGTTTTAAGTACGAAATAATACAAGTAATTATAACATTGTTTTAATAAGAAATACAGTGGAGAATTTTGATAAAAATGATTTTTTTTACGGGGCTTTCCCTTCGCGCACCGGCGCTCCGGGTCGGGCTGTCCGCGGTTCCGCTTACGCTTCAATGCGCCGTTTGTGTACGGCGCATCACTACGTGCCGCTCCCATCCCCTAAGCCGTAAGCCAGGAATGCTTAAGCCCTGCTGCTTTTGTCCTGAAGAAGAAGGTCACAAAGTGCGATTGCCGTCATTGCTTCAATAACCGGGACGATTCTTGGGCAGAGGCAGACATCGTGACGGCCTTCGATTTTTAAGTTTGTGTCGCAGAAGCTGCCGTTTTCGTCAGCACATACTGTTTTCTGTTCTTTATAGATTGAAGGAACAGGTTTTACTGCAGCCCTGAAGATAAGTTCGTTTCCGTTAGACATTCCGCCTAAAACGCCGCCTGCATTGTTTGTTTCAAAGACAACGCTTTTTTTGTCTTTTGAAGCGCGCATTACGTCGTTGTTTTCGCTTCCTGTCATATCTGCGGCGTCAAAGCCTGCACCGAATTCAATTCCTTTTACGGCGCCTACGCTCAAAACTGCATGTGCAAGGACTGCGTCAAGCTTGTCAAAAACGCTTTCCCCGAGTCCTGCAGGAAGTCCTGTTACACGGCATTCGATAATTCCGCCTGCAGAATCTCCGTTTTTGCGGAGTTCTTCGATTTTTTTATTCATTTTTGCTGCCGCTTCATTGTCAGGGGAGCGAAGGGCATTTTCTTCAATTTCGTCATAATCAACTCTGCTGATTGAAATGCCTGCAGCCCGCTTTGTGTAGGCAGTAATCTTTACGTCAGGGTAAAAGTGAACTAAAACCTGTCTTGCAATTTCACCTGCTGCCACACGGGAAGAGGTTTCACGTCCTGAAGAGCGTCCGCCGCCCCTGTAGTCACGGAAACCGTATTTTAAATAATAAGTCAGGTCAGCGTGTCCCGGGCGGAAAGTGTTTACAAGATTTCCGTAGTCTTTTGAATGCTGGCTTGTATTGCGGATGATGTAGCCGATTGAAGTTCCTTCGGCTTTGCCTTCAAAAATCCCGCTTAAGATTTCGATTTTATCTGCCTCTTTTCTGGCAGTAACGGAGGCATTGTTTTTATTTCCGAAAGACTGGCCTGGTCTTCTTCTGTCTAAGGCAGCCTGGACTTTTTCAAGATCGATTTTAAGTCCTGCAGGAACCCCGTCAATCACGCCGCCCAGGGCTTCCCCGTGGCTTTCACCGAAAGTAGTAACCTTAAAAATTTTTCCAAAAGTGTTTCCAGACATAAGAAAGCCTCCAGGTGAGTAAAGAATATCATAAAAAGGCGGGATAGGGCAAATTCCCCTGTGTTTTTACAGTGCGGCCAGGGATGAATCTTTTTTTAATTTCCGGATAAAAATGAACGCCGTGATGCCTGCAGTAATTCCTGTCAGCGAATTTGAAACCAGCATCGCAATACCTACTGCCTGTGTACCAAGATTATTAAACAGGAACGGAACTTTCATAAAAAGCAGGAGAACAGGAATTCTATAGGCAAAAAGACGGGCGATGTTTATTGCCATGCTCACTTTTGTTTTTCCAAAGCCGTATAAAAGTCCCATTACGCTTACGTTTAAGGCAATGAGAATTGTGTCCAGACGTTCCCAGGTGTAGATTTTGTCGATTTCAATAGAGAATGCAGCATCACCTTTTGCAAAGGCATAGATGATTGCAGCTTTAAAAATTCCTGTCAGGGCAAAAACAATAAGAACGTAGGTTATATTGAGTAAAATTGAGCGGTAGAAAAAGCCCAGGGCTCTTTTTATGTTTTTGTTTCCAAGGTTGTTTGAAATAAGACTCGATTCTGCTTCCTGAACTCCGCTGGGCGGGTTTGTTGCAAGACCGCAGATTCTGTCGCTTACGCCTAAGGCGCCTACAACGGTAGGACCAAATCCCGCGCAGAGTGAATTGACTATTGCTTTTCCGAAGGCAAAAATGAACTTTTCAAGAAAAACAGGAATGCCGAGGTTTGTAAGTGGTTTTATGAATTCTTTTGAGAAAGAAGTATTTTTTATGCTTATTCTGAAAGGGTTATCTTTTGAAGTAAGGTTTATAACTGCAATTACCGTAAGGACCGCATGGGCTATAATGGTTGCAATGGGAAGAAAAAAGATGCCTTTATCACGGCTAAAAATGCCCTGTGAAATAAGGGAAATTGTAACGATGTTGAGGGCAGTTTTGATTCCCAGAACAAGAAGGTTTCCCCACATTATTATTTTTGTGTTTCCCCGGCTTTTCTGGATTGAAAAATAGATTGTATTAATGAACTGAAAGATAATGCTGACTACGACAAGTGAAGAATATAAAGTTCCCTGACCGATTAACTGCTCCGGCATTTTTAAAACCAGAAGGAGCGGGTACATTAAAGGAATGACTACAGCAAGGACAAAAAGACCGATAAAAAGACAGAGAAAAAACAGTGTACTTGTTTCGCGCTTAACTTTTTCCATGTCGCCTGCACCATAGGAACGGGAAATTATTACACCGCCGGCAATGGAAAGACCTGAGCTTATGGCAAGAATCATTTTTTCAATCTGAACTACAAAGCTTACGGTGCTGACAACATTTGCGCTTATGTTTGCCGCAATCCAGGTGTCAATCAGCTGGAAAATCTGTCCGATTGAAGCATAAAAGACGAGGGGCAGGGCAATAAGAAAAAGAGCCGAAAACATGTCGCCTTCAAGCATTAAGGAACGGCGTTTTTTTTCTTTTTGAGAAAGCAGGATTTTTTTTGCAGTGACCTGTTCGTCCATGGGAATATTTTAACAGAGATTTAATCAGAGTGGGAAGACTGACAGATGTAGGGGGCGGGCTTTTTAAAAGTGCAGGGCAGCTTTTAAAAGTACTGCTGAAATGTGTAAAAAGAAGGGTAAAATTACTGCAAAAAGGTGCAAGAATTTTTAAATTTTAATAATACTTTTCACTCTCACTTAAATTCAGTAGAATTATATCGATTTTTTTACCGTTTGACGGAAAACCTTGCTGTTTTATCGGCATTTTTTTTCTTCCGTCCGGCTCAAAAAAAGGAGAAAAATATGTTGAAATTACAGGGTGCGTTGACAGCCATGATCACTCCCATGAACAGTGACGGCTCAGTTGACTTTGAAGGCTTCAGAAAGACTGTAAAATTCCAGCTTGAAGAGGGAATCGACGGACTCGTTCCTCTGGGAACTACAGCTGAAACTCCGACTCTCGATGAAAGACCGGGGCAGGAAGAAGACAAAATTATTTCCATTGTAATGGAAGAAGTAAAAGCTTTTGAAAAAAATACCGGTAAACATATTCCTGTAATTTTAGGTGCAGGCAGCAATAATACAAAAGACGCTGTTACCTACTGTGAACGTGCTAAAAAAGCAGGTGCTGACGCAGCTCTTGTTGTTACACCTTATTATAATAAGCCTTCAAAAGAAGGAATCTATCAGCATTTTGCAGCTGTAAGCAAAGTTGGAATTCCCATTATCGTTTACAATATTGCAGGACGCACAGGGGTAAACATTACGACAGATACACTTGAACGCATTGCCCAGCTTCCCAATATTGCAGGTGTAAAGGAAGCCAGCGGAAACATAAATCAGATGATGGAAGTAATTGCAAACATCAAGTCTAAAAAGCCTGACTTTGCAGTTTTAAGCGGTGATGATGCCCTGACACTTCCACTGCTTTCAGTGGGCGGAGACGGAATTATTTCAGTAGTTTCAAATCTTGCTCCGGCACTTGTTGCAGATATGGTTCATAAGGCTTTAGACGGTGATTTTGCCGCTGCACGTAAAATTCATTACAGACTTCTTCCATTCTTTAAGGCAGCCTTTGTAGACGGAAATCCGACTTCAATCAAATATGCCATGAAGGTAAAGGGAATGCCGTCAGGTCCATGCCGCCTGCCGCTGGTAGAAGTAAACGACAGCGCAAAAAAAATTATAGAAGCCGCTTTAAAAGAGTGCGGCCTGTAAATTCCGTTCTGTTTTTATTTTTTACAGAATTGGATAATAAATCTGTAAAAATGCGGAATGGAGGTTGCGCTCAGAAACTCGTCTTGAAGAGCGCAGCGTCCCGAAGGGCTTCAACCACGAGGCTTCTGACGCGTTCTCCATGGGAGCATTTTTTCATTTGACTAATACAATTAAGGAGTTAATTATGGAAAAGATAAATGTTGGTGTTCTTGGCGCAACCGGAATGGTAGGTCAGCGCTATATTAAATTACTGGAAAATCACCCCTGGTTTAAGGTAACTTATGTTGCAGCATCTCCCCGTTCAGCAGGAAAACTTTATAAAGATGCAGTTGCAAACCGCTGGCTTATCGGAGCTGATATCCCTGCTGATGTTGCAGAACTTACGGTTCAGGATGCAAACGATCCTAAACCGGCACTGGGAAAGTGCCGCTTTGTTTTCTCTGCCTTGGAAATGAGCAAGGATGAAATCAAGGCTCTTGAAGCAGCCTATGCTGAAGAAGGAATCCCTGTTGTTTCAAATGCCTCTGCAAACCGCTGGACAGAAGACGTACCGATGCTTATTCCGGAAATCAACTCTGCTCATCTTGATGTAATTGCAGAACAGAAAAAGCATCATAACTGGGACAAAGGTTTTATTGCCGTAAAACCTAACTGTTCACTCCAGACTTATATGATGCCTGTATACGCTTTACAGCAGGCAGGTTACCCTGTAAAAAGAATGGTTGTAACAACCCTGCAGGCTACAAGCGGTGCCGGATATCCTGGTGTTCCTTCTTTTGACATGATTGACAACATCGTTCCATACATTGGCGGTGAAGAAGAAAAAACAGAAAAAGAATGCTTAAAGATTTTAGGAAAAGTTTCAGGCGGAAAAATTGAAAATGCTGCAGGGCCTTTAGTTTCTGCAACCTGTACCCGTGTTCCTGTAATCGACGGCCATACGGCTTCTGTAAATCTTGAATTTGATTTGCCTGAAGACAAAAAACCGTCTCTCGAACAGATTATAAAGGTATGGGAAGACTTTAAGTCGGTACCTCAGGAAATGAATCTTCCTTCTGCTCCTGCTCAGCCGATTGTTTACCGCTATGAAGAAAATCGTCCTCAGCCACGCCGCGACAGGGAAACCGGCAAGGGAATGGCCTGTGTAATCGGCCGTCTCCGCAAGTGTTCTGTATTTGACGTTAAATTTGTAGCTTTAAGTCACAATACAAAGCGCGGTGCAGCCTTAGGCGGAATCCTTAATGCAGAATTACTTAAAGCAAAAGGTTTCTTTGATTAACAGTTAGCCATGGATGGCGTTTTGTACTGACTGAGAAAAACTGCGGGTTTTCACAAGAAAACCCCGCAAGGCCCGGCCCCCGCTTTATAAAGCGGGGGAGGCGCCCGGATAACTGAAGGAAAAAATAATGAAAAAAACATTCCCCCTTACACACGAACAGCTGACTGCTTTTACAAAGACTTATCCTACACCTTTTTATCTCTATGACGAAAAGGGAATCAGGGAGAATATGCGCCGCTTTACAAAGGCTTTTTCAATTTTCCCTGAATTCCGCGAGCACTTTGCCGTAAAGGCATGTCCTAATCCCTATATTTTAAAGATTCTGGCTGAAGAGGGCTGCGGAACTGACTGTTCAAGTCTTCCTGAACTTATGCTCAGTGAAATTGCCGGTATTAAAAAAGACAGGGTGATTTTTACATCAAACGAAACTCCGGCAGAAGAATTCAGATATGCCTATGCCAACGGAAACATAATCAATCTTGATGATTTTACCCACATAGAATTCCTTGAAAAAACTCTGGGCCGCCTTCCTGATACTATCTGTTTCCGTTACAATCCGGGTCCTGCAAAACACGGATGCAACTCAATCATCGGAAAGCCTGAAGAGGCAAAGTACGGTCTTACCCGTGAACAGATGATTGAAGCCTACAGGATTGCAAAGGAGAAGGGCGTTAAAAGATTCGGCCTTCATACAATGGTTGCTTCAAATGAACTTAACCCTGATTTTTTTGCTGATACTGCAAAACTCGTTTTTGAACTTGCTGTTGAAGTAAAGGAAAAGACTGGCGTAAGAATTGACTTTGTTGACCTTGGCGGCGGACTTGGTATTCCATATAAGCCTGACCAGAAAGCAGTTGATTACGATGAAGTAGCAGAGAAAATCCGTGCAGAATATGACAGGACAATCGTACCTGCAGGTCTTGACCCTCTGGGAATTTACTGGGAGTGCGGCCGGCCCATAACAGGTCCTTACGGCTGGCTTGTTGCAAAGGCAATCCATGAAAAACACATTTACCGCGAATACATCGGCCTGGACAGCTGTATGGCTGACCTTATGAGACCGGGAATGTACGGTGCTTATCATCATGTAAGTGTAAGCGGAAAAGAAGATGCAGCCTGCGACCATGTTTATGATGTTGTAGGAAGCCTCTGTGAAAACTGCGATAAATTTGCAGTTCAGCGTGAACTTCCTGAAATTAACATCGGGGATCTGGTAATCATTCATGATGCAGGTGCTCACGGAAGGGCAATGGGCTTTAACTACAACGGTAAACTCCGCTGCGGTGAGGTTCTTCTGCGGGAAGACGGTAAGGTTGTGGAAATCCGCCGCCGTGAAACTGTAAATGACCTTTTTGCGACGTTAGATTTAGACGGCGTGGAAAAGTTTAACTAAAAGTTAGAATGGGCTTTCCGAGTGAAAGCTCATTTTTTTTTGTGTGACAGGGTGGGTAAAGGTTAAATCCGTTGCGTGGAGTAAAAGCCTTTCGCCCTCTTCGCATTTACCGTAAAGACTGTCGCCTATAATCGGGCAGCCAAAACCGTGACTGTCAGCGGCGGCAAGCCTGAGCTGGTGTGTGCGTCCCGTGTGGGGAATGAAAGTAACGCGGGTTACGGGGCGGCGCTTTTTGTCCGGGGCAGTGTAGTATTCCACGTTTTCAATCTTCCATTCTGTTACTGCGTTTTTGCCGTACTGTCTGTCCCATATCTGGTGGGGCCGGTTATCAAGGTCTACGCGGAAAAAAAGTTCCATGGTGCCGTGCGGGGCGATTCCTTTTTTTGCAAGAACTCCGTCTATAAGGGCGCTGTATTTTTTTGAAACTTCCTTATTTTCAAACTGGCGGTTAAGTTCCCTGTGGGCTTCTTTTGTAAAGGCCAGGACTAAAAGCCCGCTTGTTTCCATGTCGAGGCGGTGAACGGAAGGCTGTTCAATGCAGGCAGGGAAAAGGCGCCGGACCCGGTTTACGATGCAGTCCTGTTTTTCAGGTCCACGGCCGGGAACGCTTAAAAGTCCGCTCTGCTTGTTCACAACGATTATGTATTCGTCCCGGTATAAAATTTCAAGCCCCAGTATGTGGGGAAGAATCAGCTGGCAGCGGATGTCGCAGGGAGGAATGAGGGGAAGGTTTTTGCAGCGGTCGATTTTTCCTTTTTTGTTTATGAGGGTAAAGTTAAGTTTTGTTTCAGCCATTGAAAGGGGAGTAAGACCGTTTCTAAAGGCATAATTTAAAAGCTTTGGAGCGCAGCAGTCCCCTGTTCCTGTAGGGGGAAGTTTTTTAAGGATATCCATCATTCTTATCTGCCTGCCGTCAAAGCGGGTAAAGACATATTCGTTAAAAACGTTCCGCAGGGATTCGTCGCACAAAACTGTCCGGTGTTTTTTGAGTGCTTTAATTTCTGATTTAATGTCCTCTGCAGCATTGAGTTTCTTGAGCTCTGCATCAGCAGGGGCGCCCCCGGCCCTGTCAGCCTCGTCTGCTGTATCAGAAAATTCTCCGGCTTCAAGAGCCTTTATTCTGTCTGTCAGTTCGTGGATTTCACGGTCGTTTTTTTCGAGCGCTTTCAGAATCTGGTTCTGGGAAACAATGCTTTCAACGAAGATTCCGGGCAGATTT
The DNA here is from genome assembly GCA_002392405.1 of Treponema sp. UBA3862. Classification (GTDB taxonomy): domain Bacteria; phylum Spirochaetota; class Spirochaetia; order Treponematales; family Treponemataceae; genus Treponema_D. The sequence goes on along the minus strand of DGGY01000041.1, from coordinate 91,405 downwards.
CCCTTTAAGCGGCAGCTGATTCCTGAAAGTGTCAGGAGAAGGACCTCCTTTCCGGCCTTTTTTTGTATGGGGCTGGCGGCGCATACCATGGCGCCCAGCATTACCACTGAGGTGTCCCTCTCATCAGAAAGTTTTGCCTCCCGTATCAGTTCAATCGAATTGTTTTCAAGTCCGGACAGAACTGAAGAGAGTACACGGGCAGCTTTGCTTTCGTCAAAGGGAGGAAACATTTACTTTTTTAAGAGGGCAGCAAAAGGATTGTATGTATTTCCCTCGTCGTCATCCTGACCTGCCATGTATGAAGCAGTTTCCTTATCCTGTTCAACAGAACTTGCAGGAGCCAGGGAGATTCTTTTTTCTTTAAGGTCAATTTTTTCGATTACAACATCAAATTCCTGACCGATACTGTATTTTTTGCTTAAGTTGGTAGTTGTACTTACATCATTAAGGGCAGAAATATGAACAAGCCCGTCAATTCCAGGCTTTAAGTTTACAAAAAGACCAAAACCTGCAATCCTTACGATTTTTCCGCTGATTTTATCCCCGGCCTTAAGGCTGTCAGCAAGGCTTTCCCATGGATCTTTTTCCAGGGCCTTTAAGCTTAAACTTACTTTTGAGCGGTCCGGGTGGGCGCTGTTCCAGTCTGCCCTGATTACTTTGGCCTCGATTACCTGACCTGCAGATAAAAAGTCTTCGATTTTTTCGATTCTCTGATGGCTTATTTCAGAAACAGGAAGCAGGGCCTGAAAACCATTGATGTCAACAAAAGCTCCGTATGACTGAATTGATTTTACAATTCCCTTTACCATAGAACCTTCGCTTAAAGAAGAGGAAAGTGAATTAACTTTTTCCATTTCCTTCTGTTCTTCAAAACGGCGGTTTGAGATAATAATGTTTTTGCCTTCGTTTTTATATTCAGTGATTAAAAAACTTAAAGTCCTTCCAATATATTCAGAGGGTTCAAGACGGTTTTTGTAACCCATCTGGCTGTAAGGGCAGAAAGCCCGGGCAGAGCCGATTTTAACTTCAAAGCCCCCCTTGATTTCTTTTTCAACATGACCTTCAACAGGAAGTCCGCCTGAAAAAGCATTTTCCAGAACTTCGCTGCCTGCGTTTTCTCCTTTAATTTTAGTTGTAAAGTGAAGGTCATCGCCGCTAGAGCCCACGAAATAGACTTTTATTCTGTCTCCTTCCTTTACGCTGCACTTTCCTTCTTCGTCACAGAATTCACTCTTGTCCACAAAACCTTCGCTTTTAAGTCCCAGGTCAATAAAAACAGTATCATTTGAAACCTGCACAACAGAAGTTTCTATTTCTTCACCAATATCAAAACCAGTCATCCTTTTTAATTCTCCATTTTTTTTCAGGCGTCTCCCCCTGCTTAAAAAGCAGTGGGCCGGGCCTTGCGGGGCTCCGGCTTTCGCCTTCGACCGCACCGGGGGTGCGTTTTCGCTCCGCTCACCCCTCCAGTCCCTGACGCGTTTTTTAATTTTACTTGAAAGAAGTGTTCAGGTCAAACTTATAAAAAAAAGCCCCGGACTGTTTTTTCAGCCGGGGCAGGATCAGAAAGTGACTGTCTTATCAGGCGAATGCACGGAGAAGTGCAATCAGGATACACGAACCGATGACACCGAAAATAATCTGTACCAGAAGTCCTCCCTTAATCTTTAAAAGCGAAGTAATTACACCGCCGATTAATGAGCCTACAATACCTACGATACAGTAAACGAGGAAACTTGCGCTGCCACCCATAAAAAGGCTTGCAAGCCAGCCGATTAAGGCACCGATAAGAATTGTCAAAAGAATTGAAACCAACATTTTTTTCTCCTTATTTATTCCACATGCTGTGGATTAAATTATATGCAACAGAGCCGGGATTCGGCAGGGGAGGAAGGTTTTTTCTGTCAAACCACTGTGCGTCAGACAGTTCTTCCTCCTGGATTTTTATTTCTCCCCTTTCCCATTCGCATTCAAAGGCCAGCATGAGCTGATCGGGGAAGGGCCATGCCTGACTTCCGGCATAGCGGATGTTTTTAACGGTGAGACCTGTTTCTTCCTTTATTTCCCTTACAACGGTCTCTTCAATTGTTTCGCCGGCTTCAACAAAACCTGCAATGCAGCTGTAAACGCCGTCACTTCTGTTTTTGTGACGGGCAAGAAGAATTTTATCCTCTTTGTGGATAAGGACAATTACGGCAGGTTCAAGCTGGGGGAAAAACTGCTTTTTGCAGAAGGTGCAGGTTCTTGCAGTAAAAAGAGAATCGTCTTTCAGGGGTTTTCCGCAAAAAGAGCAGAAGCGTTTGTCCCGCCTGAAATTCAAAAGACATTTTGCCCGTGCGGCTTTTTTTACAAAGTCACTTTTTTCTGTGTTTTCCCAGAAAAACTGCCTTAAAGGAATTTCAGAACATCCTGCAGGAACAGGACAGTCCCTTTCAAGTTCAACTGCGGTAAAGTTGTATTCTTCGTCATTAAACCAGTCTGCGGCAACATGCAGGTCAAAGCATTTTTTTAAAACAAGCTCGTCCGGAAGGGAATTGTCTTCCCCCTGCACAATAATGCTGTTACCTGAGAAAATAAAGTGACTGCCGAGAAAGTGACTTAGTTTTTTTGAAACAAGGGCCATATAATTATTTTACCATGGAATTTTTATGGCGGGGAAAAATTTTTTATTTTTAATGGGAGATACTTTATCAGATTTTTCCATAATATTTACTTCTACTTTTGTTTTTTTTTCTTTTCCGCTACAATACCGGCAGAGGAAAAACTATGAAAGTTGCAGTATTTTTCGGGTCAAAATCTGACACCGCTACAATGAAAAAGGCTGCCGACGTTCTTAAGGAATTCGGCATTGAGTATAAAGCCTTCATCCTTTCTGCTCACCGTGCAGGAGAACTTCTTCACAAAACAGTAAAGCAGGTAGAAGACGAAGGTTATGAAGTTATCATCGCAGGGGCAGGTCTTGCAGCCGCTCTGCCGGGGGTTATTGCAGGAGCTACCACTCTTCCGGTAATCGGAGTTCCCCTTGAATGCGTTAATCCTGGAGTTTCAAACGGTCTTGGGGGAATGGACGCACTTCTTTCAATTGTGCAGATGCCGCCTCAGATTCCGGTTGCAACAGTGGGAATCAATTCTTCAAAAAATGCCGCATATCTTGCAGCTCAGATTCTTTCAATCAAATATCCGGAATTAAAGGAAAAGCTTTCTGCATTCCGCAAAAAACTGGCTGATGATGCCGCTGCTTCCGGTCTGAATGTAGAATTATAAAAAAAGGCGTCTCCGCCTGTGGCGGCCGGGCCTTGCCATTCTCGCGGTGGCCGCTTCGCGCCCCTCCAGGCCCTGACGCTTTACTAAAATATTCGGAGAAAAAAAATGAAAAAAAGTCTTATTTTAAGTCTGTTTTTTGCACTGAGTGTGCTCTGTTTTAATTCCTGCGGTTCAACACCTGCAGCCGCTTCTTCAGGAGAAGGAGACAAAACTGTTGCTTTTGTTGTTCTTTCATCTAATCCTTCCACCGGCTATTTATGGAGCTGTTCTGTAAAAGACTCTTCTGTTGCAGAACTTTCTTCAAATGAATACGTTGCTGCCTCTGCAGAAAACGGAATCGTGGGAGCAGGCGGGGTGCATTATTTTATTCTGAAAGGAAAAAAAGCAGGAGAAACAGAAGTTAATTTCTCATATGCAAGGGCAAATTCTTCGCCTTCAGCAAAAAGAACATACAAAGTAACAGTTGCCCAGGACCTTTCAACAGGCCTTGAACTGGTTTCCTGGGAATAGGAGATATAAATGGCAGATACAATGCACGCACTTACAAAAAATCCGAACTGGAAGGGCCGCCGTGGTCCTGTTGTCCTCGTTATCATGGACGGTGTCGGATACGGAAAATATGAAGAAGGGGATGCAGTTAAGGCTTCAAAAATGAAGTACCTGGACTGGTTCACAAAAAACTGTCCTCACACACAGCTTAAGGCTCACGGAACAGCCGTAGGTCTTCCAAGCGACGATGACATGGGTAACTCTGAAGTTGGTCACAATGCCATGGGCTGCGGCCGTGTGTTTGCCCAGGGTGCCAAGCTTGTAGGTGAATCCATTTCTTCAGGCAGCATGTTTGAAGGCCCTGTATGGAAAAAGCTTGTTAAGAATGTAAAGGATAAGAATTCTGCTTTCCATCTTATTGGCCTTGTTTCTGACGGAAACGTTCACTCACACATTGACCACCTTAAGGCCATGATTACTCAGGCTCACAAGGAAGGAGTAAAAACACTCCGCGTTCACGCTCTTCTTGACGGCCGCGACGTTCCTCCCACAAGCGCCCTTGAATATTTTGAACCTCTTGAAAAATTCCTTGCTGACTTCAGCGATGCTGATTACAGAATAGCTTCCGGCGGCGGCCGTATGTACATTACCATGGACCGCTACGGTGCAGACTGGTCTATGGTAGAGCGCGGCTGGCACGCCCATGTTTTAGCTGACGGCCGCCAGTTTGCAAGCGCTACTGAGGCTATCAATACATACCGTAAGGAAAATGCAGGACTTCTGGACCAGGATATGCACGAATTTGTCGTTGCAAAAGACGGAAAGCCTGTAGGCCCGGTAGTGGACGGCGACTCTGTAATCTTCTTTAACTTCCGCGGTGACCGCTCTCTTGAAATTACAGCTGCCTTCGAAGAAGACAACTTCCCTCATTTTGACCGCGTACGCCGCCCGGCTGTTGAATACGCAGGCATGATGGAATACGACGGTGACAATCACAAGCCGCGTCAGTTCCTTGTAAACCCGCCAAGCATTGACCGCACAATGGGTGAATACCTTACAAAGACAGGCGTTCACCTTATGGCAATTTCTGAAACCCAGAAATACGGTCACGTTACTTACTTCTTTAACGGAAACCGCCCGGGCGAATTCGACAAAAATCTTGAAACATACGTTGAAGTTCCGTCAGATGTTGTTCCTTTTGAACAGCGTCCGTGGATGAAGTGCGCTGAAATTACAGACAAAGTAATTGAAGCAATCAAAAGCGGAAAATATGACCACATCCGCCTGAACTATCCTAACGGAGATATGGTAGGACACACAGGCGTATTCAACGCAGTAGTATGTTCAATGGAAGGAATGGACCTTCAGCTGGGACGCCTTAAGGCTGCAATCGACGAAGCAGGTGGAATCCTCTGTCTTACAGCAGACCACGGAAACTCAGACGATATGTACGAGCACAAAAAAGACGGAACTGTTGCTCTCGGTGCTGACGGAGAACCAAAGCCAAAGACATCTCACTCATTGAACCCTGTTCCGGGAATTATCTATGACCCTGAATACAAGGGTGAATATGAGCTTGAGCTTAACAGCGGCCTTGGAATCTCCAGCTGGCCTAGCACATTGATTGAACTCATGGGATATGTTCCGCCGAGTGATTATGATAAATCAATCATCAACTTAAAGTAAAAAAAACTTTTAAGTTTTTATTTCCCTGTGTCTAAAGGAGGCACAGGGATTTTTTTTTTACTCTTGGGATGCAGGCTTTGCGGGAAGCGGATAGCCCGGGCTAACGCCCTCTCTTGTAAGATTAATGAAAAAATTGCCCGCCGAAACAGGGATTTTTTTAGCCCCGATTGGAGGGGCGCAGTCGACCGCAGGCGCCTGAGGCGGCGAGGACGATGGAGGCGTAAGCCGGAACCCCGGAAAGCGGGAAAAAGCTCCAGAAATTTTTCTTGACTTTAACCCGGATTGCCCTTATGTTAGTCATGTTGACCAGACTAACCTGACTAACTTACGGAGGATTGTATTATGTGCAGAATGAACGTACTTGAAGCAAAAACCAATTTTTCCAGAATTATTGCAATGCTTGAAAATCATGAGGAATCAGAAGTGATTGTAGCCCGTGCAGGCAATCCTGTTGTAAGGATTACGCTTATTCCGCAGCAGTGTATTGCAGATAAACTTGGAATGTTTGCGGGAGAAATGAATGTTCCTGATATAAATGATGAAAACTGGGATCCGTGTGCCTGGACTGATGAAGAGTTAAAGGAAATATGGGGGGATCTTGTATAATGACTTATCTGCTTGATACACACATAATTATGTGGACTTTATTTAACAGAAATAATCTTTCTTCAAAAGCTGTTAAGGTATTTTCCGATATGAAAAACCAGTTTTATTACAGTATTGCTTCTGTCTGGGAGATAGCCATAAAACACAGAAAGCATCCCCGGCAGATTACAAGAAGTGGTGTTGAATTTCTTCATTACTGCGAGGCTATGGGATTCAATAAACTCGAAATAAATGACCGGCATATCTGTGCGCTTGAAACCCTTGAACAGAAAGAAAATTCTCCTGACCATGATGATCCTTTTGACCGGATTCTGCTGGCTCAGGCAAAAGGCGAGGGGATGATGCTTATGACTCACGATAAAAAATTCCTGACATATGATGAACCGTATGTCTTTACCGTCTGATATTCCATGATGCCATAAACTGACTGCTGAATCCTGTACTGTTCATCATCTGTAAGCCGGAACCCCGGAAAGCGGGAAAAAGCTTCAGGTATATCGTGTAAAAATAAAACTTTGCGTTATACTCTTTATTGAAAAATACTAAAAACTCTAATTTCAAAAGGGATTTTATCAGATGAAAAAACATAATTTTCTCTTAAGGGCTCTCTGCCGCTGTATGACGGGAGGGGGGTTATTTGTATTTATTGCGGTATGTCTGTGCAGCTGCGAGAATTTTCTTGACGGTGCAGAGGTAAAGAAAAACCTGAACGATGCAATAAACTATATCAACGCAGAAAGCTGCCTTATAGGAGTAGATTTTGCTGACGGCAGCGGAGTTCTTAATAAACCTGCAGGCGGTGAGACGGAAAAAAAGGAAGGAGAGTATTTTTCCCTTGATTTTGATGTTTCAGACAAATACGAGTTTATCCGCTGGGAAGTAAAGGACAGCGTAAGCGGAAAAGTTTATGAGAACGGAGAATATATAGGCATTGATGATGTATATTCTTCCGATACTGAATGCTGTTTTATAAAATGCCCTCCTGCCGGGGGCAGGCTTACACTTACTTCTGTGACAGGTAAAAGGCCGGGCTGGCTTTCAAGAAGTCCTGAAATTGAGTCAGAACTTTCCATTAAAAATATGTCCATTAACGTTACCTTTGATCAGGAAATGGATGAAGAGTCAATTTATTATAATGAAGATGAACTGAAGGAAATAAAAGGTACTTATGGTCCTGAAAGTATTCTCTGCACCTTTGTTGACGGAAAAGAAAAGTATTACGGTTACATAGATGAGGGCGGGCAGACACATTTCAAGAACATCAGTATTTCTTCAAACATATTAAAGAATAACCTTGCCGGCTGTTTTAAGGCTCCGGTTTTTGAAAGTCCTACCGTTCTTTCCATCGCGGCTCATGCCAGCCAGGCAGAAGGTGATGTTCTTTCAAATTATGATGAAATTCTGGTAGAAATCTCTGACGGTTTTTTCTACAAAAAAGAAGGAAAAAACGTTGCCCTTTCTGACAGCATAAAATGGATTTATCAGATAGGTAACCAGATAGACAGTGAGGCTCCTTCAGTAAGTACCTGTGAGGTCAAGGGAGCAGGCGAAGTATTGTTTGTACCTGCTTCTGAAGTTCCTGCTCATTCAAAAGATAAAATCCCGTCCCTGAACTTTACTGACGGAACAAAACTTCACTTTAACATTAGTGTTGCTGACAGCGGCACCGGCTCGGCAGCAAACTTTACCCTTATGTTGAAAAAACTCTATGAAGATGATTATAACACTCAGTCGGATTCAAAAGAGTTAGAAAAAAAATATACATTTCCTTTTGCAAGTCGTCAGTTCGGTCTTATAGATAAGGACGTTGACCTTTATGAAGAACTTGGCATAAAAGAAAGCGGTCTTTATTCGCTCTACTTTAAATTCCGTGACAGGGCAGGCTATGAAAAAATCTGGCCTGAAAATGATAAAAAATATTATTTTGTCCTTGATATGAAGGCTCCGGATTTTTTAGAGCCGCCTGAAGTAGTTGAGGATTCCCCGGGAAATTACACAGCGTCATGGTCAGAATCCCAGTCCATTGATTATAAAAATCCTGCCATTCGCCTTACGAATCTTTCTACGGGAGGAGTTACGGAGACGGCATTTGAAAAGGGTAGCGTTAAAGCCTCCTTTAGTGTCGAAGAAGGGGTAAGCTATGAAGCTTCCGTACTTTTCTATGACTATGCAGGAAATGCGAATGTTCAGTTCCTTAAAATTCTGCGTTCGGTGGAAGTAACGGGAACTCCTGAGTTTGTTGTTCCTGATGTTTTTGACATTAATCAAAGACCTTCATACTACGGCCTTACTGTTACTGCCTGCTATCTTGATGGAACGGCGGAAGACGTGAGTGACAGGGCTTCGTTTACAGATTCGCCGCGCAAAACTGCTTCTGCGGCTCATATAGGATGTACTGTAAGTCAGATTACTAAGACTCAGACAATTGAGGGCTCTTACATGGTTTCTGATTATGCGTTTACTGAGGCACCAAAATACATTCTTGAATATTGGGAAGAGTGGAATCATTCTGAGCAACTTAAGACGGGTAATTACTACCGATTCGGAGATTATCCTCAAAGTGTTTCTTCGAAGACAGATTCAGATGTGACGGCTGCACCTGTCTATAATGACTGGTACCTTGGCTCTGACGGTAAATTCTATGCAAAAAAAGGTTCTGTCTATTATAAAGTTGAGCCGCTCAAATGGATGACGCTGTGTAATAGACAGCGTACACATTTTGATCCCCCTTTTTATCAGCTTTTTTCATACAGGGCTATTATAGGAGAAGCTGATATAAATTATTATGACGGTGATACACGAACTTTGAAGGGTAAGACAATAAGCGCTGATGATTATAAGTATTCTAATATAAGGGCTTATCTTAACGGAATTGAAAACAGCTTTGTGACTGAAGGCGGTACGGCCGGAGAATATGATACAGACTGGAGCGGGAAGGGCTTTCTGCAGACTGCCTTTACTCCAGCTGCCCGTGAATATATTATGTCGACTTATGTTAAGGATAAAGTAAACGGCAATAATTATTTTAAGGACAAAATATATCTGTCATCTTATGAGGAACTTGAAAAATATATCATAGAAGGTCAAGGTGATGACAAAGAGAAAAACAAAAAGGACTATTGTCTTGGTTATAATCGAACATTTAATACTGCTTATATGGGCTGGAACGGAGGATACAGCCTGCCTGCCCTGTTAAAGGACAGGGATGGTAAAGTTTTTAATACCAAGACTTTGAAATCCTATAAAGATAATCCAGAGAATGGACGGACAGGTTTTATGCCTTCTCTGTGGATCAGGACTTCCCTCAGAGACAGCGAAGATACTTTATACACAGATCTGGATATGGGAACGGGTAACTGGTAGGGAGAGAGAATTAATGAAAAAGTATTTTTTGTGTTTTGTTTTTTTATTAACGGCTGGCTTTATTTTTACTTCCTGTGGAAATCAGGAAAGTGAAGAAACATATTCTGTTACCGTAAAAAAGTGTACCGGAGGTAGAGTAACTGCAAGTCCGTCTTCTTCCGTTAACGCAGGACAAAGAGTTACCCTTAAAGTAGTGCCTGATGACGGCTACGAAGAAGGCAGCGTAACTGTAAAGAGCGGACAGTTTAAGTCAGTAGATTATGACGGGGATACCGCCACTTTTATAATGCCTTCAGAAGACGTTACCGTAAGTGCATTATTCAATAAAGTTTATGTATGGGACACATATACCGTAACGCTTGAGCAGTGTGAGAAGGGTGTAATCAGTGCTGATAAAAGTGAAGGGGTAGACTGTTCACAGTACGTTACCGTAACCTTTACACCTGATGAAGGCTGCGTTACCGATACAAAAACCATCTGTGTAAAGAATGAAGACGGAAACGAGGTAAGCGTAACCGTAATCGAAAAGTCAGCTGATACCTTTAAGTTTAAAATGCCGAAGCATAATATCAGGGTTTGTGCCGGTTTTAAGGTTGACGACAGCTGGAGTTATCCTGTTCCGGTCAGTGCAGGTAGGCGCGAAATTAATGGCAAGTTCTATGATCTGGTCTATTTCGGTGTATACCCTCAGACGGTTGCACCGCAGGACCTGGACGAAAGCGCCTTTGACGACAGACGCAAGGTGGTTATGGGAGGGTTAACTTACTGCTACAATACACAGGATAAGAGCTATTACTGTCATGTTCTGGAGGATACTTATGGTGACTATAATTCATATTCAGATGGCTCTGCTGCTCATATATCTTCCGATAACTCGTACAGATGGTTTAAGGTTGAACCGGTAAAATGGCGCGTATTAAAGACTTATAATGACGGAACAGCCCTGCTGTTATCTGAAAAAATACTTAATGCCTCCTGTTATTATGATTATCCCAGATATGGTGCTGACGAAAATAGCTATTACAATAGGAGTATAGATGATGTAACTGTTAAACCTAATAATTATGCGGCCAGTGCAATACGTGCTTATCTGAACGGATTGTCATATAAAACGAATTCTGGCAGCTACTACGCAACCACTTTGAAAACGAATACAACCTATGAGGGTAACGGCTTCATAAGGGAGGCGTTTACGGATAAGGCATCTGCCCTGCTGCAGGATTATGAAATTGAGTCAGGTATAAATGACAAAGTATTTTTATTGTCAAAGGATGAACTCTCCACTGAAGAATATGGTTTTTCTTCTGACAGTGACAGAAGAATGACAAATACTGATTACGCACTTACAAATTATCTGAATACATGTGATACGTATATTACACGGACTATTTATGATAATTATTACAAAGTAAATCGTGTTCATACCAATGGAGCTTTTGACTGGTATTATATTTATCCTGAAAGTGGCATCGTTCCTGCCTGCCTTGTTAAGATGGGGAACTAGCTTTTTTTGACAATTTTAAATAATATGTTATAATATCTAAAAGAGTTTACGGAGAGAGTGACCCCATGAAAAATCTTCCTTTCAGGTATTATAACTTTGTGAAATGTTTCAAGGCCTGTTTTTTGATTGCAATGACAGGCCTTGTGTTTTCCTGCACAACTGATGTTTCGGAGGAAGCGAAAGTCAGACACCGGATAACTTACGAATTAAACGGCGGTTACTGGAGCGAAGGGTATTCTGCCCCGCAGACTTTTACGGAAAACCAACCTGTTGAACTTCCTTCTTCTACTGACATTTCAAAAGAGTATTATTCATTTGGAGGCTGGTACACGGATGAGAGCCTGCAGAACCGGGTAACTGGTGCCCAGCTGTCTGATTTAACTCAAGATGTAAAGCTCCATGCTAAATGGATTGATACACTTGAAACCTACTGGGCAAGTGCTCCTGATGTCATTAAATCCATGAAAGAAAACGCAAAGATAATAATATTGATTGATGCTAACGCGGATAGTGCTGAAGTTTTCTGGGAAGTAGCTCAAGCATTAAGAGACTTATCAAGATGTAAACCAGATGTCGAAGTAGAACTTGTATTTCACAGGTTGGAAGATGTAAATGAAGTATGGAATATTCCTCAGAATTGTTTTTGGGATGTAAGTAATTTGACTGGAATAGCGATTAGTGTATACGAAATAGGTGAAGGTGCTTTTCAGGGATGTAGCAAACTTCGCAAGGCCAGAATTGGGTGTCACAAAATTGGAAAAAATGCTTTTGCCTTCTGCCATTCATTAAGTGAAATGGATTTTGTATTGTCTGATGTATATTGTGATGTAGGTGACTTTGCGTTTAGCGATTGTAGAGAACTTAGAAAGGTTAAATTAAGTTCATGGACTGTTGGTGTAGGTGTTTTTTCGGGATGCAGCTCACTTACTGATATTGAAATAACTCCTGCTTTTCTGGCCTTAAATTCGTATGAAATACCCCTAAGCTTTTTTGCTGGGTGTAAGAGTTTAGAGAAGTTAACGATTCCTGAAGGTATTACAAAGATTTGTAAATCAGCTTTTTGGGGATGCGAAAGTCTCAGATCTATTGGACTGCCTGAAAGTCTGACTGTTATAGAGGATGGGGCTTTTTCGCGTTGTACAGGACTGAATGATATAAAATTACCCGATAATCTTAAAGAGATTGGTATAGAAGCGTTTTCTTTTTGTAGAAATCTTAAGGAGATAAGTGTTCCTGAGAGTGTTGAAAACATTTCGCCTTTTGTTTTCTGGGAGTGTACAACACTTAAAGATGTCAGGCTTCCTGATTCATTAAAAAATATCTGGGACGGGGCTTTTAGAAACTGTACTTCCCTTGAGTCCCTGAAGATACCAGAAAACGTTGTTTCGATAGGGGCTGAAGCATTCAGAGATTGTTTAAATTTAAAAAGTATAAATCTTCCTCAAGGTATAACAGCCATCGGTGACGGTTTATTCTGGGGATGTAATTCTCTTACTGAAATATCTTTTCCTCTTATATATTCTTATAGTCATCCTAAGTTTTACGATCACTGGTACGATAGTTATGAAATCTCGGATAAGTCAATTTATGGAAGATATGACTCACAGGGCTATCTAGGCGAAGTGACTGTTTATTACGATGATCGTCCTCATTCTTTTATTCAGAGAAATTCTAATAAAACAGATATATACTCGATTCCTAACGCTTGTTTTTATGGATGTAAAAACTTAAAAACGGTTACAATTGCTGACGGAATAGAAAATATAGGTAATCTTGCCTTTTGTGGATGCAATAGCCTTGAAAAGATAGTTATTCCTGACAGTGTCGAAACCTTGGGTCATGAGGTTTTTAATGATTGTATTTCCCTTAAAAAAGTAGTAATTGGTAATTCTGTTAAAATAATACCTGATTCACTATTTAAGGATCTTCCTTCTCTTGAAAGTGTTATTATCGGTAAATCTATAGAAAATATAGGTAATCTTGCCTTTTGTGGATGCAATAGCCTTGAAGAGATAGTTATTCCTGACAGTGTTGAAACCTTGGGTCATGAGGTTTTTAATGATTGTATTTCCCTTAAAAAAGTAGTAATTGGTAATTCTGTTAAAATAATACCTGATTCACTATTTAAGAATCTTCCTTCTCTTGAAAGTGTTATTATCGGTAAGTCTGTAGAAGAAATTGGCTCGTATGCTTTTAGAGGATTAAATAAATTAACCGGGACGCTGGAGCTTCCTTCCTCTGTTAAAAAGATAGGTTTCGGGGCGTTCATGGAATGTACAAGTATTAAGAAAATTGTTCTGCCTCAGGAACTTGAAGTTTTACATGACCAGACTTTTAGGGGGTGCTCTTCTCTTAAAGAGCTTGCTTTGCCACAAAGCCTTACAATAATACCTTCGCAGCTCTGTATGGGTTGTAAGCAGCTTGAAGAAGTTATTATTCCGCAAACTGTTACTGCAATTTACAGCTTTGCATTCAGGGATTGTGCAATAAAGTCTGTATCAATTCCAGCTTCAGTCGTGATTGTTGATCCAACCTGTTTTGCAGGCTGTTTATTACTTGAAAGTATTAATGTAGATGAGTTGAATCCAAACTATAAGTCTATAGACGGAGTCCTGCTTAGAATAATTGAGAATGAGTTAAAACTTGTTTTATGTCCTGAAGGAAAGGCCGGTGAATATATAGTTCCTGCTGGTGTAGAGGTTATTGGATCAGAGGCCTTTATGAATTGCCGTAAAATTACTTCTGTACTTTTATCTGATGAATGTTACAGAATATACCCAAAAGCTTTTTCCGGGTGTACAAAATTGTCGTCAGTTGTATTCCCGCATCCTGAGGGGTGGGAGTTAGATCGATTTGTTTTTCTTTCTGAAGAGGATCTTTTAAATCCTTTTTTGGCAGCAGAATATTTGAAAGGACAGTATGTGGATGTGGATTGGAGCAATTTCTGAACTGGAATTAATTGTCTGGTTATGAGTTAAAAATGATGATGTATAAAGGATTTGCCGGAGTTGTAGAATATGATGATGAAGCCCGCGTTTTTTCAGGTGAGGTAATTAACACAAGGACTGTAATTACCTTTCAGGGAACAACCGTAGATGAAGTTGAAAAGGAATTTCATGCTTCTGTAGACGACTACCTTGAGTGGTGTAAGGAAGACGGAGTTGAACCGGAAAAGCCTTATTCCGAAAAATTCAATGTCAGGCTTTCCCCTTTATTTCACAGTCAGGTAGCAGTTGCCGCAAAAAAAGTCGGATTATCCCTGAACAGCTTTGTAGAAAAATCACTGCACGACGAAATAAATTCAATGCAGCTGGCTTTTTAGGATAAAAGCGGCATCGTTCCTGCCTGTATTGTTAAGATGGGAAACTAGCCCCGATTGGAGGGGCGCAGTCGACCGCAGGCGCCCAGGCGGCGAGGACGATGGAGGCGTAAGCCGGAACCCCGGAAAGCGGGAAAAAGCTCCCTATGATGACACAAACCCGTAAAACCGCTATAATTTTTTAATATTCTATGCCGCCCGGCGGTGTTTTTTACGGAGCAAAAAATGGCAATTGATTACAAAGATTCAGGTGTTGATGTTGAAGAAGGTTACAACGCTGTAAACGAATACAAGGTTCATGCAAAGCGTACCCGCATTCCGGGGCTTTTATCTGACCTTGGAAGTTTTAACGGCATGTTTGAAATCCCAAAGGGACTTCGTCATCCTGTTGCCGTTTCCGGAACTGACGGTGTCGGCACCAAGCTTGATATCGCCTTCCAGATGGGAAAATACGACACTGTTGGAATCGACTGTGTTGCCATGAGCGTAAATGACATCCTGTGTTCAGGCGTTCAGACTTCTTTCTTCCTTGATTATGTTGCCTGCGGCAAGCTTGATGCAAAGGTTGCAGGTCAGCTTGTAAAGGGAGTTGCAGACGGCTGTGTGGACGCAGGCTGTGCCCTTTTAGGCGGCGAAACTGCCGAAATGCCTGATTTTTATGACATAGGAAAATACGACCTTGCAGGTTTCGGCGTAGGCTTCGGTGACAAAAAAAAGATGATCACCGGCCAGAAAATCGAAGCAGGAGACGTTTTAATCGGTCTTTCTTCCACAGGCTGCCACTCAAACGGCTACTCCCTGGTTCGTAAGCTTGTTAAGGATTTTAACGAGGACTTTAACGGAAAACCTATCGGAGAAACTCTTCTTACTCCAACCCGTATTTACGTACGCCCTGTAATGGACGTCCTTAAAAAGTTCGGAAAATCAGTTCACGGTATGGTTCATATTACAGGCGGCGGTTTCTACGAAAATGTTCCCCGCATGTACGCTAAAGGTGCAAACCTTGTTTCAGTAATCAAAAAGGACAGCTGGGAAAAGCCTGCAATTTTTGATGAACTTATTCGCCGTGGTGCAGACGCCGAAGGCATGTGGGGCACCTACAACATGGGAATCGGTCTTATCCTTGCAGTTAAGGCAAAGGACGCAGACAAAATCATAGCCCGCTTTAACGAAAAGTCAGCTTCTTTTGCAACAGACGTGCACAAAAAACTCGGCATCCCGGACATGAAGGCTTACAGAATCGGTTACGTAAAGGCCGCAGACCACGACCTTGGCACAGAGCTCAAGGGCAGCCATGAAGCTACAGTCCTGGAGTAGGGCGTCGTAAAAATTAAACTGCAAAGCCGGTGGAAAGTGAAATGCTTCTGCCGGTTTTTTTTATACGGGGGTCTCCCGCGCCTTCCGGCGCGGGCCGGGCTCTTGCTGCAACTCCTCGCTTCGCTGCGGTGTTTCCGCCACGATCCCTGACCCGAACCTTTGAATTCTGACAATAATCCCTTTAAAATACCTTTGAAAAATGACAATTTAAACCCTTAAATACCTCTGAATTCTGACAATAATTGTTGTAATTTACCTTTAAATTCTGACAACCTTATTATATAATACAATTCAAGGGATAATCAGTATGCTGAAACGAAATATATGGCAGGAACTTATAGAATGGAAAAACCGTGAACATCATCCTCTTGTAATTCGCGGTTTAAGACAGATAGGAAAAACGTTTATTGCAAAAGAATTCGGAAAACAGTTTTATGAAAATGTAGTTTATCTGGATTTGCGCGCAAATACTGCCGTTCATAAAGCTTTTGACGGTGATTTTGATGTGAGCCAGATGATTCTTTCTATAACTGCGGCTGAACGTACCGCCCGTTTTATCCCGAATAAGACACTGCTGATTCTGGATGAGATTCAGGATTGTCCGAATGCCCGCAGCTCCCTTAAATATTGGGCAATCGACGGTCGCTTTGATGTAATTTGTACGGGAAGTTTTCTTGGTGTAAAAGGATTCAGAAGGCCTTATGTCCGAGGTGTGCCGGTTGGTTATGAAGAGCAGATTACAATGTATCCTCTTACGTTCGGAGAATTTCTGATTAACACCGGCATGGATGAAAATGTACTTCAGTATGTAAAGAAATCTATTGAACAAAAGACTGTCATAGAACCGACCGTGCATCAGAGTATGCGCCAGCTTTATCTTCAGTATCTGATTGTTGGCGGCATGCCGGAAGTTGTTAATACTTTCTTTGATACTCATGATTTAAATTCAGTACGCGATATTCAGACTCAAATCCTTAATTCAATTAAAGACGATTTTGGCCGCTATAAAGACAAAGATGGAGCCGATAAGGTAAACGAAGTTCTCAAACTTCGTGCAGAAGCCTGTCTTAATTCTCTTCCCGCCCAGCTTTCAAAAGAATATAAAAAGTTCCAGTACAGTCTTGTCGATGTAAAAGGTCATTCCCCTGAAAAAGCAGACGGACTGCAGTATCTTGAAGATGTAGGTCTTGTTATCCGGTCTTACAATACTAAATCACTTGCATTCCCGCTTGAAGCTGAAAAAAAGGCAGGTGAATTCAAGGTTTTTTATATTGATACAGGACTTTTAATATCTCAGCTTGGTTCTGATGTCCCGGCAAAAATCCTTGACGGCGATTTAGGTCCTTACAAAGGTGCGGTTGCAGAAAACATGGTAGCATCTGCTTTTTCTAAGGCAGGAAGAGATTTATATTATTTTCGTGATGCAACGGGTTCTCCGGAACTTGATTTTCTGTTTGAAAAAGACGGCAATACAGTAATTATTGAATGTAAGGCATCAAATAACCGTGCAACAAGTATGAAGTTTGTTCTTGCAAATTCAAAAAGATTTGGAGTTCATCCGGCTGTAAAAATTGCTGATACAAATGTCGGCACCACAAATGATTTTGATACGCTCCCATTATATTCACTTGGATTCATTCAGCAGGAAAAGAAAGTTCAAATTGTCGAAATGGTTGACGTAACAAATTTAAAGGTTCCTCAATAAACTTTGGGGGTCTCCCGCGCCTTTCGGCGCGGGCCGGGCTCTTGCTGCAACTCCTCGCTTCGCTGCGGTGTTTCCGCCACGATCCCTGACCCTTTAAATCTCAATATTTCCTCATATTCTTCTAAAACTCTGAAAATTTGCTTAGAATGTGTTATAAATTTAATAAACAGTTATTTTGAGGGTGTTTATGATTAAAAACGCATTAAAGAAACTTCTCCCTACATTTATGATGATGGGGGGGGTATTAGTTTGTATAGTGTTCTCAGGATGTGAGAGCTTTATGAACGGGGCAGACCTTAAGACAAAAGTTGATGAGCAGATTTCACTTGCGAATGCAAAGGAAGATACAGTTCTTGTAAGTGTCAGGAACACTCAATATGGAATTATACAGCAGGAAGGAACTAATTATTTTAAGGCAGGAGTCCCTTTTACGCTTAACTTTTCCGTTAACGATGATTACGTTTTAGATAAATGGATTGCGTATTTTTATGGTACTAATCCGGAAGATTCTGATAACCTGCTTGATGAGAATTATGTTGTATTTTCAGACTCATATTCACAGCTCAATTCTGAAACAATATCTGTAACAATAAAGCAATTGAATGAAACAGGAAAAACCGTTGTAATTTCACCTCTTGTTAATCCACGGCCATATGTTGTTTCTTTGTCATGTGCTGATAAGACGATATATCCGCTGGAAACTTTTTCCTTAAAATTTAATGATGAAACGCTCAATTTTAACCTGCATAAGGGACCGATATACCTTTGCAAGCCCGAATCTTATATATATGAACTTAAAAGCAAAATAACCGGGTCCTTTATAGATCGTGAACAGATTGAAATAAATATTAAAGATATGAAGGATAGTACATATTATGAGGATGGTAACTATAAGTTTATCGTAACTCAGAACAAGAATAACCTTTATTTTGAAAGTGTTGAAAAGATTTATGGCGATGTAGGTCGTACCTGTTCTGAAAAGGGAAACCGCTATTACTTTTATGACTCAGCATCATCAGAGTACATTAAAGCTGATGACTGGGAGTTGTCAGTTGATATGGTTCGTAATGATTACCGTACGAGATATGTTGAAATCGTTATTCATCCGTCAATAGAAAACTCCGCTGGTGTAACTGCAAATAAAAAAGTAACTTTTGGTTTTTCGCAGGCTAATGATGTAGATACCATTTCTCCGCTTGTTCTAAGCGCTAAGTTTTTTTTACCTGATCAGGGATTTGTGTTAGGCTATGGCCTTGGACATTTTATAAAATCAACGGACCAGAATATTTTTACTATTGATGATGTTGTTTCAGATTCTCTTACTGATATTGATTCGTACAAGAATGATTATTCTTTTATAAATAATTCTGCTGATTATATTGCAGCAAAAAGATGCAGGGAAAGATTTCAGAATCCTGATTATTATCCCCAGAGAATTAAAGACAGAATGATTTTTTATACAATGGGTGGTGATATAAAAGACAATAATCCTGTTCCTAATGATGAAAACAATGTAGATAAAATGGTATATTATCTGACTTATATCAGCGATAATTCCGGAACCATTAAAAATGAGCAAAAAATTATGTATAACAGAAGTATAAGTTCGACCATGACAGGATACGAGTTTGAGATAGATTATATAAACTCAATTAAGGAAGGAACTCAATATAAGCATAAGATTAATTATCCTACTGATTATCAGTCAAAAGCACTTGAAAAATTGTATGAATCTGAACATTCCGTTGATGAGCTGCTGTTAACTGGCGGTATTGCCGTTGATTTTAATTTTAATAATTATAAATTTCCTGATGGTCTGTATTGCCTGGAAACATGTTTTTCCGATGCACGTGGTAATTATGGTAATGGTTATTTATTATCAGATAAATATAAAACTGGATATTTTGGGCAGTATGAAACTATTGATTGGGTAAAACACAATACTCAGTTTTATTTTGTAAAGGATACTGTACCTCCGGCCACAACTGCTGCTGATTTTGAAATGCCTGTTACTTACTGGTATAATGCAGAGTCAATTAAAAATCTTGCTATTCCGATGGATACAGACTGGTTTAGAAGTGAAGACCGTAAGATTGTAGATGCAGGTAATGAAGCGTATAATTCGCTCTTTACTTACCGTATCTGCAGTGTAACGCCGTTTGACTCAGATCCTGACGGTCTTGAAAAATCTGGCTGGCTTAAAACTTATGAAACTGATTATGTCTTTGAAGACGTATACGGCAGCGGTAACTGGGGAGCTGAAGGACTTTCAGAAGGTTCTCACAATATCTATGCTTACGTAAAGGACGACGTAAACAATGTTGGTGAGCTTATTACTCTTGAAGATGCCTTCGGTTATGACAATACGGCACCTGTTGCTGAACCCAGAAGTCTTGACCCTTACAAAGTCTATAGTACCTGGATAAGTTTATTCGTTCAAACTACGGAAAAACTGTCGGGTATAAAGCAGATAAAATATGATGTTGACTGCACTTCGTCGTTTACAACCGAGGTGAGGGCACAGACTGATTCTTCTGGTATTTATAAAGCTTTGGCTTTTTCCGATGATACGGAAAACAAAATAATTACACTGGATAATTCCGTAAATATAGATGAAAAACTGTTTGGAATCAGTTTAACCGGCTGCACTGCTGATAACACTAACAGCGTAACCTTTACCTTTATTGATGACGCAGGAAACGAAAGTGAGCCTGTTGTGTTTACGATAGAGTAGGGATATGAGGAGCCGGAAGGCTCCTTTTTTTTGTTTGACGAATTTTTAATATTATAATGTAATTATAGATGAAATAATCTTTGAATGGGATCCTGTAAAAGCCGAACTTAATTACACAAAACAGAGAGAATGAAAGAAAAAAAAACATCTCGAACTGCATTTAGCAAATAAATAAATGATATAATATTATTTATTCTGGAGTTTAGTTATGAAAAAAGTATTTTTGTTTTTAATCCCGTTAGCTCTGCTGGTGTCGGGCTGTACTGTAGAGACTATTGAACAGGCTTCCCCGACTGAAGTTTTTAAGGTTACCTATCAAAATGAATTTGGCGGGGCACCTGATTCTTTTTTCTGCCAGAAAGGCTTTAAGCTTACTGCGGAAAAACTTCCGGTTTTAGAAAAAAATAACGGGTCTCATTATGACGAAGAGACCGGTACTGATGTTGAAGATTATATCTACTCTGACGGGTGGATGTTTGAAGACGGGCGGGTAGTTAAGTCTGGTGATACTGTTAACGGAAACATTACCCTTTACTGCAGGTGGAGTGCGATACCCGTAAAAGTAACCTGGAAAATAAAGGACAATGATGCTGCAATTTTTCATGATGATTATACAGTACAGCTCCAGACAGCCCTGGAGCAGCTGAATAATACAAAAAATAAGCTTGACCGTTATGTCCTGCTGGATGAAGACAAGCTTGCTCCCCTTGTAATCGAAGACTATGAGTTTGTCGGCTGGTATATTGATGACGTAAAGATAGAGCCGGATACGGTCGGACTGGATAAGAATACCGTTTTCTACGGTAAGTGGTCCCGCATTCCTGCAGGCAAAAAGACAGTCGTATATCATCCTAATTACAATAAAACTATGAATGAGATTTTACCGCTGTTTGATCCGGATTTTCTGAACACAACGGTTCCGGGACAAAATTATATTACCTTCGGGGATATCATCAGGTTTCATAAAGGCAGGGCTCCAGGTATGCCCGATCATTTGTATGATGCTGAAAATCAGGTTGAATTTTTCTATAAAGATAATGATTTCTATGTAAATGCTTACTACTATAAAGATGAAAAAAATAATGTTTCTGTTCCTGGTTATGGTGCACCAAATCTTATTTTTGAATATGGAATTGAAACTGAGGCATTTGATCTGGACGACTGGAAAAAGAATTTTTATAAGTGTAATGACGTAAAGCTGACTGGACAGGGATATCCCGTATTGTTTAAAAGTACAGGCTGGAATACAGAACCTGATGGCAGCGGCAGCGGTGTACAGGATATTGAAATTGATAGTTTTTTAACAGAAGAAATCCATCTTTATGCTATATGGAGTGATGAAATACAATTTGGATTTGGTACATGTGACTCTCAGGTCAATTTTTTTCTTTTTGATCATTCTACAGGGACGTATGGAAATACTGCACCCAGGTATTATGCATTAACATGGAATAAAAAAACTCCGCCTTCTAGTTCTGATATACTCAATATAGAAAGTTCTTTAAGAAAGACTTTTTTAGGGGAGGAGGCATGGTATTCATTTATCAGTTTTGATAATTACTCTGCAGATGGTGAAATGATTAATGACTCGCGTATAACTTCCAGAATTGCAACTATTGAAAAGACAAAAAGCAATTGTGTTAACGATTGTACTTTTCAGCGTTTAACACCAGAGATTACTATGACGGTAGAACCTGAGAAAATTTATGATCCTGATAAAGGAGATTATTACTATTATGCTAATCCTTACATTATTTTATGTGAAAGCGGAATTTATGAAGTTTATTATCAAAGGTATTATGATCATCATGGTGTAGGTTCTGATGACCATAAACCGTTTTTTGTTACTGACTTTGAGTATGCCCCATATTACTATTCCGCCGGTAAAGCTGTAATAAACGAAACAGGATATGCTCCAGTTAATTCAGTGCTGACCTTTGATATTTATCCTGATTGTTTTAAACGATATAGAATTAAAATTAATACTATAGCATATCTCAGGAATATCATGTCACAATAATCCCTCTCCCTTTTCCCCGCCGCCCCTTTTTTGCTACAATCTCCCCGTGAAAATTGCTGTTCTTGTTTCAGGGGACGGAACTAACTTATAAGCCCTCATCGACTATCAGAAGTTTCATGCTGACTGTCCTTATACAATCCAGGTTGTTATTGCTGACATAAAAAATGCTTCTGCCGTTTTTTTTTACACCGTAAACTGCTGCATCTGGCCGGCAATTTCAGAAATTGACTCTTTCATCTTGATTGAGATTTCTGAAAGTTCTGTGCCGGAGCTGTTTATTCTTTCTGCTCCGGCGGCCATTTCTTCCATGCTTTTCTGAATTGAGCGGGTAGACTCCTGGAGGGAGGTCATATTCTCAAGAATAATCTTGTTGCCTTCTGTCATTTTCTGTGCGGCGTCCGTTACTTCGCCCGTGCTTGAATTCATTATCTGCAGCGCATCCATTACCTGTTTTGAACCTTCATTCTGTTCTTCCATTGCCTGCTTGATCTGCTTAACAATATTGTTGGTGCGGACGATTTCATCAGAAACTGCGTTGAAGGAACTGCTTGATTCTCCGGATGCCGTTACTACCTCAATAATCGAAGTTAAGATGCTGTTGAGCTGTTCTCCGATTGTCTTTGACTGCTGGGAAGAAGTTTCCGAAAGCTTACGGATTTCGTCTGCTACAACTGCAAATCCTTTTCCTGCTTCACCGGCATGGGCCGCTTCAATTGCTGCATTCATGGCAAGAAGGTTTGTCTGCTCTGCAATGTTTGCAATGGCGGTGTTTGCTTCCTGGAGCATCTTTGACTTGTCTTCAATTTCTCCGATTTTTTCGTTTACGGCTTTCTGTTTAGCCTGTCCTTCCCTTGCATCTTTTTCAAGGGAAGTAAAAAGGTTTGCCATAGTGTCAACTGAAGTGTTTACGCTTCGGATGTTTGCAACCATTTCTTCAACTGCGCTGGAAGCTGTGTTTACTCCCTGTGACTGATCTTTAATCATGCGGTCAAGGCTTTCGATGTTTTCCGTAATCTGGCCCACTGCCTCTGATGTTACATCAACTTTTTCGTTCTGCTGTTCAATCTGATTGTGAACGACATCAATGTTTGAAATGATATGTACGATTGAATTTGCAGTATTGTCCATAGAGGAAGTCATCGTATTTCCCACACCGCTTAAGTTCTGTTCCGAGTTTTTTATGGACTGTATTATGTCCTGAAACTTCTGTAAAAATCGGTTTTCTTCTTCCACCAGCTGGTCAAAAACCTTAAAGACTGAACGTTTTCCGATTACAACTCTTTTTGTAAGGTCTGCATTGCCTGAAGAAAGCTCTGCGACTGCATTTTTTAAGACTTTAAGCTGAAGGATGATTTTTGTAATTGTTATTATAAGGAGTACGAGAATTATGATTGTCAGGGTAATTGAAATAAAAGGCTGTACTGCATTTTTGAGGAACTGGCCTGTTGTAAATGGTGTATACAAAATCATGTACCAGCCTACAAGATCAATGGGCGCAATAAGATACTGACCGGAAGCAATTGTCCGGCTGGTGATTGAAGAAGGCTTTATGCCGCTGTCCTGCAGAAAAGGAAGTTTTTCAAAAATATTTATCTTGTCCCGGATGATTGAAGTATCAGTGGCGCCTGTAATCTCGTTCTGTTCGTTGTAAAGGTACATTTCCATTCCGTCAGGAAGATCCTTGTACATAAGTTCTATAAAATTTGAAAGGGGAATTCCCGTTCCTGCCATTCCCACCGGAGTGCCTTCGTCACGGACTACTGCATTTACCCAGAGGTTTGTCTGGTTTAAAGCTTCGTTGTAGTTGATGTTGAAGTTATATTCTTCAGTTTCGTGAACGGTCATGTTGTACCAGTAATCGGCAGGATTATCCGGATTTACTGTATATGAATACTCCATGTCACTCCAGAATTCAAAATTTGCATCACTGGCCCAGAAAAGGAACTGAATCTCATTTCTCTTCACCAAGGCCTGAATCTGTGCTAATCTTAGGTGTAAGATCTTTTTAATTGTTTATAAGGAAAAAATCATGAATATTGCGGTTCTTGTTTCCGGCGGCGGCACCAACTTACAGGCCCTCATTGATTACGAAAAATCTGCTTCAGACTGTCCCTATCACATTGCCCTGGTAGTTTCAAATACTAAAAATGCCTATGCCTTAGATCGTGCCCGTCAGGCAGGAATTCCTGCAGAAATCCGCAGTCCCTTTTCCGTTCTGGGAAAAGAAGCTGCAGAAAAAGCAGACCGGGATACCAAGCGCATTGCTATAAGTGACGCAATTTTAAAACTCTGTCAGGAAAATAATATCGATGCCATCGTTCTGGCAGGTTATCTTTCTGTTTTAGGCGGTAAAATCATTGAAGAATATTCCGGCCGCATTGTAAACCTTCATCCGGCCCTTCTGCCTAAGTTCGGCGGGGTAGGAATGTGGGGACACAATGTTCACGAAGCAGTCCTTGCCGCAGGCGAAAAGGAATCCGGCTGTACCGTTCACCTGGTGGATGCAGGCTGTGACACGGGAAAAATCCTTGTTCAGAAAAAGGTTCCTGTCCTTGAAGGCGATACGCCTGACACCCTTTACGCACGAATTGCTCCTGAAGAGCACAAAGCCATGGTGGAAGGTGTATGTATGCTTGCAGGTATGATTTAAGGGCATTCAGCTTTTTAAGAAAATTTTAATAAAATATTTTCAAATAATAGAAAAATCCTTAATATGTGTTATGATTAAAAATAGAGAGGATTTTTATTAATGAAAAAGTTTTGTTTACTTCTTTGTTCATGTGCATTTGCAGCAGGTGCTTTTGCCATGGATTTAACCTTCCGTATCAATCCGGGAATTGTACTGCCCTCAGACAGTAATTACGGCACCGGTTTTTCAGGCTTTCTTCAGGCAGATGCAGATCTTTTCGGTATGATTACTGCCGGTCTTGAAGGTAATTTTTCCATGTCTAAACCAAACGGTATGGAAGATAACCTTAATCTTGCAGGTTTTGGTCTTGGCCTTGGTGCTTATTACTATCCTCTGGCCCGTGTTTATCTTGGTGCAGGCGGTGCATTCGGTATTCATCAGGTATCAACAAAAATTGATCAGGTAAATAAATCATCATCTGACCTCTATTACCGCGGATACGGTGAATTGGGCTTCCGTGTTTCTCCTGAACTTACTGTTTCCGGAACAGGCGGTTATATTTCTTATCTGTGTAACGGAAACGATCCTTTCCTTTCAGGTGTTACTGCCGGTCTTTCAATCCGTTATACTGTTTCTGCCGGAAAATCCGGTTCATCATCCTTTGTAATCAGGCTTGAACAGGAAGATTCTGCTTTCCCTCTGTTCATGAAGGCCTATAAAAACTGTCCTTTAGGAACTTTAACCCTTACAAACAACGAAGGGGCAGAAGTTAAAAACGTTCATGTTGCTTTCAGGGCCGGACGCTATACGACTTCAACTTTTGAATCTGCAAATATCGGACGTATCAGAAAATACGGTTCAGTTGACCTTCCTCTCTATGCAGACTTCTCTCCTGAAATCCTTAAGTTTGCAGAAAACGGAAAAATTGCCGGTGAACTTGTAGTTGACTATGAATTCCTCGGCAAGAAAAAGCAGGCTGTTCAGAGCGTTGTAATTTCAGTTTACAACCGCAATGCTTTCTACTGGTCTGATGCCAATGCCCTTGCAGCTTTCGTTTCTCCGGAAACTGACGAAATTCTTACCTTTGCAAAAGAAGTTGCAGGTATTGTAAACAGTATGGCATATTCAGGAATGAATAAGGGCGTTCAGACTGCTGCTGCAATGATGGAAGCTATCCGTCTTGCAGGAATTAAATATTCAGATGATAAAACAACTCCTTATGTTGAATATCACCTTACAGAAAATCTTGACTCCATTCAGTATCCTCTCCAGACAATGAATAACCTTTCAGGTGACTATGATGATCTGGGAATTCTTCTTGCAAGCTGTCTTGAATCAGTTCAGGTGGGAACAGGTTTCCTTCCTCTTGAAGATGATTTTATCGTTCTTGTAAATCTGGGAATCAATCCTAAGAATGCTTCAAGTCACTTTGCAGATCCTGATTCTCTTATTCTTGACGGTGAAAACGCATGGTTTGGTCTTTCAATGAAGAACTTCTCTAAAGGCTTTACTGCAAGCCGCAAGGCAGCCGCAAAGGCAATCAAAAAGGCAAATTCAGATGCAGAAGGTACTTATGAGTTTGTAAATAATGAACTTGCATGGGAAACATATTCTCCTTCAATTTTCTCTGGCAGCGGAAAAGCATTTGAAACACCTTCAAAATCTGCTGTTGAAAAGGCTTCAAGAAGCGTTATTCAGGAATACATCAGTTCAGATCTCGAAAAGGTTATTGCAAGTGCCCGTAACTCAGGTGATCAGAATAAACTCGGTCTTGCTTTAGTACGCGCAGGCCGCTATGCAGAAGCAAGGACGGCTTTTTCATCTGCAACTTCTGTTGCTGCAATGAATAATCTTGCCAATGTTTACATGCTCGAAAGAAACTATAC
The DNA here is from genome assembly GCA_002392405.1 of Treponema sp. UBA3862. Taxonomy (GTDB): domain Bacteria; phylum Spirochaetota; class Spirochaetia; order Treponematales; family Treponemataceae; genus Treponema_D. Next base: position 64,883 of record DGGY01000041.1, on the reverse strand, counting down.
TGCAGCCGTTGCCCAGTATAAAAAAGTTCTTGCAAAGGCTCCCCAGAACACCGGTGCACAGAAGGGGCTTGAAAGAGCAAACGCTAAACTCGGTCTGTAAGGAGTCCGGCCATGAAAAGATTAAGGATTCTTTGTGTTCTTGCCGCGCTGCTTTATTCAGGTGCCGGTCTTTCTGCTTCTGATTTTGCAGTACGCTTTATGCCTGCCTACAACACAACCGATGAAGAGAATTATGATAATTCTACAGGCGGTTATGCAGGCATTGATTTTGCGCCGGTTACTTTACGCGGCCGTGACAGCCTTTACTGTGCACTTCTGGCAGGACTTCTCCCTATTCAGGCGTCAGGAATCAACACTTTAAATACTTATACCGGAACTCTTGCCTTAGGCTATAACCTGCGTATTACTGACCGTTTCAGTATTTCTGCGGAAGGTTTTGGCGGTGTGTGGGCCATTAACGAAGATAAGGAACAGGAACTTGACGGTGCTTCAGGTATTGTTTACGGTGGAAGGGGAATGGCCAATTTCCATATAATTCCTGAACTTTCTGCAGGCCTTTTTGCCGGCTATTCTGTTTTTGCATATAAACCCGTACCTTTCGTAAGTAATCTTGAAATAGGGCTCTGCCTCCGTTACAGTCTTTCAAAGGGACTTTTTTCCAAGAGTGATATTGAACTTGTAGAAGCAGATACAAAACAGCTTTTCCCTGTATTCTACAGCCGTTATGATGACCATAGTTTCGGTTCCCTTACTTTTGTAAACAGGGAATCAAATGACATCAAAAATATTGACGTATATGTTTACATTGAAGCTTTCATGTCCAGTCCTACAAAGGCTTTCTCCATTCCTCATGCAAAAAGAGGGGAGACATTTACCTGTGAACTTACAGCCTTCCTTAATGAAAATATCCTGAATAATCTTTCAGCAATAGAAACTCCGGCGGTAATCACTGTTTCCTATAAATCTCTTGGAAAAACCGTTGAGTACACTGAGCCTGTAAGTTTTGTTACCTTAAGCCGTAACTCAATGACCTGGGAAGATGACCGTCAGGCAGCTGCCTTTGCTTCTGCAAATGACGTTTCAGCTTCCATGTTTGCAAAACGGGTAAAATCAATCATCAAAGACAATCTTTCGCCTTCAGTTCCTGAAAACATTCAGTATGCTGCTGCTATGTTTGCCGCCCTTAAGCAGTATGGAATCAACTATGTTGTTGACCCGTCATCTGCCTTTACTGATAACACAGGTACTTCTTCCGTGGACTTCCTTCAGTTCCCTTACCAGACCCTCCGTTATCATGGTGGTGACTGTGACGACCTTACAATCTTAAACTGTTCCCTGCTTGAAGCTATCGGTATTGAAACAGCCTTTATTACCGTTCCAGGTCATATCTATATGGCCTTTGATGCCGGTGTAAAACCTGCAGATGCCGCAAAAGCCGGTGAATGTATTATTCTTGACGGAAAAGTATGGATTCCAAACGAAATTACCTTACCCCAGGACAGCTTTGCCCTTCAGAGACAGACTGGTATCCGCCAGTGGAAAAAATACGGTAAAGAAGCAAAACTGCTTCCTTTAAAAGAATCATGGAAAGAGTTTGCTCCGGTTGCTGTTCCGGATTCTGATGTAAGGCTGGAACTTCCTTCAAGTTCGGACATATTAAGGGAATTTAAAAAGCAGCTTTAGGAAAGACTTTTTTCATAAAGTCAGTCAGGGCCGGTTCAAATTTTAAAAAGATGTTTTATTTGTTTTTAATTAGACATCTTAAAAAAACGGGCTATTATAAAAGTAAGTAAGGTTTCTGTTCAGACAGAAATCTTTAAAATACCATGAGAAATATAATTATGGGAGAAACTGGAATGAAAAAACTTATTGCACTTGCTGTAACTCTTTTTGCAGCTGCAATGCTTTTTGCAGCAGACGAGTTTACTGTTAAATCAGTAAAGGGAAAAGTAACTTTTGAAGCAGAACCTGGCTTAATGAAGGAAGTTAAAGCCGGACAGAAGCTCAGTCTTTCAACTGTTATCAATACTGCTGTTAATTCTACCCTTGTTGTAACAGGAGAAGACGGAAAGGAAGTTACAATCAAGGCTATGAAAAAGGGAACTGTAGAATCTCTGGCAGCAAGCAGGGGACCTGCAGGAAAGGGTATTTCTAAAGGTACTGTAGCAAAGGATTCAACTGCCGCTGCACGTTCTTCAGAAAAAGGTACTGCAACCGCTTCTTCACGTGCAAGTAACGCTGCTGCTGATTACGACTGGGAACAGTAATTTTTTTTAGTTTAAGGAAACCCCGGAAACAGATTGTTTCCGGGGTTTAGTAATTTAGAATAAAAAGGGCGCAAATGCGCTGAAAATACCTGCATATATAAAAAATGAAAAAGTATTCTTATCTTCTTATACCCTTTGCCGCAGTCCTTGTCAGTTGTCTTCTTCTTTTGACAACTTTAGAAAGCAAGACTGCTGATTTTTTTCAGAGACCGTTAAAATCTACTCCTCAGTCTAAAGGGGTAATGATGATTAACGTAGATGATGCTGCCGTTGATGAAATCGGCTCCTGGCCCTTTTCCCGTGATGTTTATGCAGACTGCCTTACCGTTCTCCGTGATCTTGGGGCAGGCGGTGTTGTATTCGATTTAAGCTTTCTCGACAAGAGCCCGGCAAAAGTCGATGAGGATTTTGTAGAGAAAAAGCTTCCTGACTACATTGATTCTGCCTTCAAGAACATGAGGGCAGGAAGATCTTCTGCTGAAGATACTAAAAATGACATTTTAATCAACATTTCACACGTTATCCGTAAGCTGGATTCCTATCTTGCAGACGGACTTAAGTTTTTTGGTAATTCAACTCTTGCAATTACCATGGTTGATTTTGACCAGATTTCCGATGAAGAAAAACAGTTTTTAGGTGATAATATTGCCCTTAAGGACATTACTTCAAAAGGTGATACAAAAACTCCTGAGTTTAACTGTATTCTCCCTGCAATTCCTGAACTTATGAAAAAAACGGGCAGTGCAGGCTTTGTAAATGCAGATGTAGATCCTGACGGATATCTGCGCCGCCTTCACCTTCTGGCAAAATACAATGGAAAGTATTATGGTCAGCTTGTTTTTGCTACCATTCTTGAATATTACGGAAATCCATCGGTTATAGTTTCAAACTCTGCAATTGTTCTTGAAAATGCAGTTCTTGAATGGAATGAAGACGGTTCTCCTAAGACTAAAAGAAATATCCGTATTCCCCGCAGTAATGACGGGTCCGTTCTTTTAAAATATCCAAAGGCCCTTTATAACGACTATCACCAGGTTTCCCTCTGGCCGGTTTACCGTATCATAAAACTTGAAGAATCAGTAAAGAACTTCCTTGATTCAATGAATGAGGGTGGTTTCTTAAATTACACGGAAGACAATCCTCTTGAGTTGTATGATGCCGTTGCATGGTTAAAGGGTGAACTTGCAGAAGGTGAAGACCCTGAAAATGAAATCACTTATGAAAACTATTCAGCCTATAAACAGGCCTATATCGATTCAATTACTCAGGCCCTTTCCGAAGATACGGAAGCTGCAATTCTTCAGGATGTTGCCGGCGATAAAGAGCTTTCTGATTATGTAAGGGAGTCTTTTACAACTTACCGGGCAACTTTTGAGGAATATTTGACTTCAAGGGATAAACTTGCCGCCATGGTTAAGGATACTGTCTGCATTATAGGAACTACTGCTACCAGTACAACAGACTGGGGAATCAATCAGTATGAAGACCATTATCCTAATCCCGGTGCCCACTATGTGCTTACAAATATGCTCATGGCAAGGGATTTTGTTGATGATTCTCCTGTATGGCTTTCTGTCCTTGCTGCCCTGATTTTTGCCTTTGCCTATTCTCTTTTAGGAAAAAGAATAAAGGGAACCGGCCGCCAGATCTGTGCAGGTGTTGCTGCAGTCTTCTGTACTTTGACCCTGCTTCTTATTTTCTTTATTGTAACAAGGACTTACATCGGCGCTGTTGTGCCTGTTTCTTCCGTCTTCATTACTTTTGTAGTAACAACAGTCGTAGGCTTTTTAACTGCATCTAAAGATAAAAAGTTTATTACAAATGCCTTCTCACAGTGTCTTTCAAAGGAAGTCGTAAATGAGATTGTTGCAAATCCTTCAAGTTTTAAACTTGGAGGTCAGCGTCTTGAAATGACGGCTATCTTTACAGATATTCAGAAATTCTCAGGATTTTCTGAGCTCCTGACTGCCAGCCAGCTTGTTGCCCTTCTTAATTTTTATCTTACAAAAATGTCGGACATCATCATGGAAGAAAGGGGAACTGTTGATAAGTATGAAGGAGATGCAATCATTGCCCTTGTAGGTGCTCCTGTAAAGATGAGTGATCACGCAGAACGTGCTGTTGCGGCTTCCCTTAAAATGAAGGCTGCAGAAGAGATTATGAATCAGGAAATTTTAAAGACTGCCGCAGAAGAGAAGCCTGCTGATATGGATGCAGACCTTTATGATGCCTTTACAATCATGGTAAAAAATAACCGTTCAATCTTTACCCGTATCGGTCTTAATTCCGGAGAAATGATTGCAGGTTATATGGGCAGTGAAAACAAAAAGAATTACACAATGATGGGTAACAACGTAAATCTTGCAAGCCGTCTTGAAGGGGTGAACAAGCAGTATTCGACCGGCGGTATTCTTATGAGCGAAGCTACAAGAAATCTCTGCGGAGACCGCTTCCTTGTCCGCCGTCTTGACCGTGTCCGCGTTGTAAATGTAAATACGCCGATCCGTCTTTATGAGCCTCTTGCAGAAAAAGACAGCGAAAAGGGCAGAAAGCTTCTTCCTTTTGTTGAAAAATGGGAAAAAGCAATGGATCTTTTTGAGGCTAAGGATTACAGTGCGGCCCTTTGTGAATTTAAGGCCCTTAAGGATGAGCGCCCTGAGGATAAAACTGCAGAGTATTACATTAAGCTTTGTGAAAACTTTTTCTGTAAGGGAAAGGTTCCTCTTGAAAGTGACGGTGTGGGCGTTCAGTACGAAGATGACGGAGTATTCAAACTTCTGCAAAAGTAAAAAGCAGCGCACGGATGCGCTGACCTGAAAAGCATGAATTTTCTAAAGAAAATTCATGCGATTACAAAAATCCAGGGATGGATTTTTGTAATCCTAATTCCTCTGAATGTATGTTGCTTTTGGCCGTGCCGTGATTATTACCCGGCGGTTCTGGGCCCTGCCTTCCGGTGTTGCGTTGCTTGCAACCGGCTGTGTTCCGCCGTAACCGCGGTAAGAGAAGAGTGATTTATCAAGTCCGTTCTTAACAAGTTCATTCATTATTGTCTGTGTTCGCTGGATACTGAGTTTCATCTGGCCTTCAGGTTTGTTTACGTCCGCTGTATGTCCTTCAATAAGAATTGTATAGGCATTGTCAACATTGATTTTTTTCAGGCTTTCTGCAAGATTTTTGACTTTTTCATATTCACTGTCTAAAAGACGGGCACTGTCAGCAACAAACTTTAAATCATAGAGAATCTGAATGCCTCTTATTGTGTCCTGTATAACTGGTGCGTCTTCAGGTGAAAAAAGCAGCTGTTTTAATTCTTTGATTGCCGCATAGTACTGTTTTGTTTTTTCAGGAACTTCAACGCCCTTGATGAGGTTTTCTTTGTTTAAAAGAACTACTACTTTTCCCTGGCGGAGAAGTTCCAGGTTTTCAGGTACAGAAAGAATTTTTAAGGCATCATTTCTTGAAATAACAGGATCTGTCCTGAATCTTCCGTAGACTTTTCTTGCGCTTATGTGAAGGGGATCAAATCCGACTTTATCTGCATATCTTGTTTCGTCCTCTGACCAGTCGTAGCGTACAAAACCTTCTTTTGCTTCAGTTTCAGGATCTCCCATATTCCTTTCATAGATAAGGTTCATGTTTTCATCCCATATCTGCGGGAAAAAACACGGGTAAACGTCATCTTTTGTAAATTCTCCGTGAACAGGAAGAGCGCCCCGGGCATCAATTATAATTCCTGTGTAAGCACGGCTTGGAACGAGTTCAACAGGACGCGGGTTTTTATACGGATATTTATGCCGGATTAAAAGTGAAGAAACGCGTATTGTGTTGATTGTATGATCCACTTTTAATGTAGAACTTGAATTTACAAATATTCCCGGAGTGCGCTTAGAAGTGTTTACAATCTGGGTTATTTCTTCAAGTGTAATTGAATCAGAAAGAATAAGGTCAGAAAGCTGTGTGCTTGAGTTTACATTGAGGGAAAGGAGCGGATCTTTTATGAGGTCAGGAAGTTCCATGTTTATCTGGTTTACAGCTGTATTTTTTCCTGACGGCATTGTAATTCCTGCTTTATCAAGGTCGAGTTTTACTGACGAGGTAAAAGTGTTTGTCGTCCAGTCGATAAAACTCTCACTTGTCATGTCGCCGCCTTCTGCAGATAAAAAGGCTGTACTAATTAAAACTGAAAGGGTAAACGAAATAAACTTTTTCAAAATCAGCTCCCTGTAATTACCGGTCTAAGCAGTCACTGTCTGTTTTTTTAAGACAGTCCGCCATTAAATTTTCGGCATTTTACTGTTTGATATAAAGTTTTTTTCCTGCCGGAAGGGTATCTCCTGACTTTAAGCCGTTTAGAAGCTGTATGCTTTCAACTGTTACTCCGTATTTTTTTGAAATCGACCACAGTGTTTCTCCCGGGGTCACTGTATGCACAACAGTTTTGCCTCTGGCTGGAGGAACATGGCTTTTGTGATTTAAGATTACTTCAGCTGCGAAGGCGGCACTGTTTTTCATTCCGGGCGGAAGCCTGAGCTGGTAAATTGAAGAGGGGGGAGTACAGTCTTTTAAAAGGGCTGAATTGAGTTTTTTTAGTATGGCACTGTCCATTTTTAATTCGGAGGCCAGACGGTCGAGGTTAATCTCTTCTTTTACGGGCAGATAGTCAAATTCTGCGTAGAGCGTTGATTTTGTTACTTCAGGAAGAGTGATTCCGTAGTGTTCAGGGTTTTCTGCAAGCGTGCAGATTGCAAGAAGCTTAGGCACATACTGTACGCTCTGGTCCCTTAAAAGTGAGTTTTCTGAAATATACCAGAAGGTTTTTACCGGGCTTTTTGCAAGGATTCTTTTCATTGCACCTGCCCCGCAGTTGTAGGCTGCGATTGCAACAGGCCAGTCTTTAAACTGGGTATAGTTTTCCTGAAGTTTTGTAAGGGCTGCGTCAGTGCTTTTCCACGGGTCATAGCGCTCATCAATCCACTCAGTCTTTTTTAAAAGGCCTGCAATCGAATTGTCCATGAACTGCCACAGGCCTTTTGCCCCGCTTCTGCTCACCGCAAGGGGATTGTAGTCACTTTCGACTACAGGAAGATATTCCAGGGCGGCAGGCATTCCTCTTTTTTTTAATTCCTGTCTTACATACAGGCGGTAAAGTTCGCCTCCGTCTAAAACATCGTAAAGCTGCTGTTTTCCGAAGGGCTTTGTGTACTGGTCAATGTATTTTTTTATCTGTGTTTTTGCATAAGGTGTGTCAGGAATGTCTATTCCGCCTGCTTTTGACAAGGCTTCTTCAGAATGTAAAAACGAAAGCGGAAGGAAAAACAGGCATAAAATAACTGCAGTTTTCAGGAAAAAGTGCTCAGAACAATAAGACACTTTTCCTTTACATTTTTTCGCCATAATAGATTCCAGCCCATTCCCAGCGGCCGTGGATTTCCGGGTCTACAGGAAAGTTTACCTTTCTGAAATACAGGTACCAGACCGGCATGTAAGGGCTCCAGCCGGTAGTGCGAAGGTATGCCTCGTTCGGGTTTGAAGTTTCGTCGAGTTTTTCGTTGTAGCGGATTCTCTGTCCTACCATGAAGCCGCGCATTGAAAAGTTTTCAAGGGCATTTGCGTCAGTTTCACTTGATTTCCATGACATTGCAAAGAAATTTACTTTTGAGCGGTATTTGTCGAGTGAGCGCCAGTCGTACTGTCTGATTGCCTTTTTTACCGATGTTTCAAGTGATTCAAGCGAGTCGAAGGTCCAGTCTTTTGAAGAGTTTGAAAAATCGACCATCTTGCGGGCTGTTGAGTAGGCGTTTTGAATTCCCGGAATCTGGATGGTTGAGGCATCAGGCTGTTTTAAAAACATTGAATAGGATTTAAGGGCCTGGTTGTATTCGCCTTCTTTTTCGTACTCAAGTGCAAGCCTTACATACATTTCGGTAATGCTGACAAGAGACGGAAAACGGCTTACCAGCTGATTAAAATAGAAAATACGGTTTTTTGAGTCTTTACTGATTTGAATCAGGTGCTGGAGGCACATAAAGTGAATAGATTTTCCCTGTATCAGAAGGTCAGGGTAGTTTTTAAGGATTCTGTCGAAATAGTATTCGGCTACGGAATCTGCCCCGTTTTCAAGATAGTTTGAAGCAATCATTAAAAGCCAGTAGGAATTGTAGATGTCGTCAGGGTGTTTTTCGACCCATTCTGTAAGGAACAGCGTCATTTCGCTTGATTTTCCGTTTGTGTAAAAGCTGTTTGCTATTCTGTTTATTACGGCATATCTTGTCTGAACGGAAAGGCTTGAGTCTGTCAGCAGGTTCTGGAGCTGGGTAAGGTCATCATTATCCTGTGCTTTTCTGCAGGAGGTGAAAACCGTTAAAAAAAGAGTTATTAATGCAAATGCTGCTGCTTTAAACTTCATATTTAAAGAGTAGCAAAGTGCTTTGTTATTGGCAAGGGGGCGGAACTTGGTGTATTCTGTATATTACCGTGCTGTTTAATTTTTATTTTTCTGCGTGGTATTAAATCCTGTATATTTTAAAGGTCCGGCATGAAGAAACTGACTGCAGCTACATTAAATATGATTCTGGCTCTTGGCGTTATCTGTATTCTTGCGGGAGTGCTTTTTTTTACAAGAATTGCACTGCGCCTTAACGGACATGTTGAGCCGTGGACGGTGATTTTAACCGTAACCGGGGCCATAGTCTTTTATCTTTCCCTGGCAAAGTTTAATTACGCACAGCTTTTTTTTATTGGTCTTTATTCCGTTCTTACAGGTTTTTTCTTTGTTATAGTCTGTTCAGGGCTTGTAAGCCCCGGCTTCAGCGGACTCTGGCCTGTTTCAATTGTGCTTGCAGGCATATCAACTCTTCTTACAGGAATTGCAAAAGACAGACGGATTCGTGTGGCTTATCTTTTTCCATCTGTGCTTTTAATGTGCATGGGGTCATATTTTCTTTTATTTTCGCTTGATTTAATTTCAATGAGTTTCCGCCGCTGGCTTTCGATTTTCTGGCCTGTATTTCCTGTTTTTTTAGGGCTTTCCCTTATAGTTTTATTTTTAATCCAGCAGAATCCCGCTTCTCATTTTCCGTATGACAGCGAAGAAAGTGAGGGGGAAGGGGAAGTGAAGGAATGAGATTATTCTGCCGCAGTTTCTGTGCAGCCTTAATTATAGTTTCTCTCTTCTCATGCGGTTCTGTTCCAAAAGACAAAGTGACGGCGAAGGATCATATAGAGACTCAGTACACTGCAGATCCTTCTCAGGCTGTTACAATTGCTGTTCCTCATAAAAAGTCAGTAAATTTTTTTGCGGGAGTAAATCCTCAGGCGGTTAAGGAAGTTGAAAACGGTTCTCCTTCCTCAATAAAAACGGCTTATGCGCTTTTAAGAAAAGAGTATTCGCTGTATCAGGAAAATGAGAAAATCCTTCTGATGACTGCCCGCGCTCTTATGAGTATCCTCTGGCCTTCTGAAAATGAAAACCTGGACAGTTTTGAAGTTTCTTCTTCAAATCCATATATCGGGGCACTTGAATCTGCAAAGCAGGGAATTTATGATGAGAGTACGGGAGATTATGATTTCCTGACTTTAGTTCTTCCTTCCCTGGTCCTGCTTACGAGTGAAAGCCGCAGTGATTATTATGCACTGTCGGAGGCTTCTTTAAAAAAAACACTCGAATTAAATTCTGAAAGTGTCCTGGCAAATTATCTTTATGGAGTTTTGTGCCGCCGGCAGGAAAAATATTCGGATTCTGTCAGTTATTTTGAAAAGGCATATGAAAAATCGCCTGATACAATCGAAATAATCTACGCCCTGGGACAGAGTTATCTGAAAACAGGAAAAGCTTCAAAAGCATTTGAACTTGGTGAAAAAATAGTTAATAAAAATCCTGTTTACACTCCTGCCTTAAAACTGTGTGCTGAAGCAGGTTATTCCCTTAACCGTCTTGAAGAAAGCGAACGCTATGTTGCGCGTGTTTTGCAGCAGGAACCTGAAAATACTTACTATATTCTTTTCAGGGCGCGGATCCTTGTTTCAAGACAGGATTATATCCGTGCTGCTTCACTCCTTGATGTCTATGCACGGCGTGATTCTGAAAACCGTGAATATTTAGTGCTTCGTGCGCAGGTTCAGAAAGACTGGAATAAAAATATGACGGGTGCGGCTGCTACAATAGAAAAAGCACTTTCTCTTTATCCTGATGATTCTCAGATTGTCCTGACGGCTGCCTCCCTGGCTTCAGAAACAGGCCTTAAAATCAACGGAAAAAGTGCAGGTGAACTTGCAGCTTTAATTCTTGAAAAAGATCCAAAAAATCTTGAGGCTTTAAAAATCCAGATTGATGAACTTGCCCTTCGTAAAAAGTGGGCTCAGGCCTATGAAGTGAGTTCCCGTCTTTTGAAGCAGAAAAATGTTCCTGAAAGTGCGGTTTTTACTCATGTAAATATCTGTCTTAACGCAGGAAGAAAGGATGAAGCATGGAATTTATCTTCTTCACTTTACAGTGAAAAGCCTAAGGATGAAGAAGTGCTTCAGAATTACATAAAAGTCCTTATTTCTACAGGAAGAACCGGTGAAGCTTCCCGTCTTATTTCCTCAAACCTTCAGAATGCTTCCTCTAAAATGAAAAGTTTTCTGTATTTTGAGCGCAGTTATCTTGAAAGCAGTGAAGAAGCAGTTCTTGTAGATCTCCGTTCCAGCCTTACAGCCAATCCCCGCAACAAGGACGCGCTTTTCCGGCTTTATCAGATTTATTACGGCAAAAAAGAATACCGCAAAGCCCAGTATTATCTGAAACAGGTTGTAGCCCTTTCGCCGTCTGACGAATCCCTGATAAAACTTAATTCAGAACTCGAAGTACTCCTGTCTAAATAAAAAACGTTGATTTGACCGGGAGCTGTATTTTTTTATCAGGTACAGATTATCTAAGGCGTTTGCCCCTTGTTACCTTGACCTCGATGCCTTCAAAATGTTATCTTTTTAAGGCTATAAATTTCAAAAAATAAGGAAGGAAAAATGTTTTTTGTATCTTTATTACAGACTCAGCAGGCACAGCCGACAGGCCTGAACCTTATGAGCCTTGCTCCAATTCTTATCGTTTTTGTAATTTTCTATTTCTTCATTATTCGTCCTCAGAATAAGAGACAGAAGGAAACTGAAAAAATGATCAATGCCCTTAAAAAGGGTGACAAAGTAGTAACAATCGGTGGTATCCACGGAGTTGTTACTTCTACAAAAGAAAAGACAGTTGTAGTTAAAGTTGATTCATCAACATCAATTGAATTCAACCGTACCGCAATTTCTACAGTTATCGTTGATAAGCCTGCAGAAAAAAAATCAAAATCTAAAAAAGATGACAGGGATGAGGTTAAAGCAGAAGAAGCCGTAAAAGCTGAAGAAAGCCAGGCTGAAGCTGCAGAAGAGGCTTCATCTGAAAATAAATAGTTTCCTCAGGTGGAATTAAAAATGAACAAAAGAAGTCGTTTTATTCTTATCCTGATCGTTCTTGTTATCTGTGCCCTTTTCTTAAGACCTTCAGTTAAGTGGTATTTCTGTACTCCTGCTGAAATCCAGAAAGTAGCGCTGAGTTCACTTGAAAAAATCAAGGACGCATCAGAGAAAAAAGCCAGAGAAGAAGTTGCTTCTCTTAAAGCAAAGGCCAATGAAGACGCAGGTGCTTCACTGGATAAGTCTTACAGTTATGTAGTAAAAGCTGCAAAAAAAGCTTATAAGGCTGCAAAAAAAGATGTACCTTCAGAAATGAATGTATCTGCAGTTCTTTCTGCTTTTTCAAGTGCTTCAGAAATCCAGACTGTATTTGAAGATCATTATCGTGCTGAATACTTAAAGGCAAAAGATAATTACAATTCTTCCGTAAAGCTTGGTCTTGACCTTTCAGGCGGTATGAACATTATCGTTAAGGCTGACCTTGATGCAGCACTTGCAAAACAGCGTGAATCTTCAGAAGTTGATAATCCTGAAGGCTTTAAGACTCAGGCTATGACTCAGGCTGTAGAAACACTTACTTCTTCAATCGATAAATTCGGTCTTTCTTCTCCGGTTATCCGCCAGCAGGGTGAAGACCGCATTTATATTGAAATTCCGGGTCAGGCAGACGGCGAAAGCGTTAACTCAATCGTACAGGGTAAGGGGATCCTTAATTTCCGTCTTGTAGATGAAAACGCTACAAACGCATTTAATGCTTACTATGCTTCAGTAGGACCGGATGCTTTCAGGGAAGACGGAAGTCTTGCTGATCCTTCAGTAATTCCGGCTGATACAGAAGTTTTCGGTTATTATACAAAAGATGCTTACGGTCTTGACCAGCGTCACGGATACATTGCAGTTAAAAAAGAAGTTGCCCTGGACGGTAATCACGTAAAATCTGCTCAGGTAAGCCGCGATCAGACTACAGGTCAGACAGAAGTTAACTTCTCACTTGATTCTGAAGGTGCTTCAATCTTTGCTGAATTTACAGGTGCCCACACTGGGGAGCGCCTTGCAATCGTAAATGACAGCAAGATTAAATCTGCCGCTACAATCCGTCAGGCAATTACAGGCGGTAACGTAAGTCTTTCAGGTGGATTTACAGTAGAAGAAGCTCAGAATATTCAGAAAGTTCTCCAGACATCTTATCTTGAAGTGCCTCTCAAGGTAGAAAGCCAGCAGATTATCGGTGCTTCACTTGGTAAACAGGCAATTCATCAGGGTATGATGGCTTTAGCCCTCGGTCTTGGTCTCGTTCTCGTATTCATGCTCATGTACTATCTTGGTGCAGGTTTCTATGCAATCATTGCTCAGGTACTTAACATGTTCATCATGTTCTCTGTGCTTTCAGCATTCAACCTTACACTTACTCTTTCTTCAATTGCCGGTATGATTCTTACAGTTGGTATGTCAGTAGACGCTAACGTAATTATCTTTGAACGCATTAAGGAAGAACTTGCTCTCGGAAAGAGCCGTGCCGCTGCAATTGCATCAGGCTTCGATAATGCTTTCTGGGCAATCATGGACTCTAACATTACAACATTCATTGCAGCCCTGTTCCTTTCACAGCTTGGTACAGGTTCAATTCAGGGATTTGCAGTTTCTCTTGCAATCGGTGTATGTTCTTCTGTATTTACAGCTCTGGTAATTTCCCGCTTGATGTTCGACTTTAACACTGATGTTATCGGACACAAGAAAATCAGTATCGGCTGGGGAGTTAAACAATAATGAAAAAAGTAATCCGCTTTAGTAAATTTTTCCCTGCAGCTGTAGTACTCAGCGCAGCTCTGATTGTTTTCGGTATGGTTAATGTCTGCATTAACGGACTGAACTGGGGTCTTGAATTCAAGCCTGGTCAGAACGTTCAGGTTTCTCTTTTAAATGCAGATACAAATGCTGACAAGGTTACAGAAATCCTTTCTGCTAAAAACATTGCCGCTTCAGTAAAAGCCGCAGGAAGTGACAATACTTTCCAGATCCGTACAGGTGAAGGTGAAGAAATCGAAGCTCAGATTAAGGCTTCCCTTTCAGAAAGCTTTGGTGCTGAAAATGTAGTAATTGAACAGAGTCAGGCAATCAGTGCACAGTTCTCTTCAACACTCATCAAGAGTTCAATTGTGCTTGTACTTGCTACACTTGCCCTTATCTTCCTTTACACACTCATCCGCTTTAAGTGGGACTTTGCCCTTGCTTCAGTAATCGCTATTGTACACGATGCTCTGATTATGATTTCCTTCCTTTCATACTCACAGCTTGAGTTTACAACTACATCGATTGCCGCAATTCTTACAATCATCGGTTACTCAATCAACGCAACAGTTGTAATCCTTGACCGTATACGTACTGACGAAAAAATCGTTGAAGTAAAGAGCTTTACTGAAATCATCAACAGTGCTCTTTCTGCAACATTAAGCCGTTCAATCATCACAACAGTAACAACACTGTTCGCTGTTATTGCCCTTGCTGTATTTACAACAGGTGATATCAAGAACTTTGCAATTGCACTGATTGTAGGTCTTGTTTCAGGATGTTACTCATCAATCTTTATTGCAGGTGCTTTCATGAACACAGTACGCAGAAACTGGAAACCTTCTGCAGTGCTTCCAAAAGCAAATGTTGTAAAGTTTGAAACAACAGAAGAATAAAAATCTTCAGTTTTATAGAAGCCGCAGAATTTACTTCTGTGGCTTTTTTTTTGTCCGTCTGATAGTATTAGTTCATGCAGATTATTCGTGCCCAGAAAATGGGGTTTTGCGCCGGTGTGCGCCGTGCCGTTATGACGGCTGAAAAGGCCCTTGATGAAAATAAAGACGGCCAGGTTTATACTTTCGGACCGCTCATTCATAATCCCGAAGCCCTTAAGAAATTTGAGGACCGTTCACTTAAAGTTTTGTCAGAAAAAGATATTCCAGTCCTCAAAAAGAATGATACAGTGGTAATCCGTGCGCACGGTGTTCCTCCTGAAACCAAAGATAAACTTGAAAAAACAGGCGTAAAGCTTTTAGACGGCACCTGTCCGATTGTGCAGGTGAATCAGAAAAAATGTTCTGATTTTGCCTCTGAAGGTTATGCGATTTTTTTTACAGGTGATGCAAATCATGGTGAAGTGACGGGAATTGAAGGTTCCGCAGGAAAAGGTGCCCTGTCTGCCGGAAAAACCCTTAACTTTTTTTTAATTAACAGCCCTGAACAGGCTTTAGATGTGCTTGAAAAAAACGCGTATAAAACTGATTTTTCAAAAACAGTCCTTATAAGTCAGACAACTTTCAGTGTTAAGGTTTTTGATTCAATTGCTGATGCCCTTAAAGAAAAACTGCCTCAAATTAAAGTCTGCCGTACCATCTGTCCTGCAACCTGGGAGAGACAGGAAAGTCTCGATAAACTCTGCAGTGAGGTAGAGGGAGTAATCGTAATCGGCGGACGAAACAGCGCAAATACAAACCGTCTCTATGATAAGGCTTCCCTTCTTTGTAAACATGCAGTTTTAATCGAAAATGCAGGAGAAATACCCGAAGAGTTCTTTAAGCTGAGCAGGGTAGGCCTTACCGCAGGAGCGAGCACCCCGGATGATGTAATTGATGAGGTTGAGAACTGCCTTTCCGGTGCAATTGCCCACTAGCAGATAAAGTGCTATACTTCTCTTTATGAGTACACGTTGTTTTGCCATGTGTAAGCCGGGTGTTTTGAACCGCAGGCTTGTTGGTCAGGTTATTTCCCGCCTTGAAAATAAAGGGTTAAAGCTTGTAGGACTTAAGCTGATGGAAATAACTCCTGAACTTGCTGCAAAGCATTATGCAGAGCATGAAGGTAAGTCGTTTTATAACGAACTGATAGAATACATTACAAGTGCTCCCGTTGTTGCCATGGTATGGCAGGGAGATGACTGCGTTTCTCTTGTCAGAAAAGTTACAGGTTCAACAAAACCTTCAGAAGCCGCTCCCGGGACAATCCGTGGAGATTTCTGTTCTCATACTAATCATAATATTATTCATGCTTCCGACAGTGATGAGAGTGCTGATCGGGAAATCGATTTATTTTTTAAACCGGAAGAAATTATTGACTGGGAAGATCAGTCCGCTCTCTGGTTTTAAATTCCTTAAATAAGGATTACGAGGTTTTAAAATGGAATCAAAGAAAGTTGGTGTTATTGGTGCCGGTGCCTGGGGATCAGGCCTTGCTCAGGCTATTGCGCGCGGTGGTCACAAGGTACAGATGTGGGCCCGTGAACAGGATGTCGTTGACGGAATTAATAATGATCATGAAAATAAACGCTATCTTCCGGGATATCCGCTTTCAGATAATATGACTGCTTCAACTGACATAAAGGAAGTTGCCGCAGGAAAAGATTTTTTAATTCTTGCGTCTCCTTCACTTTATCTGGCTCCTACCGCAAAGCAGCTTCTTGATGTACCTGATGTTAAAGAGGGAAAAGTTGTAATCGGCGTAATTACTAAAGGCTTTATTACTTCAGCAGAAGGTCCTAAGCTTGTACTTGAAACACTTGAATCTGTTCTTCCTCCGTGCTATAAAGGCCAGCTTGTTTATATTGCAGGTCCAAGCCATGCAGAAGAAGTAGCAATCGGTAAACTTACAGGTCTGATTGCAGCTTCAGAAAGTGCCAAGAACTCAATCCGCTTCCGTGAACTTATGCATGTTCCGGGCCTTATGGTTTATTCTTCACTTGATGTAATCGGTGTTCAGATTTGTGCCGCTGCAAAGAACGTAATCGCTATTGTTTACGGTGCCCTTGATGCTATTGCAGAAAAATCAGACCAGTTCGGAGACAATACAGAATCCCTTCTCCTTGCTGCAGGTCTTAATGAAATCCAGACTTTAGGAATGGCTTTAGGTGCTACACATCCTGAAACCTTTACTTCTATTGCAGGTGTTGGTGACCTTGATGTAACCTGCCGTTCAAAATATGGCCGCAACCGCCGTTTTGGGCAGGATATGATTAAGACAGACATGCTTGATAAGTTTAAGGATCTTGATGACCTTATTGCCCGTATCGGCGAAATCGGTTACTTGTCAGAAGGTGCTGTAGCCTGCAAATATGTTCATGAAATTGCAGCAAAGCTTGGAATTAAGCTTTTAATCTGCGAAGGCCTTTACAGAATCCTTAACAAGGAAATAAAGCCTGCAGAACTTATTAACCGCCTGCTTACAACAGGAAAAATCGACTGATTAAAATAATATAAAAAATAACGGCTGGCCCATTAAAACTGACCGGCCTTTTTTAAATTCAAAATAACCGGGAAAAATCATGTTAGAGAAGATAACAAGTACTTTCAGTAATATTGTCCGTTCAATCAGCGGAAAATCAACAATCACAGAAAAAAACATTGAAGAGACAGTTGAACAGATTAAGATGGCTCTTCTTGAAGCCGACGTTAATCTCCGCGTTGTAAGGCGTTTTGTCAATGCAACAATTGAAGAAGCAAAAGGTGAAAAAGTTCTCCGTGCTGTAGATCCCGGACAGCAGTTTGTAAAAATCATCTACGACAGAATTGTTAAGATGCTGGGGGACGAAAAGGTAGACCTTTCCCTTAAGGGGCCTGATACTCAGTCAGTTGTGCTTTTACTTGGTCTTCAGGGTGCAGGTAAAACAACTGCAGCCCATAAACTTGCTTTCCGTCTTGCAAAAGAGGGGAGAAAGCCGCTTTTAGTTGCATGTGACCTTGTACGCCCTGCAGCGGTTGAGCAGTTAAAGGTTTTAGGTCAGAAAATTAATGTTCCTGTTTATTTTGAAGATGGTGCTAAAGATGCCGTTAAGGTTGCTAAGAATGGTCTTTCCTATGCGAAGAAAAACGGTCTTGATACTGTAATCGTTGATACTGCAGGCCGTCTCCAGATTGACCAGGAAATGATGGCTGAGCTTGTTGCAGTCAAAAAAGCCCTTGACCCGCAGGAAGTTATTCTTACTGCTGATGCAATGACCGGTCAGAATGCAGTTGATATTGCAAAATCATTTGACGAGCAGCTTGGACTTACCGGTGTTATCCTTACAAAGTTTGACTCGGACGCCCGCGGTGGTGCAGCCCTTTCATTAAAAACAATCACTGAAAAACCGATTCTTTTTATTGGTACAGGTGAAAAAACTGAAGATTTTGAACCTTTCCATCCGGACCGTATTGCAAGCCGTATTTTAGGCATGGGTGATATTGTTTCTCTTGTAGAAAAAGCCCAGCAGACGGTTGATGAGGAGCAGGCTAAAAAACTTCAGGAGAAGATGGCCCGCAATGAGTTTACCTTAAACGATATGCTCGATCAGTTTGAAAATGTAGGAAAAATGGGAAGCGTTTCTTCCCTGCTTGATATGATACCTGGTTTAAGCGGACAGATTGATGAAAGCAAAATTGATATGTCAGGAATGAAACATCAGAAAGCAATCATTCAGGCAATGACTGAGAAAGAGCGCAATAATCACCTTATTATAGGACCGAGCCGCCGCAAGAGAATTGCCAAAGGAAGCGGAACTTCTGTTGCAGAAGTTAATAAGCTTATAAAGCAGTTTGAAAAGACAAGGCTCACAATGAAAAAGCTTACTAAAAACCGCGGTATGCAGGCAAAACTTATGCAGGGTATGGCAGGCCTCGGCGGTATGGGACCGGGCGGCGGTTTCGGCGGCTTTCCTGGATTTTAGGACTAAACCTTAATTCAGTTTATTGTGATAAGGCTTGCCATCTTTCCGTCTGATGTGTAGGCCTTATGCGGATTTGTTACATCAATAAATCTTTTGAGGCCTGTAAAATATGCATAGTAGTAAGTTCCTGCAGGAAGCGGCAGGCAGATTTCGTATTTTCCAGGTTCAACTTCTTTCATTTCATAAATCCAGCTGTCCCAGTTTGTAAAACTGCCTCCAAGACGTATTTTCTGGCCAGGTTCACTTTCACATACGAATTTTGTAAAGCCGTTTGGAATGCACTCAGTGATTTTTTCATCTTTCTGAGGAATATCAACATAAGAAAGCTGGATTCCGTTTTCTTCATCATAAAGAGAGTTAGGATTAACCGGGTCTATTGTCCATAAACCGTCAATAATGAGTTTGTAGCTGATTTTCTGTGTTTTATCAGGAATCCTTAAAACGTAAAAATACCAGGAACCTGTTTCTTCTCCTTCCCAGTCATAAGTTTTTCTCAGGGAGAAGGCGTGCAGCTGTCTGTAATTTTCAAAATCAAAAGTTATGCAGACATTGCGTGCTGAGGAGTCTGCTGTAAAAATAATATATTCATCGCTTATAATCGGTGCCTGTACACCGCGCACAGAAGTTACAAGCTGGTCGTAGTCGTATTTATCGGTCTGAACATTTTCTGCGGATATTGATGTGAATACTGCAAGCATTAAAACTGCTGATAAAATGTACTTTTTCATGTTTAAATTTTCGGATTTTTAACAGGATTGTTTAGGGAATCTCTTAAAAATTGCAGTTTTTAAGGATAAGTTTTTCTATAAAAATACTTACTAAAGGTGTTTTTAGTTTTATCCGAAAATCTGATGAGAAGAAAAATATTTTTATCCTTTTTCTGATAAGTGAATTTTCTTCCCTTGTTAGAATTTGTTATCTGGGGTAAAATATTTATGGGTAGGGTATGCCGGGATTAAATCAACTTAAACAATTTGCCAGTGACATCCAGAACGTCGGCGATGAAGTAAAAATTCGTGCCCAGCGCGGTGAAAAACCAGCTGTTGTTCCTCTCCCGGAAGGTATTTCTGAGGAAGACGATTCAGAAGATTTTGTACTGGGACTTCCGGAAATTGTTCAGGAAAATGAAGCAGAAGACTCTCTTGAAACTGTCGAAGGTGATGATGCAGGTGCAGATTCTGTCCCTGAAATCGACCTTAATGCACAGGATACCGGCGCAGGGCTTCCTCCTGATTTAGATGCACTTTTAAACTCAGTTTCTTCCGGCGGGGACGGCGTTCCTGATTTAAGTGAATTTGATGACGCGCCTCAGGCAGAAGTAGAAGCTGAACCTGAAGAAACTCCTCTCGAAGATTTAGCACTTGAAGATTTATTAAAGCCGTCAGAACCAGAAACAGCAGGGCCGGCTGAAACAGATTCCGCTCTGGATGCTCTTGCTTCAATTGACGGTTTTTCTGCCATGCCGGATGCCGCTCCTGACAGTTTTGCACCTTCCGCCTCTGAAGGTTTTGAAGGTCTTGAAGAAGGCGGAGAATCAGATTCTCTTGAATCACTTGATTCTCTCGATTCGCTGGATTCCCTCGATTCTCTTGATTCTCTTGAAACACCTGAAGCAGCCTCTGATGTGCAGGACTTAAATACTGACGCCTCAGAGGATTTACATCACTCAGACGAAGGTTTTGAAGTTCCTTCCGCAGAAACTTCTTCTTCACAGGATGATGATTTTGCCTATGACGGCAATGCTATAGATTTAAATGAAGATATTCCTGAAGAAATAGCAGAAGAAGACGGGGCAATGCCTGAGGCTGTTCCGGAAGCTGATGAAGGTGCACAGACCGTTGAAGATGCTGCTCCTGCAGAATCTGTTGAAGAGTTTTCTGATGCAGCTGACGCTGAACTGACTGATGCAGCTGACGCTGAGCTGACTGATGCGGGAGAAAGTCTTCCTGAAGAAGCCGGTGCAGTAAATGAATTTGAAGTGCCTTCTTTTGATGCTCCTGCTTCAGAAGAAAATGCAGGGGCTGAACCTGCTGTTGCAGATTTATTTTCTACAGATGATCTTGATTCACCTCAGGAACTTTCAGAAGAAAGCGCAGAAGCATTGCCTGATACAGGCTTTGATTTACCTGATTTTGATGCGCCTGCCGCTTCAGAGCCTTCCGGGGATGATGTACAGCCACTTCCTGATTTTGACATGGCTTCTTCAGGAGGTGAGGGTGAAAAAACTGCAGCACAGGCGATTTTAGATTCAGGTGCCGGCGCTGTTGATGCTTCTCTTGATGTTCCTTCAGAAGATTTTTCCGGCGCAATGGCTGATATGGGAGAAGCAGGTGATATTGATTTTGGTTCTTCCGGCGATGTGTCAGATGAGTTTCCTGTTACTTCAGCACCTGCTGAAGATGACTTCCTTTTAGACGACGATAATTTTGAAATCCCAGGCTTTTCAGATACTGCAACAGCGGCTTTTGATAAAAAAGGACGTCCGAAAGTTGATACTGTTGATTTTTCGAAGGCAGGAACAGGTAAGCCGAAAAATACCTTAACAGAGGACGAATATAAAAAATTCCGTAAAAATCTCGCAGATTATCCTTTAAATCTCCGTCTTGCAATTGAAGATTTAATTGTTAAGAATGAGTTTACAGATGATGCTGTATTTGAAGTTGTTGAAAAGATTTTAAAGAAGACTCCGGCAAGACAGGTTGCAACACACCTTGAAAAAATGCTGGATATTTCGATTGACGTACCGCGTGATTATGAAAGGCGTTCTGTTGCCCAGTATGAAGCCTATAAGCAGTCTTTCCAGTATCAGCTCCGCAACAGAATCATTCCTGGCGGAATTGCAGGAATTATCCTTACCGTTTTATGTACCCTTCTTTTCCAGGCAGGACGCGCCTTTATTTATAATCCTGCAATGGCAAAAATGCTTTACAGACAGGGTTATATTCTTCTTGAAAATAATGAATATCCTCAGTCTGAAGAAAGATTTATTCAGGCAAACAAATATAAGTCAATAAAAAAATGGTTCTTTAAGTATGCTCATGGTTACCGTGAACACAAACAGTATGAAAGAGCCGGCCAGATGTACAGAAATATTCTCGGTGTCTTTGATCACGATAAAAAAGCCGGACTTGAATGGGCAGAAATGGAACTTTATGAACGCTCAAATTATGAGAGGGCAGAAGAAATTGTCCGCCGTGAAGTGCTCGATTATCACATAAATGATAATGAAGGTCTCCTGCTTTTAGGGGATGTTTTCCTTGAATGGGGTGAGGCAGATTCTTCAAAATACGAAAACGCACGGGAGCATTATTCAAATTTAATCCAGCTCTACGGTGCAACAGACCTTTATATGGCAAGAATGATGCGTTATTTTATCCGCACTGACAAACTGCGCAATGTTCTTGAACTTAAGGCACGTTTCTACCCTAATAAAAAATCGCTCATTGCAAAAGACTGGGTAGAACTTTCCGGTTATCTTCTCGATAAACTTTATGGTCCTTTAAGCCGCTCTGATGAATACCTTCGTTCTCAGATTGAAGACGTAAGGTCAATGCTCGAAATTGCAGAAAAAGCTGATTCTTCTGATCCTGCAGGTCATTATAATATGGCCCGCTATTTTAATCACAATAATAACTTTGAATCTGCACGCAGGGAACTTAAGCTTGCCCTCGACTGCTTTGACAGAATTAAAATCCGTACAAAGAAAAATACTTACCAGGAAATTGATACCTGCCGTCTTCTCGGCGAACTTTACGCTGATACACGCGAATACTTAAAGGCTCAGGAAATTTATACACGCGGAATTGATTTATTCCAGAGTGAAAATGAAAGAACCGGCTTTGAAGGGGATAAAAATACAGGCCTTCTGTATGCAGATATGGGAGACATAGAATACTTTATTTCCGGTGATATGGACGCAGCCCTTAAAAACTATGAAAATTCAATCCTCAATAAAAATGATACTGCAAGCCTTAATTTCCGTATCGGTGCAATCCGCTACAATAATCAGGAATACGACAAGGCGCTCCAGTCATTCATAAAGGCCTCAGAAACACAGGATTCTGACATTAACCTTATGCTTTCTCTTGCAAATGTACTTTCACTCAGGGGAGACAATTTTGCTGCACAGGGGTATTACTCTCATCTCCTGAATATACTTGATGCTGATAAGGCCCGTCACCTCATGCTTTTCCCTCAGGAACGCGAAGAGGACTCAAGACTTGTTGAAATGTTCCTTAAGGTAAATAACAATCTTGGTGTAACACTTTACAGAATTGCGCGCCAGACAGGTGACAGTGCAAAAAATGCTGAAAGTTTAGTCCGTCTTTCTGATTCAATCAGGGCATGGGACGCTTTAACAAGAAATCCTCAGACCATGGTTCGTCTGGGCGGAAGTAATCTTGCCCTTCAGAATTCAAAATACATTACTTCTTCGAGGGCAGAATATGAACCTGCCATCTATACGGATATTCCTAAAACTCTTGTCGATGAAAAAGTTCTGAAGTAAAGGCGGTATTAAATAAAATGGTGCTTTGTCCGCGGATAGGAATTGATGTAAAAAAGCATTTACGTTCTCTTCAAAAAGAGCTTTTCCGTAAGACAATTCATATCTGTACTGCCTTTGTTCCTCTTTTTCTTTATTATTTCAAAACCCTGACGATTATTCTTCTTGCTGCCGCCGGTATCCTGTACTCTCTTTTTGAAGTTTTAAGGATTAAAGGCGTTTATGTCCCTGTCATAAGTGCCGTTACAGAGGCTGCCGCCAGAAAACGTGATGAGAACAGATTTGTGCTTGGACCTGTGACTCTTGTATCGGGCTGTCTTATCTGTTCCTTATTATGGGACGATATTTTTGCTGCGACAGGAATTCTTGCGCTTGCTTTCGGCGACGGGCTTGCAAGTCTTGCCGGAAAAACTTTTGGAAGGGTAGAAGTTCCTTTAACCGGAGGAAAAACTGCTGCCGGAAGTTTGACCTGTTTTACGGCAATTTTTATTTCGAGTTTTGCTCTTCTTCATAATACTGCGCTGAGTTTCATTGCTGCCCTGACAGGAACATTGATAGAAGGACTCCCGTTAAAAGATTTTGATAATCTTTGTATTCCTGTAGTACTTGGCGGGCTGTCGCAGTTTTTATTTCCACATGTATAAAGAATGAAGGCTCTGAAGGTACTTTAAGGTCCCTGTGTAAAACAGTGCAAAGCCTGTCAGCATGAAAGCATAATTATCTGAAGCACAGAGAATGCCGTATCCGCATAAAAGTGCTGTCATTGAAAAGGCGATGATTTTGTATTCTTTTGCATTCTGTTTTACGGCATTTATCCAGAATGAGATAAAAGCAATGCCTGTAAAAAGAAGACGGGCAAGTAAAAAGAGTGTCGGAAAGCCCCATGGTACAGTGCCTGTTGAAGTGATTTTTACCGTATTAAAAGGTGCCGTTACTGCAAAAACTATGCATATTCCTGCAAGAATAAAAATATTTCTTTCTACGTCCTGTCTGTGTTCGGCTGAACTTGCGGTTGCGGCAAAGACGAAAGAAAGCGGGCATAAAAGCCTTCCTGTAAAAGTTATTTTTCCGCAGAAAAAGAGCAGGTCAGAAAATGTAGACCATAAGCCGAAAAATGGGGTGAGAATGCGGACACTTTCGCACAGACAGCCTGCAGAGAACATCAGAAAGAAGATGATTTCAGTACATTGTGTGTTTTCAAACAGATTTTTTAATATATAAAGTGTAAATGGGGTGTATAATATAATCAGGAGAATTGAGATAAGGCTGGCCGTAAAGCTGTAGCTGAAAAGGACGGTGTTATTCACAAAAGAGGGAACACGCTGCTGTGGGGGTGGTAAAATGTCTTTGTATACGAGGGCTGCAATAAAACATCCTGCAGCAATTAATATGCAGAAAAGCGAAATAAAAAAAGATATCTGCATTATTTTGTTGCGTGTTCTTAAAGTCATATAAAAAATATTAAAAGCAAACTAAAATTAAGTAAAGACTTGAGGTCAGAATTCCGAAAATTAAATAAGACTGGTAAAAAGTCAGGGGGAAAAATGAAAAAGCAGCTTTTGTTTTCTATATTGATACTTGCATCACTTTCTTGTTCTTTTGCAGGGGACGCTGCGGCTTTTGTTGATTTAGGGCTTTCTGATGATGGAAAAACCTATGTTTTTGCTGAATACGGTAAGACAGACAAATCTTTTCAGGGATATGCGGAAATATATTGTGTAGACATCGAAAAAAATGACTGGATTGACGGAGAAGTTTTCAGAACAAATCCGTCTGCAGCAACTTCAAAAAAGAGCGGTAAGGAAGTTTTTGAAGAGCTTTTAAAAAAGGCTGACTGGACTTTAAAAAAATATAACCTTAAAAAATCTGATCCGGATAACCTTCTTTTTACAAGGGAAATCCCGTCTTCAAAAGGTGAAATTGTATTTAAGGATTTTGAAGGCTCGACTGTAGAGCGCAGTGTTTATTATCACATTAAACTTGTAAAGAATGTTGAAGGTTCAGGTGTAAACTGCAGGTCTTCGTTCTTTATTTCACTTGAAAAGCAGGATGAAAACGGCAGCATAATAAGCAGAAACATTGTAGGAAATCCTGACATTAAGCGTAAGGGTGTATCTGATTATATAATTAACAGAATATTCAGTGACAACTCAGGAAGAAACCTTGTATTTGTAGTTGAAAAACAGCTTGAAAATGAAAGCGGAACCTGTATCCGTTACATGGTAGAAACAATAAGGCTTTAGAACAAGGCTTTTTAATTATGAGAAAATCGCTCCAGACGGAGCGATTTTTTTTGTCTGCAGCAAGAGAGAAGGGGGCGCTGAAAAGCCTCTCAGGAATTTTTTCAAATATTTTCAGCAAAAATTGTTCGATTTTTACTTTTCCACACAATATATATAGTGAAAGCATTTTTTTTAAGATGCACTTAAAAATTAAGGAGAAGTAAAATGGGTATTAAGTATTATTTGAGACTTTTTCTTGTGACTTTACTGATTGCTGCAGGCGTTATTTTTATGGCGGCGGTTCCTTTTTCCTGCAGAATTACGGAAGACGGAATTACAATTGTTGAAGAGGATGTATCGGTTCCAAAAATTGTTTCGTTCAGGGCAGGGGATAATTCAACTCTTATTTTAAGCTGTACAAAGTCTTTTGATCTTGGCGGAGAGCTTGTTAAGAACCTGAATGAAACTTATTATCAGAGTCAGCTTTTGAAAGAATATGTGGAAGATGGAAAAACGGTTATTTTGACTCTCCCTGAGCAGACTGTGGCAGGAGAGAGTTATATTTTTGAAGGAGAAATCACTGATAAAAAAGGAAACACTCTTACTTTCAGTCTGCCTTTTACCGGATTTAATGAAAATCCTGCGAGGCTTTTACTCTCGGAAATCAGGACTAAGCACAGTACAAGTTCAGGTCAGATTAAAAAGAGTGAGTATGCTGAACTTTATGTTCTTGAAGAAGGCTGTACTGCGGGGCTTGAAATTATAAGCGGAAGTGACGGAGAAAGTAAAAAATATGTTTTTCCTGCGGTGGATGTGAAAAAGGGTGAATATATAGTTGTGCATTTCAGACAGACTTATGGGGGGAGCTGCACTGATGAAACAGGTGATAATCTTGAATTAAGCACTGCAGCTGATTCAAGTTCAGCACGTGATTTATGGGTAAATAATACTGAAAGCAGAATAAGTGAAAGTGATGTAATAGTTTTAAGGGATTCCTGCCGGGACAAAATAATTGATGCAGTTCTTTACAGCGTAAGCGGAAAGACAGACTGGTATTATTCCTTTCAGAAAGTCCTTGCATCTGATGTATTTGAAAGCGGTATCTGGGAGGAAGGTTTTCTTCCTGAAAATGCTGCTGTATCGGACGGGCTTTCTTTAACAAGAACTATGAGCCGTTTGAATGCGGGGGAAATTATTAAGTCTTATAATGCGGGGGCTGAAAATGGCAGCTTTGCTCAAAATGATTTAATAAAAGTTCATGCAGGAGACTGGGCTGTAGTAAGCGGAGCAACTCCCGGTGCAGAAAACTCAAAAGTGGTGTATGTAAAACAGGAATAATAATAATAACTTACCCCGGACATTAGGGGCGTAAGTCCGCTTTATAAGCGGATGAGCGTGAGCGAACCCCGTTTGGCCGGAGATGTAATAAATTACGGTTAAAATTTAAATTAAAAAGTGCATAAACTGACAAAGATTTAAAATATGTGCTAATATGAGCACATGTCAGAATTATTAGCCCCGGCAGGGAATATTGAAGCACTTGACGCCGCAATTGGTGAAGGTGCAGATGCAGTTTATCTTGGTCTCAAAAGTTTTAATGCCCGTTTACGGTCTTCCAATTTTGCGTGGAATCAGTTTGAAGCAGCCGTAAATGCCGTTCACAGGCAGGGAAAAAAGGTTTATGTAACTGTAAATACTGTAAGCCAGGAAGATGAAACAGAAAGACTGTACCGTTTTTTGAGCTATTTAAGCAAAGTAGGACCGGACGGACTTATTGTTCAGGACTATGGTGTTCTGCGCATGTGTCAGGAATTTTTCCCTGGTCTTGAACTTCACGGTTCGACTCAGATTAATGTTGAAAGTGCCGCTGGTGTGAATCTTTTACAGAAGGCAGGGCTTTCGAGAGTTGTTGTAGCCAGAGAACTTGGTCTTGAAGAAATACGTCAGATAAAGCAGAAAACAACCTGTGAAATTGAAATGTTTGTTCACGGGGCGCTTTGTGTCAGTGAAAGCGGCTTGTGTCTTTTTTCAAGTTATTTAGGCGGAAAATCTGCAAACCGCGGTATGTGTACTCAGGCCTGCCGCCGTTTTTACACAGCAGAAACAGCTTCAGGGGAAAGACAGGGATATTATTTTTCTCCCAGTGACCTGCAGTTAATTGATCAGATTCCAGATTTGATGGACATTGGCGTTGAATCATTTAAGATTGAAGGCCGCATGAAAAGTGCAGAATATGTCGGTGCTGTAACCGCAGCTTACCGCTATCTTATGGACCACTACAAGGAAGACAGAAAGGGTGCTGTAGCTGCCGCAAAAAGAATGCTCAGTACTGACTTTGCCCGTTCAAAGACTACTTACTGGTATAATTTTAAGAGTAATGAAGAAGGTGTTCAGAAGGCGGGCAGTGCCATCTTAAATCCTGACCAGGCCGGCGGTACAGGTATTTATCTTGGAAGAATATTAAGAATTCAGGCGGCAACTGATGAGGCTAAAGAAAAAGCACGTCTTGCTGCAGGTCCTGATGCTGCTCCGGAAGATTATCAGATTGTAATGGCTGAACTTGGAGGAGGAAATTATGATCCTGATCCGGGTGATTCCATCCGTCTTCACAGAAAAGATGATACCGGACGCGTAAGCCACAAGGTCCGCACTGTTTTTACTGATGAAGAAGGTCACCGCTGGATAGATATTCCGAGAGGCTTCAGTCATGATGATGAAGTATATCTTCTTCAGACAAAATCCATGTCAAAAAGATATCCGCGCGTTCTTCCTTCAGATATCGGAAAATACCGCATGCAGCCGGGAGATGAAATTCTTCCTGTTCTTGATTTAACTCCTGTCGGAAAAAAAGAGCTTTCATATTTCCCTGAAGGAATGTACGTTCAGGTAAGTACTGTTGCTGATCTGTTCCAGATTCAGTCAATGAATCCTGTCCGCGCTGTTCTTGAAGTTAATTTTGAAACCCTGGAGGATCTGCTTTCTCATAAAACAGTTCTTCCGTTCTCAAAAAAGCAGGTTATTCTTTCGCTTAATCCTTATGTGCCTGAGGCAACTGCTCCGGCGCTTGAGGAAGCCTTGTTCAAGCTTGTTGAGGACGGTTTTAAAACGTTTATTGTAAATAATCTTGCTGAAATCCAGATGCTTAAGGGTAAAGATGTTAACCTTATTGCAGGACCTTATCTTTATACATTTAACCGCTGGGCTGTCAGCTGGCTTGAAAATCAGGATATCGGTGCATTTATTACACCTGTAGAAAATAACCGGGAAAATATCTTAAATACATTTGAACGCAATGTCCGTGATCGCCTTATGGTAACGGTTTATGCTTATCCGGCACTTTTCCGCATGAGATTTGCTCTTCCTGAAAACTATGACTTCATGTATTTCTGGGACAAAGAAGAAATGCCTTTCAAAGTTCTTTCTAATAAGGACGGAACAATTGTAATGCCTGAAAACCCGTTCAGCATTACAGACAAGACTTCAGTTCTCCAGAAGGATGGAATCAGGCGTATCCTTATTGATTTCAGCCGTACAAAGGTTACAAGACAGGAAACCAAACTTGTTATCAACAGCCTTGTTAAGGGGCAGATTATTCCTGAAACAAGCCGTTTTAACTGGAAGGACGGTTTCTATAATCCTGAAAAAATGGAAGCATACCGTGCCGCTTCTGAGCGTCTTGCTGCCGAAAAATTAGAGCGCGAAAATAACCGCGGAAAGGGTGCTCCGCGTTCCCGTGGAAGAAAGGGCTCTGAAAATTACAGAACAAAATCTTCCCGCTCTTCATCTTATAAAGGTGCACTCAGGGGCAGAGGCCGTAAATAGTATATAAAAGGGACCTCCTTAAAAGCTGTCAGAAATGACTGCTTTTTAAGGAGGATTTTTTTTAGTTTGGTCTAACCGTCAGTTTCCTGCAAGGCTGTTAGAAAACTGCCGCCTCTTTTTCAAGGCCTTCTCTTGCTGCTGCAAGATTTCCTTCTTCATCAGTAGAGTCTGCGGCACTGTTTTCTTCATAAACTTCATTTTCACCAGACTGAGCGTCTTTCTTTTTCATGGGTTTAAAGTCTACATGTTCAGCGACAATATACACTTTGGAATGGTTTTTCCCGTTTTCATCCTTCCAGCGATCCTGTTTTAAACGACCAACTACTCTGACCCCGCGTCCCTGTAAGCTGAATTTCGTAATTCTCTCTGTAAACTTATCGCCCCAGGATTCAACGTCATAATAACCAACTTCAGATACATCTTTCCCTGCGGAATCTCTGTAAAAGTGATTCACAGCAATAGGAAGAATACTTACCTTTTTGCCGTTCGGCGTTTCGCGTAATGTCGGCTTGCGTACAACATTCCCTTCAATAATGATTGAATTAAGTGCGTTCATGTTAACTCCTTTCAAGAACACTGCAAAAGCCCGGAAAACAGCTGCATGACAGTGCATACTGCGTCCGTTCTTTAAGCATTTTGATTTGTTTCTGCTGGTTTCGGCCTAACCAAAAAAAATAAGGTGCACATTCTCTTTTAAGAACGTACACCTTATATATTGCAGTCAAATTCAAAAATGACACATTTTTGCGTAAAAAAAACAAAAAAAACTTAAATTTTTTTACATAGGGATATTTTTTACAAGTTTTATGATGTAAAGCTGTATGTACATTGTAAGTGCATCAGGCTCACCGATTTTCTGCATCGGGGGAGTTTTTACCAGAGATTCTGCAAGATTTTCAATGCGCTCTTTATTAAAGCCTTCTGACTTCATATTGCGGAGAACCTTGCGGAGGTAGTCTTTTATGAGTGAGTTAACATCTTCCGTCAGGTTATTGTGGGTAACTTTTCCGATGAGTTTGTTCCACATGTGTTCGTAGGAATGAAGTTCACGGTCTAAGGTTGAACTTGAAGGTACAAGTTCTTCTTCCAGGCTGCGTGCAGCCTCGCGGAGGGCAACCTTTTTTGAAACAGCAGGATTCTGGGCAAGGGCTGCTTCCTGATTGTCCTGACGGCTTTTTTCTGCCTCTTTTTCGTGATAGATCTGTGCATCTGTTTTTGTCTGCTTAGGCTTCTTTGCTTTTGGAGGCCTCATTATCAGTTTCATAATCCATGAAATTACAGGAATTGCATACCAGAAAGGAAGCAGTATTTTTGTATCTGTTAAAAGTTTCTGTCTGTCCATTAAAAGGATGTCAGAATATGGAATGAGGCGGCCGTTTTCAAACAGAGTGATTCTTCCGCCTGATAAGCCTGAACTGTCTGTTTCTGCATTTACTTCGTAGTCAATTAACGGCATAAATGAGGAAGTTAAAAGAGCGTAGAGAATAGGGGACTGAAGGGCAGTTTCTTTTTCAAGACGTTTTTCAAAGGCCTTCTGTTCTTTCATCTCTGGAAGGTCGTCGTAACTTCTCATAACATTAAACCAGTGCTTTTTTATTGCCTCACGGATTGTTGTGCGTGCATCTGAACACAGGCGTAAAATCAGCGGCATGACTTTATTTTTGTAAATGAAGTAGGGCTGGTTTTCTGTTTCAGTTTTAAAGACAAGCATTTCCGGAAGATCATTTGCAGCACTTTCAGTGGTTTTTGCATGCAGGAAGGCTTTAAGCTCATCTTCTGAATACTGCCCTAAAAGCGGAACTCCGCTGTTGCTTGTAAACTTTGTAATTGTTTCGTAAGTAAAATAGTAAGGCGGACGGGAAAGCTGCTGTTCAAGGTTTTTGATAGCTGCTTCTTTTTTATTTTTGTCCTGGGCCCTTGTTTTGTAGAAGTTTGATACAATTTCGAGAATGTAAACTGACTGTAGAACTGCAAGATCTTCTGCCGTGTAATCCTTTACTTTTTCATAATCCTGGCGGATAAAGAAGAGAAGCTGAGTCATAAAGTAGAATGAATCTTCAGGCTCCTTAAACATCTTTGACGAATCTGGATTCTGGCAGAATCTATTGAAGATATTTTTGGCAGTCATTTCCTTTCCAGGATTTGAAACTGTCAGTTTTTTCATAAAGTAGTCGTGATGCTCGTCCTTTGTCAGCATTGTGCGGATTTTAAGAACGGCACATTCTATGAGGGTGTGAATTGATACAAGGGAAGGAAGAAGAATTGTAGGAGAATCATGAGGAAGTACAATTCCATAAAGGTATTTGTCTGTAAGAGTTTCTTTTTCAAGAAGCTCGTTGATTATTTCTGCGGCAGAGCGGCGTGTGATTACTTCGTTCGGTACTTTTTTGGGAATATCGCCTTCCTGGGGAAAAGGAATCTGAGGCTGAACTAAAATTTCTTTGTAGCGTTTTGTATATTTGTCAGTAAAAAAAGGAATTACAACAATCTGGCGTTTTTCTACTGTAGGCTGTAGAAGAAGAATCTGTCTTTGGTCAGCAAGTTTTTCAAGTTCCTTTAAAAGTACATTTGCGGTATCAGAAAGATATGTGACAAGAGAGGGCTGTTCTTCGAGGTGATGTTCTGAATAGCGTTTGATGTATTCAGTAAATTCATTGAAATCAATTATTGCATTGTCCTGTCTGCCTGCAAAAAATTTGAGGAGGACTATTATGGAAGTAGTAGTAGCCATATTTTTATATTATCAGTATTTATCTGTTTTCTCAATGGCAGAAAATGCCAGATTTATCTGTTTTGGCCAGGGATAGTAGCGGCGCGGAGCGTCCGGCGCAGGTTTCCTGCGGCGAATGGAGCGCTTTTGCGCGCAACCGCGGATAGCCCGGTCTGACGCGTAAGCGGCAGAGGCCGCCGTATGCTTATGCCTCATTGAAACAATATGTTTTTGGGTCTAAAATGAAGTATCCGTGATTAAAGCGCGGGGCAGTACGGGAGAAAAAAGTGATTGCACAGAGAATGAAAAACCTTCATCCTTATGTTCCTGGTGAACAGCCTAAGGATCGTCCATATATAAAATTAAACGCTAATGAAAATCCTTATCCGCCGAGCCAGGAGGTGTCAAAAGCTGTAGTTAAGGCTGCAAAAAAGTATTCGCAGAAGATGGCGCTCTATCCTGATCCTGATTCAAATGAGCTTAAAGCTGCCATTGCCTCAATGCTCAATCAGTGCGGAGGAGTGCTTGCCGGAGCTGAAGTAAAAGGCGGTAAGAAAAACGGAAGCGGGGCAAAAGTTACTCCCGGGGCTGGCGATAAGATTCCTTTTGAAGTAACTCCTGACATGATTTATGCAGGGAACGGCTCTGATGAAGTTTTGAGTTTTGTTTTCTATGCTTTTTTTGACGGTGACAGGCCGCTTGTTCTTCCTGAGCATACTTATTCTTTTTATCCGGTATATGCAGGCTTTTACAATATTCCTTTGAACAAAGTTCCGCTTAAAAGTGACTGGTCTATTGACCGGGAGAAAATGCTTGAAGAAGCAAAGAAGACTGATTCTTCAATTATTTTTGCAAATCCTAATGCGCCCACATCACTTGGGCTTTCAAGAGAGGAAATCCGTGAGATGATTAAGGCTGCGCCTGAAGACAGGGTTTTTGTAGTTGATGAAGCCTATGTTGATTTCGGCGGGGAAAGCTCTATTCCGCTTCTCTCTGAGTTTAAGAATCTTGTAATTGTGCGGACTTTTTCTAAATCTATGTGCGGGGCAGGAATGAGGCTTGGATATGTTGTTTCTTCTCCTGAACTTGTAAATCACATTACGACCGTTAAAAATTCGCTCAATCATTTTCCTGTTGATTTTATGGCGCAGCAGGCTGGAATTGCTTCCTGCAGAGATACGGGGTATTACGCTGAATGTGCAAAAAGCGTTGCTTTTGAGCGGGATGAGTTTATTGATTTTCTCCGGGAAAAAGGCTGGTATGTTTTAGACAGTCAGACGAACTTTGTTTTCTGTAAAAAAGAAGGGCTTAGCGGTGAAGTAAGCTACAGAAAAATAAAAGAGCAGGGCATCTTAGTCCGCCACTTTAATACACCTGGAATTGAAGATTACCTGAGAATTACAGTCGGAACTCACGGACAGATGGCCGCCTTAAAAAAAGTGATGTCTACTTTGTAAATAAAAAACACACCGAAATTTTATAGTGATGTTTTGAATAAAGACGGAACCCTGCCGGGAGCCATTGTTAAGGAGAAAATATATATATGAAAATACTTGTAATATCAGACATACACGGAAATACCGAAAATATCGAAAAACTTGCCGACCGTTTTGCGGCAGCAGATTTTGTTCTTTTTGCAGGCGATTTTGCAAGGTTTAATCATCCTGAAACCGGAAAACCTGCCCTTGAGGCTCTTTTGAACCGCCATGAGTCTGTTTTTGCGGTACTTGGTAACTGCGATGAACCTGCGTTCCTTGAAGAAATTGAAAAGGCTGATATCAGTGTTGAAGGAAGCATGGTTTTTCATGACGGCCTTGTGATTGCAGGAAGCGGCGGCGGATCAAAGTTCACGGGTGAAACTCCTTTTGAACGCACAGAAGAAGAACTGCTTAAAGATTACAGTATTGTAAAGGAATCTCTCCCTCAGATTGCTGATGAAAATGGAACCGTCAATAACCTTATTCTTATCATGCACAATCCTCCTAAAGAGACTGACTGTGATATGATTCCGGGCGGCGTGCACGTTGGCAGTGCGCTTTTGCGTGATTTTATTGAAAAGACACAGCCTGTTTTAACCGTAACAGGGCATATTCATGAAAGTGCTGGAATGAGTAAAATCGGTTCAACTCTTGTAATGAATCCCGGTGCCCTTATGGAAGGAAAGTACGGCTGGGTTGAATTAAAGGAAGACGGCGGAAAGTGGAGCGTTGCTTCTGCAGAATTGTGTCAGCTGTAAAAAGGAATTAGTTTATTTAATTTGTCTGTGCCAGACGGAAACCGAAGTAGTTGTAGACTTCGTTAGGATCAAAACTGTAGCGGTCTCCTGCGTAACAGAACGGCGTGTATACTGACCAGCTTCCGCCGCGGCTTACCCTCTGGCTGCCGCTTTCAGGACCAGTGCATCTTTTTCCCGGTTCAGACGGCCTGTAATTTGCCATCCAGTCCCACACAAACTCAAGAATGTTTCCGCTCATGTCAAAAAGTCCTGCTCCGTTTGGATTTCCGCTGCCTGGTTTTGGAGGGGCTTTGCTTTCAAAGGGTGTGCCTGCAGTTCCTGCCGGGCGTGTCTGGTCTGTGTTGTTTGCTGTCCAGCTTACAGCTTCTTCAGGAATTGAAAAATCAGTCTTTCCGTTTTCGTCTGCCTGACCGCTCATTATATCTCCGCCCTGAAAGCCGTTTTTTGTTTTTCTTGCAGCATATTCCCATTCTTCTTCTGAAGGAAGGCGGAAGCCTTTAGAGTCCCAGTTACATTCTGCAAGGTCGAGACGGGTTGTTTCC
Organism: Treponema sp. UBA3862; assembly: GCA_002392405.1. Taxonomy (GTDB): domain Bacteria; phylum Spirochaetota; class Spirochaetia; order Treponematales; family Treponemataceae; genus Treponema_D. Next base: position 30,460 of record DGGY01000041.1, on the reverse strand, counting down.
GTTGCGTCTTTTAAGACCTGGTTTTTGTAGGTGTAGCAGGGGGTAAGGCCGTAGAGTTCTGAGAGTGCATTGCACCAGATTACGGCATCGTACCAGCTTATCATTGTTACAGGCTGATATTTTCCGTATTGTGTCGGGGCGGCGCCTCTTTTTCCGCGGGAGCCTTCCTGTCCGGGATTGAGGAATTTATAGCCCATGTCTTCGGCTGTTTTTCTTACTGAATACCATAAATCGTAGGTTGTTTCCGTGCGGTTGAGCAGGAAAGGTTTTATCCAGCGTTTTTCAGTAAAGGACTGGCTTGAATCTCCGATTACATAGACGTCAAATTCCTGACCGTCTTTCGGTCCGAGTTCAACCATGTCCATATCTTCAAAAACAAAATCTTCTGAAAGATTATTCTGCTTATCCTGTGTATAAGCAGGCTGTAAAAGAAAAGCTGCCGTAAAGATAACTGCAGGTATTAATAACTTTTTTGACTTTTTCATGGAACCATCCTTATAAAACTCCGCGTTAGCGGCGCTGATCACAGGCTTTTATTCTGGTTTTACCGTTTTCTATTTTTTAACTGCCTGAATTTTTTCTGGATTTTTGACATAAAAGTCATTATGACGAATGCGCCTGTAGCCAGGACTGCACAGCCTATGCTGATTACAATAAAGCCTGTCCAGCCGTCATCTTTTGTCCATGGCAGGCGGATATTCATTCCCCAGAAACTTGTTATGAAGGAAATGAGCATTAAGGCAATGGAGAATACTGTCAGCTGCTTCATTACGATATTCATATTGTTTGAGATAACTGAAGCAAAGGCATCCATTGTGCCTGAAATTGTCTGGGAGTAGGTGTTTGCCATTTCCATAGCCTGACGGTTATCTACTTCTACGTCATCGAGCCAGTCCTGGTCGTCTGCATCAAATTTGATGATTTTAGTCTTGCGTATTTTTTCAAGCAGGAGCTGGTTGCTCTTGAGGGAGCTTGTAAAGTACATGAGGGATTTTTCCAGGTTGAAAAGCTGAATCAGTTCGTTGTTTTCGATTGATACCTGGAGTTCTTCCTGGATTGAGTTTGTACGGCGGTTGATTTCTTTAAGGTAGCGCAGGAACATTGTGTCTGCACGGCTTAAAATCCGCGTGATGAAAGCAGGAAAGTCAGAAATTGTAAGGTCTTTGATTCTGTTTGCACATAAATCTTTTAAAACTTCACAGTCTGTCCAGCACATTGTGATGATTGTGTCAGAAAAAACGATGGCACCCATCGGCGCTGTGTGATAGTGAACTTCGGCATTAGGCATGTAGACCGGCAGACGCATGATGGTAAGTACATAGCCGTCACCCTGTTCAATGCGTGAAAGTTCATCGGGGTCGAGTGAGTCTACAACATGATCATGGTCGAGTTTGTAATCTGCTTCGAGAACTGCGATTTCTTTTGATGTTACATTGCGGGCATCAACCCAGAGTCTTTTTTCCGGATCGATTTTATCTTTGTCTTTTTTTACAAAGATGCCGTTTTCCTGCTGCCAGTAATTAATCATTTTTCTACCGTTTATCCCCTTGAGTTTATCACGAAAAGGGACTGTGGGGCAACTTTTTACACTTTTTTAAAAATTTTTTAATGGTTTTTTGTCAGTTTTTAAAAAACAGCACCAATTATTATTGCAGAAGAAAAAATAATTTTAAGGGGGTAAAAGTGATTAAGACTTTCCAAAAAATTTTTGTGTCTTTTGCGATGTTTTTCCTTGTTTTTAAGGCGGGAGCTGAAAGCTTTGAATTCATCAATAAAGACTTGTCTGAGATTTTGTATGCGGTTTCTGTTTATAAAGGCTTTCCTGTTACGGGCGATGACACTGTAAAGGGCACGGGAGATTTCCGCGTGAGCGGGGATGATTTTGACCTTGCATTTGATTCGTTTTTGAGGAAGTCGAGGCTTTATGTTACTAAAAGCAGTGAAGGCTGGACTGTCAGCAGGTACTCTCTGGTGAAAAACGAAGAAGGTTTGTATTCACTGGATGCACTTGATATGACTCCGTCACAGCTGTTTGAAAAAACGGCCGAAAAGACTCAAACCTGCATTACTTTTGACAGTCTGCCTGCGGTCTGTGTGAGCATTCATACCGGTTTTTGTACTGAGTTTGAACTTGTTTCAAGAATTACAGGGCTTTGCAGTGGTTTTGAAGCTGAAAAAAAAGGTGATGGTGTTATTCATGTTTCACGCACTACAAAAATCCTGTTCAGACTCTGACAGGCAGGGCTGTTTTTTCTGTTACCGCAGGACAGTACTGGAACTGCGATGTTTCCGGCTGTTCACTTGAAAGCGCCCTCGACAGGCTTTTTAAGGACGCCGGCGTTCAGTTCTGTATTGTTTCAGGCGGGGACGGAAAAATTGTCCGTGCCAGCCTCTCAAATCTTTCGCTTGAAGAGCTTGCCGTTAATCTCTGTGCTTTAGCCGGAGCAGAAGCGGTTTTTGAAGACGGGATCTGTTATGTGATTGGTTCAAAGAATGCCAGAAAAAAAATCGATTCTACCGGCAAAGAGTGGCGGAAAGGTGTCTTAAAGTACGGAAGCTTTGAGGGGTTTTCTTCTGCGGCATTAAAAAGATTTCCTGACCTTGAACTTGTAAAAGCTGGAGGGAACGGCGATTTTCTGTATTTTATCCGTGAAAAAGATGAACCTGATTTTGATGATTTTCTTTACAGCTGGGATGTAAAAACAAACGCAAGACTCGTTCAGTTAAAGCATCTTAAGGCGTCAGATTTTATATCCTGTCCGCCGCCTTTTGCCGACCGTTCAAAAATAACTGAGAGCGGAAAGGGGGACAGCTTTTATTTTACTGGAACTGATTATGAATATATAAGGCTGCTTGAGGAACTTAAAGAGTACGACAGGCCTGTAACCAGAGTCAGCTATGATCTTCTGATAATTCAATATCAGAATTCAAAGGGGAGTGAATGGAATCCTTCTCTAACTGTTTCTAAAGCAGCGGAAACTGATGAAAACTCTCTGACTGCAGCTCTTGGAAGTGTGCTTGATTTTAATATGGATGTGACGGGAGCTTTTGGATTAAAGTTTGCTGCTGCCCTTCAGACTTCGATTAATGAAACTAAGGCCCGTGTTTTTGCTGATACAACGCTGACGGGAGTTTCCGGGAGAACCATAAGTTTTCAGAACACTAATACTTACCGCTACCGTGACAATAATCTTGATCCTGAAACGGGAAAACCTGTTTATTCAGGGGTAACAAGAGAAATCGTGTCAGGGCTTAAACTTGAAATAACTGGAACTGTAATCGGAGATAAAAGCATCACTACTAAAATTTCTGCCAGTGTAAGCCGTCAGGGCACGGACACTTCTTCTAAAACCGGAAATCCGCCGCCTTCTTCTGAAAAACTGGTGAGTACGGAAGTGAGGGCAAAAAGCGGTGAACCTGTCATCTTAAGCGGCCTTGTTCAAAATGAGGAAAGTGAAACTGATTCGCGGATTCCTTGGATATCAAAAGTTCCTCTTTTAGGAAGACTTTTTAAGGGAAGTGATAAAAAGACTGAATCAACTGAACTTGTAATTTACCTGGTGCCTAATATTGATTCACCGGAGGCAGACTTTCAGAAAAATGAGGATGGCCTTCTCAAAGAAAAAATCCGTTCTGAAGAAAAAAAAGAGGAAATGAGACGGGTTTTGAAGGAGTTTAAGCTTATATGAGGGAGGACTGCATTAAAAAATTTGAGCTTGGAACTCAGTTCTGCCTGTATAACGGAGTTGCTTTACTCTCACAGTCAAAAAATGCCGTCTGCTTCGGTCTTGTAAATCCTGATAATACGGAATTAAAAAACAGGCTTGAGCGTTCTGCAAGAATCTTTTTTGAAAGAACAGATATTGAATGTACTTTCACTAAGATTGATGCTGATGAACTTGAAAAAATAGTTACCAGAAATTACGGATGTTCATCTGATTCATTTATAAGCGAAAGAATTCCTGAATACGATGAAAACAGCGCAGGGGTGCTGCTTCTGGATTCTCTTATTGAAGAGGCTGCTGAAAAAGGGGCGAGTGACATTCACATAGAGGAAAACTGTGTCCGCTACAGGATAAACGGAAGACTTGAGAAAGCCTGTCGGCTTGACGTTCAGAGAATGCTTGAACTTGTAAGACGCATAAAAGTTCTTGCCCGTATGAATGTTATGGAAAAAAGAAGCGGACAGGACGGGCAGTTTATCTGGAAAAGAAAAAAGAGAACTGTCTTTATCCGTGTATCCTGTCTTCCGGTGATTTCTACTTATTCTGAAGAAGGAGTAGAGTCAGTTGTCCTGAGGCTTTTAGATACACAGAGGGTGAATCCGGAACTTGAGGGACTTGGTTTTGATGAAAGACAGCAGAAAATAATCCGAAGAACTGCCTGCTGTAAAAGCGGACTTGTGCTGATTTCAGGGCCTACGGGTTCAGGTAAGACCACTACAGCCTCTGCGGTGCTGCAGTGGATTTTAAAGGAAAGTGAAGGAACAAAAAAAATAATCACTGTAGAAGAGCCGCCTGAATATATTCTTGAGGGGGTTACTCAGATAAGGCTTGAGGAAACGGCAAAACTTGATTTTGACAGTGCCCTTAAGTATATTTTCCGCCACGATCCTGATGTTGTTTTTGTAGGGGAAATTCGTGATTCACTTTCTGCAAAGACGGCCTTACGGGCCTCTCTTACGGGGCATCTTGTTTTTGCAACAGTTCATACGGACGGAATTTTTGAAACGCTCTTAAGGCTGTGTGACCTGGGCCTTTCCTTAAAAACTCTCTGTACTGTTTTAAAAGGAGTGATCTCCCAGGAACTTGATTACAAAAAAAATGGGGAAAGGTGGCTTCCTGTGTTACGGGCAAAGGTTTTTGAAACTGTTCCGGACTTGTTTGAAATTAGTGATGATGAAAGCTTTGGCGGAAAGTTGAAGTCAATTATTGATGAGAGGTGTGTATGAAAGATGAAAAGACACTTTTAGTTTTGACTGAGCTTCTTTACGGTTATTGCGAAGCAGGTTTTTCTCTTAAAACGGCGGTCAGTGAACTGTCAGACAGAAGGACCTGTGGAAAGGTGCCTCTTAATGTTCATTTATGCTGTCAGGAATTAAAGAACTTTCTTTCTGAAGGGAAAAAAACAGGTGAAGCCTTTGAAAAACTTTCCTGCATAAAGGTTCCTTCCTGGTTTTCGGGGTTTATTTACAGTGCGGAAGAAAACGGAAGCCTTATAAAGACCTTAGGGTTTTTAAAAAAAATGCTTGAGGAACGGTTAAATCGTTTTGAAAAGTCTTTTCTTTCACTTTTGTATCCTGTCTGTGTGTGTGCTCTGTCTTTTGTGTTCAGTCTTGTTTTTTATTTAACAGCGGGAGCAAAAGGCGGAGGAGTTAAAGGCTTTTTTTTGACTGGAGAATCGTCTGTTTTATTTTTAGGAGTGTTTTGTGCGGGGACAGCGCTGCTTGTAAAACATATTTTTTCTCCTTCTGTTCCGCCGCTTTTATTTAAGGTTCTTTCTTTTTCAGTTGAGAACGGTTTTACTCTTGCCGGTGCTCTGGACTGTGTTTTTCTGATGTTCAGGGGTAATGAAAAAATTGAGGGGATGATTTTAAAAATCAGAAGGCGAATAAGGGAGGGGGAGAAAGTTGCAGAGGTATTCTGTTCAGCACTTAAAGAATGCGGTTTTGATTTTGCTTCACGGACTGCGGGGCTTTGTTTGTGTCTTTCTGAAGCATCTGGTGATTATGCGTGTTTTGAAAAAACCTTCAGAATCCTGAATCAAAAAAAGCAGAAGAAAGAGGAAGTGTTTTTAACGCTCTTAAACCCGCTTTTAATGTGCGGAATCTGTTTTTATCTTTACCTTCTTTTTAAAGATACGCTGGTGCCGGTTTTAGGCGGGGCGAGTTTTGTGTGGTAACGGGCTGTTTTCATCACCGGCAGATTTTGCCGCTGGCAAAACTGCGATCCGCTGCATCCATGCAGCGCCGCTAACGCGGAGTTTTATAAGGAGTATGCATTAAAAAAGTACCTCCATGTACTTTTTTAATGTGCAGATTTTGCCGTTGGCAAAACTGCGATCCGCTGCATCCATGCAGCGCCGCTAACGCGGAGTTTTATAAGGAGTATGCATTAAAAAAGTACCTCCATGTACTTTTTTAATGTGCAGATTTTGCCTTTGGCAAAACTGCGATTCGCTGCATCCATGCAGCGCCGCTAACGCGGAGTTTTATAAGGAGGAAAAATGTTAAAAAAATCTGGGAAAAAATATAGAAGAAATGCTTTAGATGCGGGGTTTACTTTTATGGAAACGCTTGCAGTTATTGCATTAACGGCTGTTCTTACGGCGCAGGTGGGGGCCGGCATTTTTAAACTGCTTCAGAAAGGAAAAGCGGCTGCGGCAAAAGCTCAGATAGAAAACTACAGAACGGCACTTCAGTCTTTTTACATTGATACGGGTCATTTTCCTGAAACTTCTCAGGGACTTGAAATATTGTGGTCAAATGACAGCGGCACGGAGGACTATGAAAAATGGCGGGGGCCATATACTGACAGAAAAATTTCTGTTGATCCGTGGGGAAATAAATATCTTTATCTTGACGCCAGAGACTGTGCTCTTTGTGCTTCTTCCGGTCAGTACGAGCTGATGCCTGACGGACTTGCCTGGGGAATTATCTGTTTTGGCGCGGATGGACTGAAAGGGGGAAGTGGTGATGAAAAAGACATTGTTTCATGGGAATAAAAGTGCAAAAGGCTTTGCACTGATTCAGAGTGTCCTGGTTATTTTTATTGTTTCCGTGCTGCTGTCTTCTCTTGCTGAAGGTTACAAAGGAAAAATTACTCTCTTAAAAAAGCAGAAGGAAGTCCTTATTAAAACTTATGAGATAAAAACGGAGGAAGTTAATGAGATTGATTGAAATCGTGTGTTCTGCGGGACTTCTTGCATTAAGTCTTGGAATATTTTCTTCATCATTAGGTCCGTTAAAAAAGTTTTCAGCCGGCTACTATGCATTAAAAAATGAATATCAGACAGACCGTTTTATTGCTGAAAGTTTCAAGGCTTTATGTTCCCGGAAAGACAGTACAAAAAACGATTTTGATGAATGGGAAAAAATGTGCAGTCTGACCTTTAGTTTAAGTTCCATATCTGTAGAAAAAAATGCTGGTGCTCAGGAACTTAAGTGTTCCTGGGAAAAAGAAAACAGAAGAAAGGAGATGGTATGCGTAAAGGAAAAATAGAAAATACCGTTAAAAAAAATCAGTATGAACTTTATTCATTTTCTCTTCCTCTTTCTGTTGTGAATTTTAAAAACAGAAGGAAGCTCGTTGAACAGCAGCTTGAAAAAAATCATCCGGGATTTTCGGCGAGTTTTTTTACTTACGCAAAATACAGGATAAAAAACAGAAAGCTTCTTGCCAGGGTTGCGGTAATTGATTCAAAGATTCTTTCTGAGTGCAGGTCAAATTCATCTTCTGGTCAGCTTGAGCTTGAAGGAGAAAAATTTAAGATTCCTGTTTCTAAAAAGAGGATGAAAAGCAGGTTTGTCACATGCGCTGCAATTTTGATTTTTGTCAGTGGATTTTTGCTTTTTAAAAACAACGGGTTTTTAAGGGAAAAATCCTGGAACGCTGAAACTTCTCAGCTTTATTCGTTATCTGATAAGGAGAAACCGATGTTCAGTTCAATTTATCCGGATGTGATGGAAACTGCAGAACAGATTCTTGGAAGGGTTTATGAAAACTCAGGCACTGTTTCAGCCTTTAACTGGAACGGTGAGAAATGCAGCTTTTCTATTAATGGCTGTCATCCTGAAACTGTTGTTTTTGACCGTCCCTGTTCTGTTTCCTATAAAAACAGATCTCCTTCATTTTCTGTTTCTGTTGACTGTTCTTTCGGGACTAAAGACTGTCTTGAAGGTGCACTTGAAAGCAGTGAGTTTATACGGGGGGTCAGGGAGAGACTTGAAAATTACGGGGCTTTGCTTCAGACGGAATTATGCAGTCAGGAAAAAATAGAGTTCAGGTATTTTACTGGGGAAGAAAACTTTAAAAGACTTCTTAAGATGACCTGTGATTACCTTAATCTTTCTTTCTGGCATGAAACTTCTCTCTGCGTTGAGTCTGCCGCCAGCGGAATTCTTGTTTCTGCTTCTTTTGAAAAAGGAATTGTAAGCGGTAGTGCAGTAAGCGAAATAATTGCAGATTATGCTTCTCTTTTTAATGCGCCTTCTTCCCTTGAGTTAAAGAAAACTCCTGTAAGGGAAAAAACAGTCAAAACTGTTCAAGGCGGACATCCAGAGAAACTCGGAGAAATCAGGAAAGGAAATGAAATCTTTATTTACTGGAAATCAAAGGACGGAAAAATCATTACTGAAAAAGTGAGTATATAAAACTTATTTTACAGAAAAACAATAACGGAGGAATTATGAAAAAAGGATTAATTAGTATTTTGAAGGCGGCTGCAGTTTTCGTTTTGATTATGAGCGGGAATTCCTGTGCTTCATCCAGACATTCACACGGCTGTTATCTTGCGGGAAGAATCTGTTCACCTGACGGGAAGGGAATTGAGGGCTGCAGGGTTGAAAACGGACGGGATAAGGTGTTGACGGATAAAAGGGGATATTTTGTTTTTGGTGATTATAAGGAGCGGAAAATTAAATTAACAGGCGGTAAAAAAGGCTGGGCATCTCTTGATGAAAATATTGAAGACTGGGATGGCCGCTCGCTTATCTGTATTCAGCTTGTTCCGCTTGAAAAAGAACTTAAAGGAGTTGAAAAAATGCTTAAGGAAAAGTTTTTTGATGAGGCAGAACTGGTCTTGCAGCGTGAAAAAAACATAAACGGCTCAGAAGAACTGTATCAGTTTTATTCGGTTCTTTATGAGTGGTGTCATTCGGGTAATCCGGAGGATAAAGAAAAATTAATGGCAATGGCAGGTGCAGAATGAAAAATATAAGAGTAATTTTGTGTCTGATATTTTTTATAGCGGTTTCTTTTATGGCGGCGGCAGAGACTCCATATTCTTTCAATGAATGTAAAGTTCATAACGGAAGAATTGAGAATTTCTGTGAGGATGGTGCGGTGCTTCTGGAGATTGTTAATACTTCCGCTAAGGTGATTAAAGCCTTTGAGGTGGTGTTGATTTTGTGTGACCAGAATGGGGACAGTCCGTTTGAAGACGGGGATTCGGTTGTTTCTTACTGTGAAGAAAGGCTTGAAAGCGGTGAGATTTTTAAAATGGCTTTGAGTCTGGATGAGTTTGTTACAGGGGACTATGACGGAAATCTGTATTTGAAGAATGCTTATCTACAGAAGGTTGTTTTTGCGGATGGCAGCTCATGGAAGGATTTTTATGGAATCTATGGAACTGGAGATGAGATTCAATGAGAAAAATACGGTTTTTGATTTATGGAATTCTTGTGGCTTTCTTTTTCGCAGGGTGTTTTCTTGAAACTGAAGATGAATGTGAGCAGAAAGAATGGAATGTTCTTGTTTACATGGCTGCAGATAATAATCTTGAAGGCGCCGGAATCAGTGATTTTAATGAAATAGAATCGTCTGGTTTTGATGAGAGCAGAATGAATGTTTTTGTTCTTTTTGACAGAGCCGAAGGTAATGATGCTTCTAACGGTGACTGGACTGACACCAGACTTTACAAAGCTGTAAAGGACAGCACACCTGCCATTGCTTCTTTGCGTCTTGACTGCAGAAATCTTGGACTTAGTTCTGAGGAGAATGTGGAACTGGATATGGCAAATAAGGAAACAGTCTCAGGATTTATTTCTTATATTCTGCAAAACTATCCGGCAAAGAAAAATGCTTTTATTGTCTGGGGGCATGGGTCAGGCTGGAGGTATTATTCAACTGACTCTTATTCCCTTACAAAACTTTCTCCCGTCGCTCTGGGACAGGGGATAAAAAAAGGACTTGCTCAGGGAGAAAAATTTGACCTTATCTGTTTTGATACCTGTTTTTCGATGAATATTGAAACACTCTGGGAACTTAAAGAGTGTACTCATTTTATGGCTGGTACGAGCGGAATTATGAGGGGGGACGGACTAGATTATTCATTTTTAGGAAAAATAAAGTCAGCTTCTCTTTCTGCACAGGAGTTTGGAAAAGTTTTGTGTGACAGTTTTTCTGAAGATAATACAGGTTATGAGTATGAATGTTTTTCACTGATTGATCTGTCTGAACTTGAGCCGGCGGTTGAAAACTTTAATGTGTTTGCCCGGATGATTTCACAAAAAATTTCTGACAGCACTTTGCAGAACGATTTTAAAAATTATCTTTCTTCTTCTGTTATGTCTTATTATGCGCCTTCTTATCCCTGTGACCTTTATCTTGATTTATGGGAGTTAATATCTGGGGGAAGTGAATGGTGGAAAAATAAAGATGCTGAGTGGACGGCATCTGATGAAGAAGTTTTTTTGAAAGCGGGGGATGCTTTAGAGAAACTGTTTGTCTACAGCGTAAGAGGGCAGTCTGTCACTACAGCTTATCCTCTTGGAATCTTTTTTGCGGTCAGTATATCGCCGGGGATTTTTGATATTTCTCATCCGTCTTCATATGTAAACGGCTCAAAAACAGCAGATAAATGCAGTTTTGTAAATGTTTGTACGGGCTATGTCCCGTCAGTTTCTGGGGATGTGTCTTTAATCGACAGGCTTTTTTACTGGAATGCATTTTAACGGAGGCTAAATGAAAAATAAAATAATAAAAATTTTTGCCGTATTTTTATTCTGTATTTTTGCAGGTATAACAGGGCTTTATCCGTATTCGGATCCTGACGCGGCAGGCGGCTGGAATAGTTCCCAGCGTGAAGATGATGATTTTTATTCCGGAAATTATCATGGTTTTTCAAATTCATCGGATCCAAACGGTAATCATGAAGTAACAGGTTCTGCAGATTATGAAGCAAGGGCTTTTTCTGAGGCTGTTAGTGAACTTGCAGAAATGGAAGAAAATGAGGGAAATTACAGTTCAACAGACCTTGAATATGCACGCGCTAAAGTTGAAGAGGCAAAGGAAAGGCTTGCGACTGCCTGTGCTGCCGAGGGAAAAACAGTTTCTTATTCAAAAAATGGTAACTGGGCAAAAATCAAGGATGAAACGGGGAAGATTGTTGATACTGCAGGTGACCCTGTAAAGTTTTCATCCGGTATATATTTACATGAACTTGAAGATATATGCGTAAATTATGGAGGCTGCAGTTTTTCGGTAAACAGATTTTTCCGCTCAAGCAATTCAAAAACTAACGCTGAACTTGTAAAAAAGGCAAAACCAGGTCTTTTCGGCCGCGGCTGGAAAACAAATCTTGAAAGCCGTGTAATCCGCGGATACCGTCATGCATTTGATTTTGATGAAGAAGCGTATGAAGAAACTAAAGAAATTATTGATGCTGACTGGGAGTCGATAAAAAAAAAGGCAGAACGCTATGCAGGTATTACTCTGGAAACGCTGGAGAGTGACTCTGACGGTGGGGGAAGTTCCGGAGAAACTTCTGATGTGTCTGACGAAGTTACTGACGGGGAAATCAGCGGGGATGAGGACCAGGATGACGATGAAGAGGACGATGGTGAAGAGGACGACGATGATGGCGGCTCTTCATCACAAATCATGAAGAAAAACAGATATAATCAATACCTTGAGATTTTTAAGAAAGCCCGGGCAATTTACTGCAGGGTTGAGGAAGATGGAAAGGACTGGCAGATAAAACATGAAAAAGGATTAAAAAACAGGGAGCTTGATGTATATGTCCGTTATGGAGAAAACAGTGAACTGGCTGAAAGTTTGGATGAAGAGAGCGTTATTTATATTGATGAAGAAGGATTTTCTTATATTCTGAGCAGAGAAGACGGCGTATGGAAAAACGAGACTCTTGAAAACTGCGGCTTTACTTTTGAGGAAGACGGGGAAGGTTTTAAAGTAAAGAAAAATGATTCAGGTGAACTTTTTTACGGTGCTTACGGCCAGCTTGTAAAAACAGCCGATGAACACGGCTTTGTAACTGAATATGAATGGGATAAAGAGAATCTGGTACGGATAAAAGTAAACGGCGGGACTACTATTGAGGTATTGTGTGAAGAGGGAAGAATAAAAAGTTTTGGCACTTCTTCTGCACAAATTACTTATGAGTATTCAGCCGATATGCTTTTTAAAGTAAGTTCACTTAACGGGATTTTTCCTTTCGGCGAAGTCTGTGTTTCTTATGAATATGATTCAAATCAAAATATAGAAAAAGTCTTTAAAGGAGATAACAGTTTTACTCAGATTTTTTATGAGAATCCTGATAAAAAAGACAGGACAAACGAAAAAATCTATGTCAGTTCAGTAAAAAATGAGAACGGCGATACGGAGTATTTTTCTTATGATCTTGAAAACAAAACTGCAGTTTATAAAGACCATGAATCAAATGAAACTGTTTTTGGCTGGGACGATAAGGGCAGAACAATAATGGAAAGCAGGCCGGACGGAAATGTCATTAATTATTCTTATAATGACGCAGGCCTTCTTTGTGAGAAAGAGGAAAACGGTGAAAAGCATGAGTATATTTATGATGAAGAAAACCACCTGATAAAAGTTTTGTATTCTGATTCAACTGCAGATGATTATACCTGGGATGGTGAAAACATACGCAGCATAAACCTTAGAAACGGTGCTGTCCTTAATTTTAATTACGATTACAGGAATTTCTGCACGGATATTTTCAGAGACGGGGAGAGGCTTTTTTCTTATCAGTATGATGCAGAAGGATTTCTTGTAAAGACAACTGACTGCCGCGGTTATGAGAAAAATTATCAATACGACTTAAACGGAAATTTAATTCAATGTGAAAAAGAAAAATGGCGTTACGATGATAAAAACAGAATCATTTTTTATTCTTCCGGCAGCGGTATAACGAGGGATTATGAATATGGTGACTGTTGTATTACTGTTCGTTTTTCAAACGGTCTGAAAATAACGCAGCTTGTTTCAAAGAGGGGGGATGTTATTGAACAGACTGAAGAAGACTGTGTAACGGGTGTAAAAAGAAAACGGACATTTGAATATGATAATACTCATCACATCAAAAAAGAGACATTAAACGGCAGAACTTTAAAAGAATACAGCTGGACTCCCGAAGGAAAACAAAGCGGGACAATTGTTTACTGCGCTCCAGAGGAAGAACTCATAAATCAATCATGCGTTAACTCATGTTTGATTGAATATGAAAAAGGTCTTGTAAAAACTGTCCGCAGTGAACTTTCTGATAAAATGAATAATTTACTTGATTTTGATGTGGTAAATTTCTGCGTGAATAAAGAAGGACAGCGCAGTACTTTTACTTCGTTTTTTAATGACGGCAGTTCAATTGAGGAAGGTTTTTATAAAGGACTTAGAGAAAGCTGTAAGATAAACGGGCAGACTGTCTGGGCTTTAACCTTCGGTAGTGCTGAACTTCCCTGTTTCATAAAGGACGGGTTGAAAGAGTTTTCATTGTCTTATTCAAAGGGACGGCTTTGCTCTATAAAAAGTGCACTGGAAGATTATAACGGAGTGAAGTTTGAGTACTATCCTGATTCTCTTTTGAAAAAATATACGGATAAGAATGGTACAGAGTGGTATTTTGAATATAATAAAAAAGCATTGTTAAAAAAACTCTCCTGCTCTCAGGGCTGTGTTTTATATGCAAATGATGATGATGGTTTTCCTGTGCGCTTTGAAATTTTTGATAAGGACGGCAAACTTCTTCAAAAATCATCTTACTCTTACAGCCAGGACAGAAGAACAGTAACCTGCCTTTATGGAGATTATGTTAAAGAGACATACACTTTTGATGCTTTCGGGAACCTGATTGAAAAAATTGATGGAACAGGGAACAGAATTTTATTTGAATACGATGATTTAAATAACCTTTGCACAAGAACTGACGCAACTGGCAATGTAACGCACTTTGCCTATGACAGGGAATCAAGGCTTATTGAAATTAAAAATGCTGCAGGACAGTCAACACAGTTTAATTATGATTTAAGGGGAAACTGCATATCTGCCAGGGATAAAGGGGGGGATCTTTTCAGGGCTTCGTATGACTGTTTTGGAAGAATCACTGAATATGAGGCAAGACCTTTTGCACGGAAGCGGTTTTATGAATGGGATAATTTTGGCCGTCTTTTAAGCATAAAAACAGAAGGTGATTCTCAAAGTCTTGTAACTAATCATTTTGATGACAGCAATAATTTATGTCAGAGGGAATACAGTGATAAAAGTGTTTATCAGATAAAAAAAGATTCTTTCGGCAATGTTCTTTACGCTAAAAACCGTCTTGGAAACGAAGAGTTTTATGAATATGACGGGGCACAGAATCCTGTGAGTACCCTTGATTTTAATGGACGCAGAACTGACCATTTGTGGCTTGAAGATACAAATGTTATCAGAAAAAATTATGAAGACGGAAGTTTTAATGAAGTAACTTATGATTTTGCCGGAAGACTTGTAAAGGCTCAGAACGAAAATTCAGTGCTTTCTTTTGAGTATGATACGGCCGGACTTCTTACTGGTATAACTGACAGTTTTACGGGAAAAAAGATTCAGTATAAAAGAAATTCAGATGCTTTAATTACAGGTGTTTTCTGTGACGGGCGGAGAATTGATTATGAATGGGAGAACTCAAGGCTTTCTTCTGTAAAAGATGTGAATGAGAACATTAAGGTTGAGTTTAAGTATTCTAAAACGCTGAGGGAAGTAGAAAGAGATTTTTCTACAGGCGGGAAAATAAAAACTTTTCATGATGATTGCGGCCGGATGATTTTAAAAGCGGGGTTTGACAGTGACGGAAAGCTCTGTTTTGTAGACGGCAAAGTTTATGATGAAAAAGGATTTATTACATTCACCCTTAATTCAGATTTTACCGTTACCAGATATTTTTATGATGAAAACGGAAGAATAAAAAAGTGTCTTTATGTCTGGAATTCTTATTATGAAGAATATTTTAAAAATCTCCTCTCAGATGCCGGGCTTACTGTATCAAAAAACTTTTGTGAAGGGGAAATAAACCGTGCTGATGACGAAGAATACCTGCAGCTTCAAAAACTCTGTGCCCTTATTCCAGGGAATTTTTATCAGGTCTTTTTAACGTCCAGAATGCTTCCTGTTTCATTTGAATATGACAAAAAAGGAAACATGACTGAACAGAAAACTCCGTTTGGAACTATTGTCTATAAATATGATGCTGAAAACAGGCTTTTAAACTGGGGAAAGTCAGGAAAGTGTGTCTGGGACAATAACGGCAATCTTTTAGAAAAGCATTCCGTGCATAAAAGAGAAGTGTTTAAATATAATTTACAGAACAGACTTGTAAGGGCAGAGTGCAGTGATCTTAAAAATCAGACTTTTACAGTGCTGACTTATCTTTATGACGCTCTCGGCCGTAAAATATATTCTGATTCAAGTGATTCTTATGCCCAGAAATATCTGTATAAAGGACTGGGCTTTGAACAGCTGCTTAGTATTAATGCAGTAAGTATGTTTGAAGAAAGCAGTTTTGATGATGCAAAAAAAATAATCCGGTACGGCGGTATAGAAGAAAACGGAACAGACTTAATCAGGACTGCTTTTGAGCAGGATGAAAAAGGAGAGGTCTTTAATAACAGTTCTTACAGCCTTTTATATGATATGACAGGAAAACCCATGTATCTTATTGATAAAAATCTTTCTGACATAAAAAAACGCCGTCAGGTTTTATTTACTGATTTGAACGGGACAGTAATCAAAACGCTTGATGGTGAAAACAATCTGTCTGACTATAAATATGACTGTTTTGGAAATCCTGTTCAGGGGGAAGAAATGCTTCATCTGGGGTTTGCAGGTAAGCATTATGAAACGAAGGCAGGATTCTATGAATTTGGTTTCAGAAATTACATAGCACAGTGGGCAGGCTTTATGAGTGAAGATCCGGTAAAGGACGGTCTTAACTGGTATGTTTACTGTAATTATGACCCGGTTAATTTTATCGATATCAGCGGACTCACGATTATTGAAAATGATTTTATGGATATGCATGATGGAAAGTGGTGTGAGGAGCATATTAACGGTACTGAAACTACTGTGGGGAAAGCAGGCTGTACAGTAACGGCTGTCGCTGAAGCATTTACGGGGCTTACCGGGAGAAAAGTTACTCCGAAGGATATTGCAGAAAGTGATTCCTTCAGTAATAAACCTGGTGATAAGGATTTAGTAGATTTTGACAAACTTTCAAATTATGGAGGAGGTTCATACGAAGTAAAACGGACTGTTGCTGCAGAGAAGGGGAGAAATGCCGTTATTAAAGCGATAGATGATGCAGTTAACAGCGGCAGTGATTATTCCGTTACAGCCAGCGTTGAATGGAATACAGAAGAGCCGGATATTTCTCATTATGTCTGTCTTACAGGTAATACAGTCATATATAACGCTGCAGCTTATTATGAAATAACAGGCACCTCAAGCTATGACAATGCCATATCCGGTAATCCGCGTCAGGCGGCGGAATGGATTGAAGTAAATGGAAAAACTTACGTTCCTGCTAAAAAAATTAAAACTGTAGTGACAATAAGGCACTCAAAGGATAATTAGGGACGGTAAATAAAAAACAACCCCTGCAGGCTCTGAACTTTTTTGTTTCAGACCTCCAGGGGCTTTTGCTATCTGCTGATTTTATTGTGTATTCTTTTATATTTATTAGAGCGGAATATTTCCGTGTTTTTTTGCAGGTTTGTCAGAATTGAGCTTTCCTTCAAGAATTGCAAAACTCTGAACAATGCGCTTTCTTGTTTCTTCAGGATTGATAACTGCAGAGATGTAATCTCTCTGAGCCGCAATTGCCGGAGTCATGAAAGTTTCCCTGTATTCCTGACCTTTCTGCTGAACGAGGGCTGCATTGTTCGGGTCCTTCATTTCTTTTGCATAAAGAATGCCGATTGCGCCTTCTGCACCCATTACAGCGATTTCAGCTTTCGGCCAGGCATAAACAAAGTCTGCGCCGAGATGTTTTGAACACATTGCAATGTATGCACCGCCGTAAGCCTTTCGGGTAATTACTGTTACTTTAGGTACAGTTGCTTCGGCATATGCGTAAAGAATTTTTGCACCGTGGCGGATAATTCCTTTCTGCTCTTCCTGAGGACCAGGGATAAAGCCTGGAACGTCAACAAAGTTGATGAGAGGAATGTCATAAGCGTCACAGTAGCGTACATGGCGTGCAATTTTATCAGAAGCGTCGCAGTTAAGGACACCGCCAAAGTAGCCGGGGTTATTTGCAACAACACCAACTGTTTTACCTTCGATTTTTGCAAAGCCTGTTACAGCGTTGCCTGCAAATTCTGCCATTGTTTCAAAGAAGGAATCGTCATCAACTGTACGGCTGATAACTTCGCGGATATCATAACCTTTTGTTGCTGCTTCAGGTAAAACTGAATTGAGCTCAGCGGCCTTTTTTTCTGTATATTTGAAGTCTGCTTTTGAGCCGAAAAGAGCTTTCTTTTCTTTTGATTCAAACGGTTCTTTGTCGCCGTAGAAGTGCGGAATGTAGTCGAGGAGCTTTCTTACCTTTTCAATACAGTCTGCTTCTGTTTCGCAGCGGTAATGAGCAACGCCTGATTTCTGTGAGTGAATTGCAGCGCCGCCGAGATCTTCAGAAGTAATGTCCATGAACATTACCTGCTTTACAACTTTTGGACCTGTAATATACATTTCCGAAATCTTATCTACAGTGAAAATAAAGTCTGTCAGACCAGGTGAATAAACTGCACCGCCTGCACATGGACCTGCAATTACAGAAATCTGAGGAATTACACCGCTTGCGCGTACATTCTGGCGGAAAATATCGCCGTAACCGCACAGTGCATCAACACCTTCCTGGATGCGGGCTCCGCCTGAATCGTTTAAGCCGATAACAGGGCAGCGTACTTCTATAGCTTTTGCAATAAGTTCAGCAATTTTCTGTCCGTGAACTTTTCCTAAAGAACCGCCCTGAACAGTAAAATCCTGAGCGTAAACTGCAACTTTTCTTCCGTTTACGGTTCCAAAACCTGTAATAACGCCGTCGTATGGAATTGTCTTTTTGTCCATGCCGAAACTTGTGCACTGATGTGCGGCTTCAGCGTAGATTTCCATAAAACTGTCTTTGTCGCAGAGAAGGTTGATTCTTTCGATTGCGTGCAGTTTTCCTTTAGCATGCTGTTTTTCGATATTGTATTCAAAAGCCATATTTTTCCTCTTTAATCTGGAAATTATTACATCAATGAGAATACGACATTTTATAATAAAATGTCAATATGACAAAATATTAGAAAATGTCAAAATGAAATGAAGTCCTGCCTGAGCCTATTCTTTTAAAAACGCTTTTGCTGCGCTGCTGTTGTATTTTTTTATCATTACAGGGGCGGCTTCTTTAAGCTGTGAATAAGAAGGTGAAAAATAATATTTTTCCCGCATTATCTGTGCGGCTTTTGTTATGTTTCCACCGCTTTCTTCAAGCGCACTGATATAATCTTCTTTGTAGGTTTTTACCTTGAAAGACTGGGCTTTCTGCTTTCCCTTAACGGACCTTACGAGCCATTTTTTTCCGTTCCAGCGGAGGGTAACAGTTTCTTCTGCGCTGTTTACTGCAATTACATTATCTCCGTCATAGTGGACAAGGTCATAGGTTATCTGATGTGTTGTTTCTTCGCCTTTTTTTAGCAGTCTGCCGTCTTCGGTTTTGAGCGGCTGTTTTTTGTCTTTTCTGCGCGGGTAGTTAAAGGCTGTAGTGCCGTATTCACCGTCTACAGTAAGATTTGTAATTCCGTACTGCCAGAAATCTGTTTCGCCCTTAAAGAAAAGCCATTCCGCAGGAGAAAGGGTTCCGTTTTTTTCATCCATTGCAAGACGCTGTTTGTTTGTTACATAAAATCCTGCAACTGCCTGAATAAGGCTCTTTATTTCCCTTCCTGCCGTAATTTCCTGAACTATGGTTACATCTGCGCTGTTTATTGCCGTCATCAGTGTAAGAACTGTTTCTTTAGAAGTAAGGCCTGTGCTGGTTGCAAGCCTCTGGTTTGTCCTGTAAAAATTAGAGCCGGCCCAGAACGCAAGTATAAGTCCTGCAATTATAAATCTTATTCTTTTTGAGTTATGCTTGTAAAAGCGTGCTGTCTTTATGATTTTTTTCTGACGTTTTTCAAAGTTAAGTTTTTTTAGAGTGAATTCTTTTTCGTCTGTCTTTTCAAGTGAACAGGTGAGTACAAGTTTGAAATATTCTTCGAGCATGGAAGAATTCAGGGCCTGTGCGTTTTTTAATTCTGCAAGCCGTCTGAGCTCCTGCTTTTCGTTTATGTATTTTTTTTCACCAGGGATGATTCTCTTTTTGCGTTTTAAGCGGAGACCTGAATCAACTGACAGTGCAAGAACTGCCGGTATGCCGTTTACACGGTAGGAGAGGGGCATAAAGTTTTCGTCCGTAAAATCTTCCTGACGTTTTTCAAAGGAAGTCTCTTCAAAAGCAGTTTTTCCGCTCAGTGCGTAGTAGGCACAGGCGGCTCTTGTAAATAAAGCGGCTTCAAGACCGTCAAGATTCCTGTTGTTGTAAAGTCCCTGAATTTCATCGTAGTTTTTTGAGTTTTCAATGCATCTTTCAAACAGAAGGCCCGGCAGAACAAGGACTTTAACAGCTCCATCACTTTGAAGCTTTGAGACAAAAATACCGGCTGGTCCCGGGAGAACAGTCTTTTCTCCTGCAGGGGAGTCTTCATCAAATATTCCGTTTTTAATTATGTCATCAAGAACCTTAAAAACTGCGGTGATTTGCTTATAGAAGTCTTCAGTCTTTGCGCCGGAATCCTTTGCGCCGGGTGTATTCAAAGTTTCTGTATTTTTCAGCAGGTCAGTGAGTGAAAAAAGTTCCTGACATTTTCCTTCAAAGCAGACCGTTCCGTCTGTAAGTGTCCTGGTTCCATCAAAACTCCAGTCAGCACATTTTAAAATCCCGTCAGAACTGACTTCTGCCAGTGTTCCTTTTTCGTAAAGGAGTTTTCCAAGGTCTGTCCTTCCAAAATTCTGTTCCTTTAGTGAGCTTGATAAGGTGATTTTTCCGTTTGCTGAATAAATGCAGTTATTTTCCATATAAATAATTTATGAAGAAAACTAAAGTAATACAAGAAAAAAAGTAAAAAAAAGGATGTCCTTAAAAAGTATATGCTGCCGTGCCGGACACGGAAGCCTTGAATACCCTCTGGACATCCTTTTTAACAGCTGATTTTACAGGCTGCTATTTATTGTTTGAAAAGTATTTTTCGTAAGCTTCAGCCATTTTTGCTTCTGTATATTCTGCAGAAGAGGTGCGGTTGAATTTTTTTGCAGTTTCTTCAGCCTGTTTTGCAAGTTCTGTTACAAAAGTTGATTTAGGCAGGAACATAAGAACATAAATAGTTCCGTCTTTTGCCCTGAACATGTCAGCCTGTTCTGAGCCGTTAAGAATTGCTTCTGTATTTAAGAGCGCATTTTCTGTGAGGGCTGCAAGATACTGTCTGTCTCCGTCAGCACCCTGGTCATCAATATAGGTCTGTGTAACACCTTTTACCTGTACCTGAACTTCGTTTGCAAGTTCAAGACGGGCCTGTGCCTTAGCCATTTTCTGAGATGTTATATCGTTAGAGAGCTTTCCTGCGCCTACAGCATAAATTCCACTGTTGTCCTTTTTACCTTCGTAAACCCATGCAGGTACGCCGTCCTGTTCAGCCTGAACTGCAGCAGAAGTTGGTTTTGAACCACAGCCTGAAAGCATGAATACAAGTGAACATGCAAGAATGCCTATTAATGTTTTTTTCATAAAAATCCTCCGTTGATTTTGTGATTTTCCTAGAAGAAGTATATCACTGTATACAGCTTTTGTCAGAAATATCGGAATAAAACAAATCTTTAAATGCATAATTTGTTTTCTATATTTATAATGTTTTTAAAATCATGGATTTAAAAAAATTAACTCAGGGGCTTCCTCAAAAGTATGTTCTGTTCAGTGTTCTTACACCTCTTGTCATGATTGGCGAAGTCCTTATGGAAACTTTTATTCCTCTCATAATGTCCCGGATTATAGATAAGGGTATTGCAGCGCTTGATACTTCTTATGTCATCCGTACCGGACTTTTAATGGTCTGCTGTACGCTTCTGTCCCTTACTTTTGGTCTTGCCGGCGGAAGGTTTTCGTCTGTTGCCGCTTACGGTTTTTCAAAAAATCTTCGTTCTGTGCTTTTCAGAAAAGTGCAGGATTTTTCTTTTTCAGACAGTGATTATTTTGGTACAGGCTCACTTGTTACCCGCCTTACTACTGATGTTACAAACCTGCAGAATATGTATCAGAACGTAATCCGCAGTATGATCCGCTCTCCGCTCATGCTTATTTTCGGAACTTTGATGGCCTGTTTCATTAACTTAAAACTGGCAGTGATTTTCTTTGTTTCAATTCCTGTCCTTGCTTTTTTTCTTGCGTTTATTGCAGTAAAAGCCTATCCGCGCTTCAAGGCGATGTTCATAAAGTATGACCAGCTTAATACTGTTGTCCAGGAAAACCTTTCTGCAATCCGCGTGGTAAAAGCGTTTGTCCGCGGAGAATATGAAGAAGAAAAGTTCAATAAAACAGCAGCTGCCATGCGTGATGCACAGATAAAGGCAGAAAAAATCGTAGTTTTTAATGCACCGCTCATGAAGTTCGTAATCTACATGTGCATTATTTCCGCTTTATGGTTCGGCGGAAATATGGTTTTACAATCAAAAATGACTCCTGGCGAACTCATAAGTTTCTTAACATATGTAACCCAGATTCTGATGAGCCTTATGATGCTCAGCATGATTTTTGTTCAGTTCATTCTTTCAAGGGCTTCAGTCGCAAGGGTAATGGAAGTTCTGGAACGGCCTTCCGGTGAACAAAATCTCACTCAGAACTCTTCAAAAGTCAGTGCAGATACTCATTCTATAGAACCGGAGGATTATTCCGTAGAATTTAAAAATGTATTTTTTTCTTACGACGGTACTCTTCAAAATGCAGTTTTAAGCAATATCAATATAAAAATCTCTTCAGGTTCAACTGCAGGAATAATCGGCGGTACAGGCTCTTCAAAATCAACCCTTGTTTCCCTAATTCCTCGTCTTTATGAAGTATCTCAGGGACAGGTAAAACTCGGCGGAGTTGATGTAAGTGAGTATCCGTACAAAAAATTAAGGCAGCTGACAGGTATAGTCCTTCAGAAAAATGTATTATTCAGCGGAACAATTGAAGAAAATATCCGCTGGGGCAGGCCTGATGCTTCAATGCAGGAGATTGAAGAGGTCTGTAAATATGCCCAGGCACATGATTTTATAATGTCACTCCCTGACGGATATCAGACGGTTTTAGGGCAGGGTGGCGTGAACTTAAGCGGTGGGCAGAAACAGCGTCTTTGTCTTGCGCGCGCTTTAATAAAAAATCCCGGCGTCCTTATCCTTGATGATGCTGCGAGTGCTCTTGATACAGCAACGGCTGCAAAAATCCGTACAGCACTCAGGGAAAATTTTAAGGATACAACTAAAATTATAATTTCACAGAGAATTTCTTCTGTTCAGGATGCAGATTTAATTATTGTAATGGACGATGGAAAAATAAGCGGACAGGGAACTCACAGTACGCTTCTGTCGGAGAATAAAATCTATAAAGAAGTATATGACTCTCAGCTTCGTGAGTCAGAGGAGACGTAAAAAATGCCTCCGGTAAAAATGCGCGGTGTTCAGCGGCCGCATCACATCAGAACAACCATTCTCCGTCTTTTAAGCTATATGGGTTCATTTAAGCTTTTATGG
The DNA here is from genome assembly GCA_002392405.1 of Treponema sp. UBA3862. Taxonomy (GTDB): domain Bacteria; phylum Spirochaetota; class Spirochaetia; order Treponematales; family Treponemataceae; genus Treponema_D. Next base: position 7,655 of record DGGY01000041.1, on the reverse strand, counting down.
CCCTTTGTTTTTATCTGTCTTATAATAACCGCCGGCGCTGAGGTTGCAGGAACTTATCTTTTAAAACCGGCAGTAAATAATTATATTCTTCCTTTTATAGGGAATAAAAATCCTCCGCTCCAGGGCTTTATGTTCCTGCTTTTAAAACTTGCTGTAATCTATGCTGCCGGCTGTGTGTCTACATATATAAGCAGCCGCCTTCTTCTTCAGATTTCAGCATCGACCATGTACAATATCAGACGGGATCTGTTTAAAAAACAAAATACACTCCCGCTTGAATATTTTGATTCGCACACGCACGGCGAGCTGATGTCACTCTACACAAATGATGCAGACACTCTCCGCGATATGTTCAGTCAGAGTATTCCGCAGCTGATGACAGGATTTTTTCAGGTAACGGGAATCTTTGTTATGATGGTGTGCCTGAGTCTGTCTCTTACTCTTGTCATGCTGGTTTCAATTTCCGGAATTGTTTTTCTTGGAACAAGGCTTGCAAAATTAAGCGCAAATGCTTACAGGGGACAACAGCAGAATTTAAGTAAGGTAAACGGCTATATTGAAGAATACATTGAAGGGCAGAGGGTAGTAAAAGTCTTTACAAGGGAAGAAAAAGTTTCCCGCGATTTTGAAGTTCTTAATGAACAGCTCTGCAAAAGCGGAACAAGTGCTTCAACCTATGCCAGTATTTTCGGCCCGCTCATGCATAACCTTTCGCACCTTCAGTATGCCTTAGTTTCAGGCGTCGGAGCAGTTCTTGTAATCATGAGCGTTCTTGATATAGGAACAATTGCAAGTTTCCTTCAGTCAATCCGCTCTTTTTCCCGTCCTTTAGGCCAGTTAAGCCAGCAGTTCAATGCGATTCTAAATGCGCTTGCCGGAGCAGAACGTATTTTTAAGGCAATTGATGAACAGAGCGAAACGGACAACGGGGATGTAACTTTAGTAAATGCCTCTGAAGCAACACTTTCACGCACGCTTTCAAAAGAAAAAAAACTTGTCCAGTCGTTTGCCTATACTGGTACCTGGGCCTGGAACAGTCCGAAACTTGGTTCAATAAAAAAACTCAGCGGCGAAGTAATCTTTAAGGGCGTAGATTTTTCTTATGACGGACGGAAAAAAGTCCTCTCTGACATTAACCTTCATGTAAAGCCCGGCCAGAAAATTGCACTCGTCGGCTCTACCGGTTCCGGAAAAACTACCATCACAAATCTGCTTACCCGTTTTTACGACATTAATGACGGTGAAGGAATAATCACTTACGACGGTATCCCTGTTAAAAGCATAAAAAAGGCGGACTTAAGGCGTTCTCTTTCGATGGTACTCCAGGATACACATCTTTTTACAGATACGGTAATGGAAAATATCCGTTACGGAAACCTTGAGGCTTCAGATTATCAGGTGTATGAAGCGGCCCGTCTTGCAAATGCAGATACTTTTATAAAACACCTTCCTCAGGGGTATAACACTGTAATTAAAGGTGACGGTTCAAATTTAAGCCAGGGACAGAGACAGCTTTTAGCCATTGCCCGTGCCGCAGTCGCTTCCCCGCCTGTTTTGATTTTAGATGAAGCTACAAGTTCCGTAGACACCCGCACAGAGCGTCTGATTGAAAAAGGCATGGATTCATTAATGTCAGGGCGCACAGTCTTTGTAATTGCACACAGGCTTTCTACTGTCCGTAATGCAGACTGCATACTCGTCCTTGAAAACGGCCGCATAATAGAGCAGGGGAATCACAAAGAACTCCTTGCAAAAAAAGGCCGCTACTATGCCCTGTATACCGGCGCCTTTGAATTAGAGTAAAATTTTCCGGGGCGTCTCCCTGACTGATGGGATTGCCGGTTTTTGACGCGGCTTTTATGCATTTTTAGTCCTCATTGAATATCACTTTTCAATTCAGTATAATCTTTTTCATATATATTTTTTTACATTTCCCTGCACTGTATTTGAGGATTAAAAAATGAAAGCTATTGAACTTGATAAAGCTTATAACCCTAAAGATTTTGAAGACAGAATTTATGAAGAATGGACAAAAAAGGGTTACTTTAAACCTGCCGGAGACGCAGATTCTCCTGTTCATTCACAGAAAATGTCTAATATCAAATATACAGTTGTAATTCCGCCTCCGAACGTAACCGGCGTTCTTCACATGGGACACGGACTTAACAATACACTGCAGGATGTAGTTGTACGCTATCACCGTATGAGGGGAGATGACACTCTCTGGGTTCCGGGAACTGACCATGCCGGTATTGCAACTCAGAACGTTGTAGAAAAACAGCTTAAAAAAGAAGGTAAAACCCGTAACGACCTTGGACGCGACGCTTTTATTGAACGCACCTGGGAAGTAACACATAATCACCACGACATAATCGTAAAGCAGCAGAAAAAACTCGGTAATTCAGTTGACTGGAGCCGCGAACGCTTTACTTACGACGAAGGTCTTTCAAAGGCTGTACGCGATGTATTTGTTACTCTTTATGAACGCGGCCTTATGTATAAAGGACAGTATCTTGTAAACTGGTGTCCGCGCTGTGGTACAGCCCTTGCAGATGATGAAGTTGAACATGAAGATACAGCAGGTGCAATGTATCATATCTTCTATAATTATGCAGACGGCTCAGGAAAAATTGAAGTTGCAACAACCCGTCCTGAAACTTTCTTCGGTGATACAGCAGTTGCAGTAAATCCTGATGACGAACGCTACAAGAACCTCATCGGAAAAAAAGTAGTTCTTCCTCTTATCAATAAAGAAATTCCTATTATTGCAGACCCCTACGTAGACAAGGAATTTGGAACAGGTATGGTAAAAATCACACCTGCCCATGACCCTAACGACTGGGAAGTAGGAAAAAGACACAATCTTGAAGTAATCAACCTTTTAAATCCGAACGGAACAATGAATGAAAATGTTCCTGAAAAATACCGCGGTTTAAAACCTGAACAGGCAAGAAAACTTGTAATTGAAGACTTAACTGAAGCCGGAAACTTTAAAGGCGAAGAAAAAATGACTCACTCTGTAGGTCACTGTTACCGTTGTCACACAGTAGTTGAGCCTTATCTTTCATACCAGTGGTTTGTAAAAATGAAGCCGCTTGCAGAAAAAGCCCTTAAAGCCTGGCACGACGGTGAAATTGAATTCTTCCCGCGCAAATGGGAAAATACTTACAGAAACTGGATGGAAAACATCCGTGACTGGTGTGTAAGCCGCCAGATCTGGTGGGGACATAGAATTCCTGCCTGGTACTGTGAATGCGGTGAAACTATCGTAAGCCGTGAAGACCCTTCATGCTGTCCTAAGTGCGGTGCAAAGGCAGATAAGCTTAAGCAGGATCCTGATGTTCTTGATACCTGGTTCTCTTCATGGCTCTGGCCGTTCTCAACTTTAGGCTGGCCGTCACAGACACAAGACCTTAAAAACTATTATCCTACAACAGCACTTGTAACAGCCTACGACATCATCTTCTTCTGGGTAAGCCGCATGATTATGGCAGGCCTTGAGTTTACAGGAAAAGCACCTTTCCATGACATTTACATTCACGGACTGGTCCGGGACAAGCAGGGCAGAAAAATGTCAAAATCTTTAGGCAACGGAATTGACCCTCTTGAAATCATCGAAAAATACGGTGCTGATGCCCTTAAATTTACCCTGACATATCTGTGTGCCCAGGGGCAGGATATTTTAATTGATGATGAATCCTTTAAGTTCGGTTCAAAATTCTGTAACAAAGTATGGAATGCAAGTCGTTATGTTCTTGGTAATCTGGAAGGCCGCAATTTAGTGCCTGTAAAAGACGAAGAACTTACTGAACTTGACCGCTGGATTTACACTGAACTTAACTCTGCTGCAAAAAGCGCCCGGGAAGCACTTGATTCATACCGCTATAACGATGCTGCTTCTGCAGTTTATGAATATTTCTGGAACAATTTCTGTGACTGGTATGTAGAAGCAACAAAACTCGTATTCTGGCACGGCAGTGATTCAGAAAAAGACAGACAGGTTTCTGTAATGCTTAACGTAATGGAAGAGTCGCTCCGTCTTCTTCATCCGTTTATTCCGTTCGTTACAGAAGAAATCTGGTCAAAGCTTCCGCTTGATGTAATCATCGAAAATCGTAAAAAGGCCGGTGAACAGAAAGTTCTTTCAAATTCTCAGTACAATTCAATGCTCGTTGCTGCTCCTTATCCTGAATTCAGTTCAGCGCGGGAAAATAAAGAAATTTCTGACCGCTTTGATTCTTTACAGGACCTTATCCGTAATGTCCGCGGACTTCGTAATGAATGCGGCGTAAATCCTGCAGATAAGATTAATCTTGCAGTTCTTATTGTAAAGGGTAGTTCTGCAGAAGTCTGCCGTGAAAAGGTTGAAGAAATAAAGCTTTTAGCCGGTCTTTCAAAAGTAGAATTTGTTGAAGAAAAACCTTCTAAATCAATTGGTACTGTAGGCAACGGTTATGAAGCCTTTATCATCCTTGATGAAAACATCAACAAGGAACAGCTTCTCCTGCATTTTAATAAAGATCTTGAAAAAGAAACAAAAGATGCACAGAGAATTGAGTTTAAGCTTAACGGAAAATTTGCAGAACATGCTCCGGCTGAAGTAGTTCAGGCAGAAAGAGATAATCTTGCAAACATAAAGCGCCGTATTGAAAAACTCACAGGCTACATAGAATCTTTAAAATAAAGTGAACGGGATGTGGAAATAAAATAAATTGATTTTCTGCATCCTTTTTTATTCGAGGTGAAAGATGTCAGGAAAATACGAGATGAAAACCGAAAAGCCTGAAAAAATGGGCAATAAGGAAGCTCAGGAACTTAAAAACATGGTTTTAGCTCCCTACATGCAGCTTGCAACAGGCCTGATTGGAAAGGCACGTCACGCAGGCGGCAATATGTTCCGTCATCAGATGGACACTCTTGCAATCCTGATTGACTACGGTTACATCGATTCTGTTCTCCTTAAGGCAAGTATTGTTCATGACACAGTCGAAGATATTCCTGATTTTGATAAAAGCCTGATTGAAAACGCAGAAGAAGAGGGACCTGAAGTATTAAAACTTGTCCTTGAAGTTACCAGACGGGAAGAAGAAACAAAAAAAGAATTCCTCCAGCGCATCCTGGATACAGGAAGTCAGAAAGCAAAAATCTTAAAGTGTGCAGACCGCATTTCAAACATGATTTCACTGGGCTATGTAACAGACCCTAAGTTTATTGAACGCTACTGCGACGAGACAGAATTTTTCCTTCTTCCTATGGCCCTTGAAATTGATTTTAATATGTACCATGAACTTATAAACCTCATAATGACAAGAAGACGCTACCTTGAAGACGGCGGCTATTTTGATAACAGGCACAAAGAGTCTTCAAGTGATGAAGTTAAAAAATAATTCTTTGTTTTTTGCTACTATTTAAAACCAGTGCTAGAATGGTAAGACAGACAGTATAAAAATTGCCTGTCTTAACTTTTAAAATATGCGGCAGTAAAAAAAGCCGCCTGTTTTGCCGGAGAATATATGTTTCACTATACATTCAGAGATGTTCCGAAAAACCTTCCTTTGATGATTAAGGCTTCTGCTGAGGCTGTTCCTCAGATTACCCTTCAGGCTGCAAAGAATAAGGCCGGGCAGTGGGAGTATTTTAATTACGAAAGCGTTTATAATGATGTAATTGCCCTTGCTGCTGCTTTCAAAAAAATAGGAATTGAAAAGGGCAGTAATGTTGCCTTTATTTCAGATAACTGTCGTCAGTGGCTTCTGACTGATTATGCCCTCTTGTTTTTAGGGGCAGCAGACGTTCCCCGCGGCTGTGATTCAATGGGAAATGAAATCCGTTTCATCATTTCTTTTGCAGACTGTAAATTCGGTGTTTTTGAAAATGAATCTCAGGTTTCAAAAGTTCTTGATAAAGTTGAAGAAGTTCCTCTTTTAAAAACAATCATCATTTTCAATAAGATGAGTGAAGAAACTGAGCAGAAGGTTGAAAAGGCAGGCTTACGCTACTACTATTTTGATGATTTTTTAACAAAAGCACGCGCTGATTACGAAGCTGATAAAGAAAACATCAAAAAAGAAATTGAAGCAGGTCTTGAAAATATTGAAAGTGAGGATACTGCAACAATAATCTTTACTTCAGGTACAACAGGAACTCCAAAGGGGGTAATGCTTACTCACGGAAACTACATGGCTCAGATGTCTGTAATTCATAACTTCCTCCCTGCAAATGAAGGCGATATGTGGCTTTCTGTTCTTCCTGTATGGCACAGTTTTGAGCGTCTCATTCAGTATGTTGCTCCACTTTTACATAACGGACTTGCTTATTCAAAGCCTGTCGGACAGATTCTTCTTGCAGATATGGCTGTAATTAAGCCGGCCTGGATGTGCGGTGTACCGCGTCTGTGGGAAGCCCTTGCAAAAGGCGTTAAAAAGGCAATGCAGAAAAAAGGCGGAATAGCCCTTGTCCTCTTTAATTTCTTTGTAAAAGCAGGCGGACTTTATGCAGGTCAGAGGGATAAAGTAAAGGGACTTGTCTGCAGAATCAGAAAACGCAGCAAGATTCTTGATTTCATTACAGGTATTATTCCTTTTATTCTGTTATGGCCTGTAAAACAGCTTGGTGATGTAATAATTTTCAGAAAACTCCGTGCAAAGTTCGGCGGTAAACTTCATATTGCAATTTCGGGCGGCGGTGCCCTCCAGAAAGATATTGATGACTTTTACCGTGCAGTCGGCCTTAATCTTCTTGAAGGTTACGGTCTTACAGAAACAGCCCCTGTTATTTCATTCAGACAGCCTGCAGAACCTCGCCCAGGCTGCGTAGGCGCAATCTTCCCTACAATGGAAATTAAAATCCTTAAGGAAGATCACGGAATCGTAACAGGTACACAGCCGCTTCCTCCTGGACAGAAAGGCTGTATTTTTGTCCGTTCAAAACAGGTAATGAAAGGCTATTACAAGCGTCCCGATCTTACAGAAAAAGTAATTGATAAGGACGGCTGGTTCAATACAGGTGACCTTGGAATTATGACATGGGATCATGAACTTAAGATTACAGGCCGCGCAAAGGATACAATCGTTCTTTTAGGCGGAGAAAATATTGAACCTGCAGTAATAGAGGCAGAACTCCTGACAAGTGACCTGATTGAATCAGTAATGGTAGTAGGGCAGGACAAAAAATATCTTGGGGCCCTTATTGTTCCTTCAAAAGATGCAGTAGAAGATTTTGCAGCAGAGAACGGTGTTCCGGGCTCTTCATACAAGGCAATTCTTGAAAATGAAAAGATAATCAATCTTTTTGAAGAAATCGTTAAGAATTCAATCAGCCCTGCAAAAGGATTCAGGACCTGCGAAAAAATCTTTAAGATTGCACTCTTACCTGAAAGCTTCCAGGTAGGAAAAGAACTTTCCGCAAAACAGGAAATGATGCGCCACAAGATTGCAGAAATTTACAGGGAGCAGATTGATTCTCTGTTTGAGTAGGGGATTTTGAATAAATGCATATAGCGATTTTTATAGACTATTTTGCATAAATTCAGTATTTTTATACTATATTATTCTTAAACTAATTTTTGAGTATATAACGCCGCTCGTGCGGTGATTTAAGGAGAAGAAAATGGCAGTAAGAGTTGCTATTAATGGTTTCGGCCGTATCGGCCGTCT
>DGGY01000043.1 GCA_002392405.1 Treponema sp. UBA3862 | reverse complement strand
GTCCACTAAGTTATACTAACTTCAAATTCCTTACAGATAATGTCAAAAAAAATGAAGATTTAAGTTTAAGGCGTGCACTAATAAAAAAAATAAAGGGTTTGAATTGACCTTGCTAACAACATGTTATGTTATTGAATAATATGTTATAAATAATTACATATTATTTTTGTGATTTTATAAATCAGTTTTCAGAGGGAAGCAGATCATGTTCATGGCCATAATGACAAAAAGTATTAATAAAGACTATAAGGACAATGTCAGAAGAAGAATAATAGCCGCAGTAATGATGTTTTCATATATTGTGGTAATAAGTCCTGTTACATTATTTGCAGAAGCCGCAGAAAAGGCCGTAAAGGCAGTAGAAGCGGCTGCTTTAAGAGAAGAAAAAGCAGAAGTACTAATATCAGCCATGAATGGCGGAAAAGTTACATTAGGTGATGCTTCAATAGAAATTCCGGAAGGAGCCCTAAAAAAAGATACAAAAAATTTTTGTTGGGTGAATTTTTATAATATGTTTAAATGGCGACATGGAAAGCTTAATGATAAATTTCCAGTAAAAATCATATGCCAATATTCATTGGATGAGAAAAATTATACAGAAGAAATTGACTATATAGTAGAATGTAAAGAAGCTTATCCATCACGTCTATACAGGGTATTTTTTTAATTATTTAATTTCATAGAAAAAAAAATCGTAGTTTTTGAAAAAAAAACTGCGGTTACGTTGCAGCAGACTCCCGCAGAAAAGGTTAAGAATTTACTTGACGATAGAATATGTACATACTATTATGTACATAGGGAATAACAATGACATTTGAGTGGGATGAAAAGAAGAATGCCATAAACAAGAAAAAACACGGTATTTCATTTGAAATGGCAGTTCGTGTTTTTCTTGATGAAAAGCGTGTTGAAAAACTTGATCTTGAGCATTCAACGCTTGAAGAAGAGCGGATAAACATAATCGGACGGGTTTCTGATATGCTGGTTCTTTTCGTTGTCGCAGCAGACAGAAACGGAAATACAAGAATTATATCAGCACGAAGGGCTGAAGAAGATGAGGAGAAAGAGTATTATGAAAACTATGACGCTAGATGAAGTAAAAAAACTGCCGCCTTTGACAGAAGCAGAAATAAATGCTGCGATGAATTTTAAGAATACAGATTTTTCTGACTGTCCAAAGATGACAAAAGAAGAACTTAAAGAATTCCGACCATGGTATGAAGTCCATCCTGAATGGGTAAAGATGAAAAAAGGAGACGTTCATACAAAGATAGATTTGGATCTTCTTGATGTCCTAAAAAAAGGCGGAAAAGGATATCAGCAGAGGTTGAATCAGGCTTTAAGATGGGCATATGAAAATCACTGCCCGTATTTAACAGTGTGATTGCCGAAAGGTGAACAGAATACTTGTTCGATAAAAAAAGTGCTAGGCACACCGGACGAAGCATTTTTTCGAATAAACATAAAAATACATCTGCATGGACGCAGGTGAACAGACAGGACAGGAATCAAAACTGTTACTGTAAATGCAGCACAGGGATGTGCTGAAGAGTGAGGCACAAATATTCTGATTGCCGAAAGGTGAACAGAATATTTGTGCGATAAAAAAAACACAGGACGTGTTTTTTTTATCACTCCCACCCGAATGTTGCAGGCGGCTTGTTTGTTGCATCGTAGTAGAGTGCGTCTACAAAATCCAGTTCCGCAATTTCCCTTACAATTTTATTCAGTAAATCACGGTCAAGCTGGGCAAAGCGGGCTGTCATTACGTCTTCTGAGCAGACAGGACGCAGTACAAAACTTGCGTGGTCAGGGGAAGATGCGAAAGGTAAATCTATAGTAAGGTGCTGGAAGATTTTATTGTACCAGCCGCTTTCGTGAAGGTTTTTAAGGACAATATTGTCAACTTCCCGCAGCTGGTCAAGACGGCGGCGGTCACAGTAACCTTCCTGAAGCTTTAAGTCTTCGTCTTTAATTCCAGGTTTCTGGTAAAGTGCGATTATACAGCGGTTAATCAGCCTTGCCGAATTTGTGATGTTGCCTGATTCATCTTCGATTTTTTTCCAGTGCTTTGGAAAGTGACAGAAACCGTCTGTTTCATCTTTTGAAAACCTTAAAACGGCAGGGAAGCGGTAAGTACGGAAGTCACCCTGAACGCCTACTGATTTTACCGGAAGAATATATTTTTTGAGTGTGGCTGTGCAGTGTTCGCAAAGATGAGCAGATTTAATTGAATCGAGTTCTTTCTGTGCATCAGCGAGTTCTTTTTTATCTTCTTCGCTTAACTTGCCGTCTGAGCAGAGTACGTTGATAGAAAGACCTGGTCCCGGGAAAGGATGGCGCATTACAAGCTGGTCATCAAGGCCTAATTTTTTGCCCATGGCACGGACTTCATCCTTATAAAGATCTTTAAGGGGTTCAATAATCAGTCCCTTTTCAATGAGCTTCTGTATTCCTTCTACACGGTTGTGGTGAGTTTTAATTGTGTGGCTGTTTTTAGTTCCGCCCGATTCGATGATGTCCGGATATAAAGTTCCCTGGGCAAGCATCCATTCTTCTTCATTTAAGTTCTGGGCTTTTACAACGCTGTCGCGCACAGTGATAAAGTTTTCACCTACCGCCATGCGTTTTTTTTGAGGATCTGTAAGTCCCTTTATTGCCTTCAGAAAGCTTTCAGAAGCATCTTCAACAATAAAGTTATTAAAGCCGAATTTGTGATAGGCATCTGCCACATTTTTACTTTCGTTTTTGCGCATAAAGCCGTTATCAATATGAAGACCGAGAACCCTGTCCTGGCCTAAGGCCTTATTTAACAGGGCAAAGGCAACTGTTGAATCAACTCCGCCGCTTAAAAAGAGAAGGACTTTCTTGTCTTTTGCGTCTTTTTTTATTGTCTCAAGGATGTGGTTTAATACTGTATCTTCGTCCCAGTTTACTTCCATTCCGCAGATATCTGCAAAGTTCTTAAAGATTTTGTTTCCTTCCGGAGTGTCTTTTACTTCACAGTGGCACTGGAGGCTGAAGCGTTTTTTTGAAAGGTTCTGGAGGGCTGCATAGGGACAGTCTTTTGTTCTTCCGATTACTTCAAAGCCTTCTCCGGGAACAAGAACTCCGTCCTGATGACTCATCCAGACCTGGGTAGAAGCACTTACACCTTTAAAAAGGGGAGAAGATTTTCCTGTATCGTTTAATTCAAGCTGTGCAAAGCCGAATTCCCCGGTCTCAGCCTTTCCGACTTTTCCGCCGTAAGAGTGAGCCATAAGCTGGTGGCCGTAGCAGAGTCCGAGAATCGGAAGGTCAAGGTCAAGAATTTTTTCGTTAAAGTCAGGAACCTTTTCATCATAAACAGAGGCTGGACCTCCTGAAAATACGATTCCCTTTGCATTTTCGAAAACGCTTAAATCGGTACCGGGAAGGGCGATTTCTGAATAATATCCTAAGGCACGGAATCTTTTTGCTATAAGGTGTGCGTACTGGGAACCGAAATCCAGTACTACAATTTTTGAACGTGACATGTTTTTCTCCAGGTTTTATTTATCATTATTGTTTTCGTGAACTTTAGAAAGGTAGGTGCTCAGCTGGCTTAAAACTTTCTGGGCAACTGCCGGGTTTGATTTTACTAAAAATCGGAAGTTTTTTCCGCGGATTTTTACAATCTGGGTATCAATTACTGCCGCAGCAGTGGAAGTTCTTGGTTTTGCAAGTACACAGTTGAGTTCCCCGAAAAAATCTCCCCGGTGATAGAGCATTTCTTCTGAATATTCAGAGCGGGTAACTTTTACGGCTCCCTTTAATATGTAGTAGGCAAAAGTGTCCCTGTCGCCGACCGTATACAGTTTTTCTCCGGAAGTCATGTAGGTCAGGGCCAGCTCGTTTGCAAGAAGAAAGTCCGGACGGATAAAAAGACTGCGTTTGAGGCGCTGAATGAAAGTGCTTCCTTCTTTTTTTGGAAGAAGATATAGCTCGCCAAGCAGGAGTTCGTCAAAAAACTGACAGGTAAAAATATACTGGGCAAAGAAAAGGAAAAAGACAAAGAAAAAGAAAATATCCATCAGAAGAAGGATAACATTGCTTAAAACGCCGTAAATCAGGTTGTAGCGGCTTACGTTTATAAAGCTGTGAAGGACTGTTCTGAATACCCAGAAAGTTCCCGTACACATTGCACCGCCTGCAATGCACAGAAAAAGTTTAGGTTTTGTTCCGGCGCCGATTTTGTAGATTAAGCAGCTTACAATAAAAAACAGAACGTTCGGAATATAAGAAAGCGCTTTTCCGTTTAAGAAAGACTGGTAGATAAAGTTGAGCTGCTCAAAGCGCTGGAAAAAAGGCTGTGTAATGATGGTCTTTATTGACATGTAGGCAAAAATAAAGGTGACTACAATCGATACAAAAATAAGCTCAAAAACAAAAATAAGAACCTGACTGGTTAGAGCCCGTCTTTTCTGCTGGTCATGAAAAATATTCCGCAGGGCTGCAAAAACTGAGGCAAAAAAACGTCGTGCCATCCATACAATAAAGAATACAAGAACAATTTCGAGAGTGCTGAAGGTTTTTACATTCTGGAAGGCAGAAATCACTTTTCCCGGGTTAAAATAATCCTTAAGTTCAGGAACAATCATGTAAAGTGAAGAAATAAGTTCAGGGGATGCATGAAGTACCCTTACTGCAATAAGGATTATCATAAGCAGTACGGGTACAACAGAAAAAATCAGGTCAAAAGAGCAGGCACTTGCATAACTTAAAAGCCCGTTCTGAATGAAGAACTTTAAGTTGAGAAAAATGCTCTGTGCAAAAGTTACAAGTGTTACCGCCCTTTTTTTCATAGGCACGAATATTCTAGAAATCTGCCAGCTTCGGAGCGCGAGGGTAAGGAATTACATCGCGGATGTTCTGCATTCCTGTTACATAGAGCAGGAGTCGTTCGAAGCCGAGACCGAAGCCTGAGTGAGGTACTGTACCGAACTTGCGAAGATCAAGATACCAGTCATAGTCTTCAGGTTTTAATCCGAGTTCCTTGATGCGTCCGAGAAGCTTTTCATAGCTTTCTTCGCGTTCAGAACCGCCGATGATTTCTCCAAGTCCCGGAACAAGAACGTCAACGGCCTTAACTGTTTTTCCGTCGTCGTTGAGCTTCATGTAGAAAGCCTTGATTTCCTTAGGGTAGTTGTAAACCATTACAGGACATTTATAGATTTTTTCAGTGAGGTAGCGTTCATGTTCTGTTGCAAGGTCGCAGCCCCAGAAAGGCTTGAATTCAAATTCGTCAGCGTGTTTTTCAAGTTCTGCAACTGCTTCTGTGTATGAAACGCGCTTGAAAGGAGTTTCAACGACGTGGCGGAGTGTATCGATTACACCCGGCTGGATTCTCTTGTTAAAGAATTCCATGTCGGCAGAACATTTTGTCAGTGCCCAGTTGAGCAGGTACTTGATGAATTCTTCCTGAATGTCCATGTCATCTTCGAGGTCGAAGAAAGCCATTTCAGGTTCACACATCCAGAATTCTGCAAGGTGGCGTGTTGTGTTTGAGTTTTCTGCACGGAAAGTAGGTCCGAAGGTATAAACGCGGCCTAAAGCTGTTGCAAGTGTTTCTGCTTCAAGCTGGCCTGAAACTGTAAGGGAAGCCTGTTTTCCGAAGAAGTCTTTGCTGTAGTTTACAAGTTTGTATGCATCTTCTTTTTTCATTCCTGCAGCGCCTTTTTCTACGGCTGTTTCTGCAAGTTTTTCAAGAGAAAGGGTTGTAATCTGGAACATTTCTCCTGCACCTTCACAGTCAGAACAGGTGATTTCAGGAGTATTGATGTAGTAAAAGCCTCTTTCCTGGAAGAAAGAATGAAGGGCAAAAGCCATCTGGCTTCTCATGCGGAATACGGCGCCGAAAGTATTTGTACGTGCGCGCAGGTGTGCATTGTCGCGTAAGAATTCCATTGTGGCAGCTTTTTTCTGAATCGGGTAGTCAGAAGGACATTTTCCTAAAACTTCAAGAGATTCAAGGTTTACTTCAACTGACTGTCCTGAAGCAGGGGATTCAATGAGTTTTCCCGTTGCCTTGAGGGAAGCGCCTGTAGAAAGGTCTTTGAGGGCCTCTTCAATATTTTTTCCTGCGTCAGCAGATGCAGGATTTGTTCTGTCAAAGGTAAGCTGGATTGAAGCAAAGCAGGAACCGTCGTTTACCTGGATAAATACAAGATTTTTTGAATCGCGGATTGTGCGAACCCAGCCGCATACTGTAACAGTACGGCCGTCAGGAGCGGATGTTAAAAGATCCTTTATTAATTCTGTTTTCATAATCGTCTATTTTAATGAATTTTTCTACTTATATCAACGAGCGTTTTTACGGCTGTTTTTGTAATTTAAAAGCCTGTTTTACTGTAAAGAGCCAGTTTCACTTTCAGTGTTGCCGTTACTCTCAGAATCTTTGCGGCTCAGCTTTGTGCTTAAAAATGCCATGAAAAAACCTGCGGCAAGACAGAGGACTGAACTTAAAGTCATAAGAACTCCCGTAAAACCTTCAGCGCCCGGAAAAAGATGAATGATTGAAGCGGCAAGAAGTCCTGAAATAAACGCATAGGTCTGATTCGGAACAAGATTTAAAAGAGTTTTGATAAGGAAAGCTCCGCCTAAAAGTCCTGCAAGAACCCCGAATCCGCAGGGTGCAATAATCAGGCAGGCTTTAATGCATTCTGAAGGTACAAAAAGCGAAGGGATTGCCTTAATGATTACAGGGTAGACACCTAAAATAAGCAGAAGAAGGGAGCCTGAAATCCCCGGAACTATCATTCCGACAGCGCCTAAAACTCCTCCGAAGAACAGGAGGAGAATAAGCGGAAGAGTCAGCTCAGGAAGTTCATTAGTAATCCCGGCTGCTGCATCTTTATTTCCTTCAAGTCCTGAAATAAAAAGAAGCAGGACAAGACCTGCAAGGGCACAGAGTATGAGCGATAATTTTTTTTGAAAGCTGAATTCAATGCCTTCTTCTTTTTTTACGGTCAGAGAATAGAGGAGGGGAATGCTTCCCGCAATCAGTCCTGTAAAAAAGAAATTTGTCTGAACCGGAAAGTTTTCGTAAAGATAAGAAATTAGTTTGCTGAAAACTAAAACGCCTGCCGCCATTCCAAGAATAAGAGGCACTACAAAGCGGCGGTTTTTATACAGTTTTTTTATGTTTATGGTGATGGCGTTTACAAAACGGTCATAGATGTTAAAAACAACTGCCATAGTGCTGCCGGAAACACCTGGAATTACGTCTGCCATTCCTATAACTGCTCCGATTAATAATATTTTCAGCGCTTCCATTTTTTTACTCCCGAAATTGTCTGGTTTTCATTTTACGTAATATTTAATTAATGCTTACTATACATTAAATCGTATATATTGCATATATAGGCTCTAAATTGTATAATTATGAATATTTATAAATTATAAATGCATATTTATGCATTTTTTTTGACAGGAGCCGCCTGATGGAAAACGCACAGCAGTTTATCGGACGTTTATCAGTTCTTGCTGAACATAATGACCCTATTGATCCCGCTCTTTATGAAAAATACGATGTAAAGCGCGGCCTTCGCAATGCCAACGGAACCGGAGTTCTTGTAGGACTTACAAGTATCGGTGATGTTGTCGGTTATGATGTTAAGGACGGAAAAAAAGTTGCAATCCCCGGCAAACTCCTTTACCGCGGCTACGACGTTGCTGAGCTTATAAAAGACGCAGAATCCCACAGTCAGTTCGGTTATGAACAGGCCGCCTATCTCCTTCTTTTTGGAGAACTTCCTTCTCAGGATGAACTTGATCAGTTTAAGCGCTGTCTTGGAGAACTCCGCACACTTCCGCCAAACTTTACTGAAGACATGATTATGAAGGCTCCGTCGGCAGATATTATGAATAAACTTGCCCGCGGTGTCCTTGCCTCATATTCTTACGATAAAAATCCTGAAGACCGCTCCCTTTCAAATGTCCTCCGTCAGCTGATTGAACTTGTCAGCCGTTTCGGAACACTTACAGCTTACGGTTATCAGGCAAAACGCCGTTATTACGACGGAAAGTCAATGTACATTCATAATCCTCTCCCGGAACTTTCTACGGCAGAAAACTTCCTTCGTCTTATCCGCAACAACAAGGCTTTTACTGACGATGAAGCAAAACTCTTAGACTTGGCGCTTATCCTTCACGCAGAACACGGCGGCGGAAACAACTCTTCCCTTACAGTTCATGTTGTTTCTTCTGCAGATACAGACACATATTCAGCAATCGGAGCCGCTGTAGGTTCCCTTAAAGGCTACAGACATGGTGGTGCAAATATCCGTGTAATGGAAATGATGGATGACATTAAGGAAAATGTTAAGGACTGGTCAAACGAAAACGAAGTTAAAGAGTATTTAAGAAAAATCTCAAATAAACAGGCCTTTGACAGGACAGGCCTTATCTACGGACTTGGACACGCAATTTACACAATCAACGACCCCCGGGCCACAATTCTCCGTGATCATGCCGCAAAACTTGCAAGAGAGAAGGGCCTCGAAGATGAATACAATCTGTACAAGCTCATCGAAAAACTTGGTCCTGAAGTTATTTACGAAAAACACGGAACTGAAAAAAGAATCTGTGTAAACGTTGACTTTTACTCAGGCTTCATCTATTCAATGCTCAACATTCCTC
>DGGY01000018.1 GCA_002392405.1 Treponema sp. UBA3862 | reverse complement strand
TTTTAAAAGGATGTATATATGGCAAATTACACAACAACCTATTCAGAGCGCTGGGAAAACCTTACGCTGGCTAACAATTTCTTATTCTGTAAAATCATGGAATCCGAACCGGATCTTTGCAAGGAGTTACTGGAACTTCTGCTGCACATCAAAATTGACCATCTCGAAAAACCTGTTGCAGAAAGGACAATGCAGGAATCAATTTCTTCAAAAGCAGTAAGGTTTGACGTATACACAAAAGATGATAACCGGATTTTTGATGTGGAGATGCAGACTGTAAATAAAACGAATCTGCCGAAAAGGGCGAGGTATTACCAGTCAATAATTGATGTGAGTAATTTAAATTCTGGAATCGACTATGATGAGCTTAAAGATACTTATATCATTTTTATCTGTCTTAATGATTTATTTGGAAAAGGTCATCCAGTCTACACTTTTAAGAATATCTGCAACGAAGACAGGTCAGTAAATCTCAATGACGGGACATTTAAAGTCTTTTTTAATGCTTCTGCCTGTGATAAAATGAGTTCGGCAGAAGAAAGGGCCTTTTTTAATTTCCTTACAGGAAATAGTGCTGATACAAACTTTACGCGACGGCTTTCTGAAAAAATGCTTCTTGCCAGGAAAAACCTTGAGTGGAGGAATCAGTTTATGACATTCAGAGAACAGTTTAAGGAAGAACTTGAAGAAGCAGAAAAAGAAGGCGTTGAAAGAGGGCTTGAACAGGGAATAGCAAAGGGTGAAGAATTAAACGCCCTCAAAAATGCAGAAAACTTACTTAAAATGAAGCTTTTAACTCCAGAGCAGATCTCTCAGGCAGTAGAGCTTCCGCTTGAAAAAATTCTTGAGCTTAAAGGACAGGTTTTGAACTGAGTCTTTTCCCCGGCTTAGGGGGCGTTGCGGAAACACCGCAGTGCAGCGAGGAGTTGCAGCAAGCACCCGACCCGCGCAGCGGGGAAGCTCCTTAAAAAAACGCTTTAAAAATCAATAACGCTGTGTTATGTTAATTTAATCTTAAGGAGAGATGGATTTACTCTTAAATACCGGGGGATTGAGGTGTTATGAAAAAGGCGTTGAAGTTTTTAAGCGGCGCAGTTATCTGTCTTTCTGTCGTGATTACGGCACTTTCATGTGAAGCTGAAGTAGAAGATTATAAATGGGAAGGAACCAAACTTTCCGTTCAAAACTGGCCGGAGAATGTAACCAGAATAAGGCTTCATCCGGACAACAGCACAGGGTGGCTGAATCTTTATGACGCCGGCTTTCAGATGTATGATGCATATTTCACGGGAAAAACCGTACTCATCATTGACTATGACAGGCTAAGTGACGAAGAGTATGACGAATACTTCGGCTATGGAATCCGCTCTGATTCAGCAACTCCGTTCAAGGTGTTCATAAACGGCGTTGAAGCAGAAAATGAAGCTCTTGCTGCCACGACTTACCTTGGATGGGATGAGGTTGAAGTCAACGCAACTACCGGGGAGTTCAGGACTTCCTTTAACATTACCGGTGTTAAGACACTTGAAGTAACTTTCGAGAACGCTCCGGAAAAAATTAAAAACAAAGACATCCGTCTTGCTGATGAAACAATTTACGCCTATATCGACACCTCAGCGCTGGAGGAGAACTTTAAGTACATTGCCGTCTGGGATTGGGATGAAAATACAACGCTTGACCGCCTTGGCAGAAACGGATTGTATGTCATCCAGAAATATACTCCGAACTTTTATATTAGTGTCTATCCAAAAGACGAGTATTACATTTCGGCTGGAGATTTTGAGACAGATGCAGGAACTGACGTTTCTTCTGTCCAGGCCGGTGAGACTTATTACTACGTAAAGTTTGCGTTTACTTCCTCCGCTCCGGTTTATGTAGATGCTGGTACGGTAATCAGCGTAACCGGCGGCACGGTAACGGCCTATGACGTAAGTGCCTTTGCCGGCAAAAAAATGGTATTTTCTGAAAACTCTCAGGGTGGGCTTGAGCTTACTTCCGCAGCCCTTGAGATAAATGAAACTGCCGGTGCACGGACTTTTGCTCTTAACATTGATGGCACTGATTTAACCGGAACCTGGAAGGCAGGACCTCTTGGCTATGACGAATACCCGTGCATTTACCTTACTGAAGATGAAGAGGGTGGAAGGAAATTTGAGCTCTGGTATTATGAAAACGGACTGAATAATACTCCCGGCCCGTGCTGGCATTTTGAGGAAACCAAAAGCGGTCCAAGATATTTCTTTGTTTTCAAGGAAGCTTCAGAATAAAATAAATAAAGCATAAACTGCTTAAACTTTAATGAAGGCCCGTTTTTCTGTGATGAAGAACGGGCCTTTTTTTGCTTTCTGCGTCAGGGATTGCAGCGGCCCGCACAAAAGAATCAGTTAAGTGCTGTCTTTAATATCTGAAGATTTTCTTTCATTACCGAAAGATAGGTTGTGCCTTTTTCTGCCTGCTTTTTTGTTACTGACTGAAGTGAATCCATTGTGAGGACTTTTGCATTTTTTGCGTTTGTGTTTTCTATGATTGTGCGGGCAATTCTTCCGTCTCCGCTTTCAATCTTTAGAACACTGTTAAGTCCAAGTTCATCAGCCTTTTTTGCAAGGAAAATTACTGTTTCAAAACTTGCTTCTGTTTCTGCAGAGCATCCGACAAAAGCGGCAAAGTAATCAAGTCCGTAATCGTCTGTCAGATAGCGGAACGGGAAACGGTCACCAAAGAGGACTGTCTTTTTGCTGCCGGCTTTTACAGCGGCGGCGTATTCTGTATCAAGTTCGCTGAGTTTTTCTAAGTATGAAGCAAGGTTTGCCTTGTATGAAGCTGCATTTGCCGGATCTTTTTCACAGAGAACTGAGGCGATTTCTGCACTCAGGACTTTTGCGTTGCGGAGTGAAAGCCATACGTGCTCGTCGTATTCTGTTTCTTTTTCATCATCGTGGTGGTGATGGTGATGTTCTTCTGCTTCGTGGTCGTGTCCGTCTTCGTGGTGATGCTCTTCTGCTTCATGATGATCATCTTCGTCATGGTGGTGTTCTTCTTCGGCCTGCATTCCTTCTTTTATTTCTTCGGCTTTTACTTTGTCACCGAGAGTTTCCATGAGATTTATAACTTTCATGTCTTTATTTTCTGCGTTTTTGAGAGCGTCATTTACCCATTTGTCACTTTCTCCGCCGACATAAATAAAAATATCTGCAGTCGAAATTTTTGCTATGTCCTGGATTGACGGCTGGTAGGAATGAAGGTCTACACCGTTGTCAAGGAGAAGGGTGAGCTCAGCGTTTTCTGCATTTTCTCCGAGAATATTTTTTGTCCAGTCATATTCAGGAAAGATTGTTGTTACAATTTTAAGCCCGTCTGTTTTTTTTGTGTTTTTGGCTTTTGAACAGCCTGTCTGTGCGAATGCAAGAATTACGGCTGCGGCTGTAAGAATAAATTTTGTTATTTTCATTTTTTTGTATCTCCTTATGTTTATGCAGTTGCTTTTTCATCGAGGCAGCTTTCAAGTGCCTTTTTTTTTCTCCGTAACTGCTGTTTTTGCCGGGCTTGAAGTTTCTCTGCCATTATCAGGATTATTTTTTGAACAGTTCGTGCATAATCCGTAGAATACAGTCCGTAAGGGATTGAGTTTAAAGCCGTGCTCAGATTTAAGGTGTGAGCCGAGTTCTTCAAGTTCTCCGCATTCAAGGTGGATGAGTCGTCCGCACTGTTCGCATTTTAAGTGAAAGTGAGATTCGTTTTGGCTGCATTCTTCGCCGGTGTATTCAAAGCAGGCTGCAGAATGTTCATCAATAAAGTATTTCTGGATCTTTCCTTCGCTTACAAGTTTTTCAAGCTGACGGTAAATAGTTGCAGTTCCGATTGAAATATTTTTACCTTCAAAATGAGCGCGTATGTCTTCTGCGGTAAAATGCTTTCCCTTAATGGTGGAAAGATAAGAGAGAAGAAGTTCCTGCTGTTTAGTTTTATAAGGCGTTTTCTGCACCTGAATACTCCAATTTGATAACGGTTATCAAATTACAGTAAGAGGCGGTTTGTGTCAAGGGAATTTGAGAATTATTATCAGATTTAGGAGAGCGACGGCAAAGCCGGCAAAACTCTCGAGGAGAGTTTTGAGCGAGTCTCGGTGAAGGCTGTGCCTGAACCGCTTCCCCCTCCTTGTTTTTACCCCCAAAATGCGCTATTCTCTTCCTTATGAAAGAACTCGAACTTAAATACGGATGTAATCCGAACCAGAAGCCTGCAAAGGTTTATGTTGATGAAGGCGATCTTCCAATTGAAGTGTTAAACGGAAGACCGGGATATATTAACCTGCTTGATGCTTTTAACGGCTGGCAGCTTGTAAAAGAATTAAAAGAAGCAACAGGACTTCCTGCCGCAACTTCTTTCAAGCATGTAAGTCCTGCAGGTGCTGCTGTCGGAAAACCGCTTTCTGATACTCTTAAAGCAATTTACTTTACTGACGGCGTTGAGCTTTCTCCTCTTGCATGCGCTTATGCCCGTGCCCGCGGTGCTGACCGTATGTCTTCTTTCGGAGACTTTATTTCTTTAAGCGATGAATGTGACGAAGCAACTGCTCTTTTAATCAAAAAAGAAGTTTCTGACGGTGTTATTGCACCTGGATATTCTGCAAAGGCCCTCGAAATCTTAAAGGCTAAGAAAAACGGTAACTACTGCGTTATTAAAATTGACCCTTCTTATGTTCCTCCGGAGACTGAAGTTAAACAGGTTTTCGGTGTTAAATTTGAGCAGGGACACAACTTCCTTAAAATCGATGAAAGCTGTCTTTCAAATATCGTAACTAAAAATAAGACTTTAAGCGAAGATGATAAACACAACCTTATCATCGCTCTTATCACCCTTAAATATACTCAGTCTAACTCTGTCTGCTATGTAAAGGACGGTCAGGCAATCGGTATTGGTGCAGGTCAGCAGAGCCGCGTTCACTGTACACGCCTTGCAGGTCAGAAGGCTGACAACTGGTGGCTTCGTCAGAGTCCGCAGGTTTTAGGACTTCAGTTTGTTGACGGAATCAAGCGCGCTGACCGTGATAATGCAATTGATGTTTACATCGGTGATGAATACGAAGATGTTCTTGCTGAAGGTAAATGGCAGACTCTCTTTAAGGTAAAACCTGCTGTATTTACCCGTGAAGAGAAAAAAGCCTGGCTTGCAAAAAATACTAACGTTGCAGTCGGCTCTGATGCCTTCTTCCCGTTCGGTGACAATATCGAGCGCGCAAGAAAGAGCGGTGTAACTGTAGTTGTACAGCCGGGCGGCAGTGTTCGCGACGACCAGGTTATTGAAACTGCAGACAAGTACAACATGGTAATGGTCTTCAATGGAATAAGATTGTTCCATCATTAAATAACATGCGGTTTTGCGGACCGGCAGTTCGACCGGGAGCATTTATTTTATATATCTAAAATCTCTATTTTAAAGCCGGTAAAACAATATGTTATGCCGGCTTTTTTTTTAAGCTTTTTTATAATGAATTATTAAATTTAAAAGTCTGCCAAAAAGGATTAAAATTACTGTTGGGTCTATTGTTCCCAAGGCAGGATAATCGTGAGTGAGATTAACGAAACAGAGAGTTTAGAAAAGAAACAGAAAAAAAATAAAACAGGAAAAAAATCAAAAATCAGTCTTATTTTTGTTCTGGTTTTAAGTATTGGTGCTACTATTCTGGCTTTAAACCTTATCCAGCTTGTTGTTGTTGCAACAGGGCTTGAAGTTCAGGTAAAAGAAGATGATGAAGAAGACTATGCTGCAGTATTAAAGGGCTATTGTCTTTCCGTTGAAAAAGATATTGAAGGTTATTACAGGGCGCTTGAATATTACACAAAAGCTGATGCAATGAGGTACGGTTCAATAACTGAAATGGCTGAATGGCTTACTGCACATGAAACTGAGCGTCATCCGGATTTTGATTACATCATGCTGGCAGACCGTTCAGGTTATTCATATAACGATATTGGAAGCCGCACTGATATTTCCAACCGCGGTTATTTTAAGGCTATCATGGAAGAAGGACAGGACAGATATATTGATGATCCTGTAATTTCAAAAACTACTGGTCAGCCGGTTATTCATATTACTACTGCAATTAAGCGTAACGGCAAGAATATTGCAATGCTCTGTGGTGTTGTAAATATCAAAACAATCACCCGTGAAGTAAACGAAATTAATGTAGGTGAAGGCTACGCATGGATTTTAGCCAGTGACGGTACTGTAATTTCTCATCCGAGGGAAGATTTCCTTATGGTAAAGAATTTTATTACGGGGCTTTCTGCAGGTTTTGAAGATATGTCTGCCGTTGCTGCAGAAGTTTCTCAGGGACATACAGGAAGTGCATGGATTAAAGGTCTTAACGGCGGAAAGGACTTTGTTACTTACCGCGGAGTTTACGGAACACCATGGGGAATGGCAATGTCAATTCCAGACGGACAGATTCTTGCAATGGTAAAAAAAGTACGCACTCTTATGATTGCATTCGGAGTACTCGTAATTATTGCTTCGATTGGTATTGGTGCGCTTCTTGTTTACAGAAATATTAAACCGCTTGCTATTGTTGAAGATACCATTAATGGAATTGCAACAGGTGATGCTGATCTTACGCAGCGAATTAATGTTAAGGCTAAATTTGAAATCGGCCGTGTAGTTGAAGGCTTTAATGAATTTGCAGAAAAGCTTCAGACAATCATTTCAACAATGAAAAAGTCTAA
This sequence comes from Treponema sp. UBA3862, assembly GCA_002392405.1. Lineage (GTDB taxonomy): Bacteria > Spirochaetota > Spirochaetia > Treponematales > Treponemataceae > Treponema_D. The sequence continues at coordinate 447 of DGGY01000018.1, read as the reverse complement.
GCTTGAACTTGTAGGCGTTGGTGAAATGCTTCAGGACTCAACAGAAGATACATCGGCAGCAATTACACAGATTATCGGAAACATCGAATCAATGGGAAAACAGGTTACTTTCCAAAGCGATTCCGTACATGAAACTGTAGGCGCTGTAAATGAAATTGCTTCTAACATTGAGTCCCTTAATCATATGATTGAACACCAGGCTTCTGCTGTAACACAGGCATCTGCAGCGGTAGAAGAGATGATTGGAAACATTAATTCTGTAAATACATCAGTTCAGAAGATGGGTAAGGCATTCGAAGACCTTGAAAAGAAGGCCATTATGGGTGTTCAGAGACAGAATGATGTAAACGAAAAGATTGAAGAAATTGAAAAAGAAAGCCAGGCACTGCAGGAAGCAAACGCCGTAATTTCTGGTATTGCAGAACAGACAAACCTTCTTGCCATGAA
>DGGY01000037.1 GCA_002392405.1 Treponema sp. UBA3862 | reverse complement strand
GATTCCCATCATGTCGGTAAGTTCAACAAGTTTACCGCGGTTAGAAACTTCCTCTGCCTTAAGGCGCAGAACCTTTCTGTAATAGGAATTAAAAGACTTTATTCTTGATTTATAAGTCGGCATAGACGCAAGTTTTATTGTCTTTTTTAATTTTGCTTCCACCTTCTGCAGTATTTCTGTAAGAACTACATTATAAGACTCATAAGTTTTTTTAATCTCATCCTTGTGTGGAATTGAAACAGTAATTTTACTCATACTTTAACTTTAACATTGAACTTTTATAAAAGCAAACTAACCAGTCGTTATTCACAGCAATTTTCTTCGAAAATTCCTGTCTGTCAGTTCAGCACGTCCTGCGCTGCATTATTAAACCTATAAAAAAAAAACCGCCCGGTTTTCCGGACGGTTTTCAGAAGTTTCCTTTTTAATCAGAAAACTTATTTTGCATTGGCAGCCTGACCACCATTAGACTGAGCATTAGAAGTAGAATTTTCATCAAGTGAAGATGAGAATGCTTCTTCTCTAGCCTGCTTAGACTTTTCGAGGTAGCGGTTAACCTGCTTGTTACCGAAGCGGCTCATTTCGAGGCTCTGGCGTGCAGATTCTTTCTTTGTTACGATACCCCAGAGGTCTTCGTCTGCAATATCACGTTCTGATGTAAGTTCTGCTTTGTCGTAGATGATTTTTACATCTTTGAAGTAACCGATGAAGTCATCACCGATGTGAGCAGCGTCACGTGTAACCTGGAAACCAGCGAACTTAACAAATGGAAGTCCACGTGGATAAATCGGGTAAACACGGATTTCGCGTGTGCGAACATCTGAAATATAGTCAGGGTTGTTCCATACGAGTGTCTTCCATCCGTCGAATCCAAGGTAACCCATGAAGTAGCGGCGTACTACACCGTCTGTGTCTCCAAGGAGAACATAAAGACCGTGAGGGAAGTTCATACCCATTGTTGTAACTGCGATTGATTTGATTGTACCAACGTTCTTTACGAGACCGTAAGCCGGAGAATCATCATCATCAGCTTCGAACAGTGTGCGGCCAGAAGCCTTCTGTTCATCAGTCTGTGGCTGGCGGTTACCATTTTCATCAGCTGTTGAAAGTGGTTCGTAAGCCGGAATTTCAAACGGTGGAACGATTTTAGCGTTAGCGTTGTAAGCACCTGTAGGGAATACTACGCGAACACCCATTACATTCTTGCCTGCGAAAGGAACTTTTGCACTGTCGCGAACAGGAGCAGGAACTACCTGTGAGTTTGCGAGAGCAGGAACTGTCTGAGCAGAGCTGTTAAGCTGTACTTCCCAGTCACCGAGGTACAGAGAAGTCTTCATAAGATCTTTCTGATCCTGGTCAAAAGTTGCACCAGCTGCAACACCATAATCCATAATTGTGCGGCTGTTTTCAGGGATTTCAACATCGCTGTCCTGAGCTTTGATAGTAATATCAGCATCAAGTGTTGTGAAATCGATAAGTGTTGATTCTTTTGCAAATACTGATGTACCGAAGAGCATCATTACTGCAGCAGATAAAACGAAAGTTTTCTTCATTCGAAGCTCCTTATTTTCGATTGATGTAGCCTTGTATAATAAATAATTATTGTATAAGAGTGTTATTTTGTCAACGGAAATTTATTGTATTTTAACATCAGAAAATACAGAATTTCCGTCAATAAAAAGATTCACTTTTTTTATATTACTAAAATTACGGCAGACATTATCTGAAAGCATTCTGTAACTTTCTTCAAGGTCCATTTCAGGTGAAAAATTCATTACGGCCTGTTCAGAGAGATTGAGAAAAAGTTCATTCCCGCGGACAAAGCAGAAAATCACTCTGGTCTGAAGCGGAAAAAGAGGAACTCCGCGCCTTACAGACGGTCCGAGAAGAAGTTCTTCAACATAGAGCTTTATTTTTGGTGTATTTTTAACTGAAGAAACCACCCTGCTCTCGTAAAGAATACGATCAGAACCTGCTTCATGATAGCGGAAAGTATATTTAGAGCCGCGGAAACAGACAATAAAATTAATAAAAGAAATCAGAAAAAGAAAAAGCAGGGACGCAAGAAGAAGAATTTTTTTATTGTTTTTTAATAATTCCAGAAAATGTTTCATTTATTTTGAACCCGTAAATCCTCTTGAACGCTCAAAATGAGTTACAAAAGCGGACAAGCCATTATATATTCCCAGAGAAAGTTTCTGCAAGTATGAGCTGTCACTGAGAAGAAGACCTTCTTTCTGGTTTGTGAGGAATCCGAGTTCTACTAAAACGGCAGGCATGTTTGAATTACGGACAACAAACCATTCTTCTGCCTTAATTCCGCGGGCAGTTGAAAGATTTCCTGCCTGAGCCTGCATTCCGTCCATTATGAACTTGGCGATAAGAATGCTTTCTGTTGTATACTCTTCTTCCATCATTGAATTCATAACCGCATAAAGATCTTTGTCTTCAACTGCTTTTTTATCAAGAACATTACGGCGGTACCCTGGAGAAAGATACCAGACTTCATAGCCTGAAGCCTTTCTGTCCAGTGAAGCATTTACATGAATTGAAATGTAAAGAATTGCTTCCTTATCTTTTAATTTAATTGCATTTGCAATATCAGTGCGCTGTGAAAGAGAAAGAAAAACATCTGTTGAACGGGTCATCTGAATATTTTTGTCAGGATAAGCAGACTTAAGCCTTGAGTAAAGCATTTTGCCGACTTTAAGGTTAACGTCCTTTTCTGTAACCGTGATGCTTTTTCCGTTGACTTTATGAGTAAAGGAAGCCCCCGGATCTTTTCCGCCGTGCCCCGGGTCTATTAAAATTGCACCGATTTTATAGCCGTTTTGAGTATTCTCTGTCTTAAACAGTTTTTCTGCTTCATCAAGAAATGCTTTTGAAACTGTGACTGCTCCGTCTTTAATTTCAGGAACATCTGTCAGAACAAGTTTTGTATAATCTTCAAGAATAAAATTATCACCGGCTTTAAAAGAAATCTGGTGCCCGTTTTTTTCAAGTATTCCCGAACCTGAAAGCGTGTCCCAGTAAACGGTAATTCCGGTTTTTGAAGCCTCTTCAACAAGATTAAGACTCTGGCAAAAAAGCCCTGAAAGCGAAAATAAAACTGTAATAAAGGCAGAAAACTTTTTAATCATAAAATTAATTATAACTCTCCTTTTTAAACTCTGTCAGAATCTTTATACGATGATACATAAAGCATCGCCTGAATTGAGCCCCGTAAACATGCCTTCCAGAATTTTACTCCGTCCAGTTCCGGATGATCAGGATAAAGTTCATCAAAACGCTTTACTGCCTGATGCAAAGTACAGTGGTTTGGATCACGTACATTATCCCATACTTTTGCGATTGAATCAGGAACATAACCGCATGCCTTTTTTCCTGCAGGAATCTTTGAGGCAGAACTTAAATCACAGTCAATTTCAAAAAATGACGGAGGAAAGTTCTTTTCATCGTCCTGTTCAATTCCTTCAAGAAATGCATCAGTACGGTCATTATTAAGTTCAGGAACAAGTGTTATTTTATTGAGTGCCTTATAAGCTGCTTCAACTGCAGTTTTATAGTCAGGAGCACAGGTAAGAACATTACCGCATTTTTCCACATTATTTCTTGGAAAATCGACGCTATCCCCTTCTTTACATCTTGGGAAAACATCTTTTACATAGTCAGATTCAGCTGCCTCATCAAGTCCTTTTACAGATGCTATTTTTCCCGGAATACTTACCCAGGCCCTTTCTGCACTTGTCCTGACAGATTTTAATTCATAAAGTTCAAAAGGCTTTTCCCTGTCTGAAACGCTTTTATGAGGAGTCCAGTTCAGCGGAGTTCTGTTTTCAAGAATATATGAAGGTTCAAGTCCTGCGGCAATTTTAAGAGCTTCTTTTGTAAGAAAGCAGTCTGAAGAATAAGGAAATGTCCAGCCGCTCATGTACCCGCCTGAAAGACGCGCTGCAATTTCTCCTATCATAGGTCCGTTCTGTGTATATTTTATATCAGCCTTTGCAATTCCTTCTGTAAGGCCTAAAGTTTTTATTCCAAGCGCAAAAGTCGCTATTAGTTCATTTTTTGTCTTTTCATCTGCCACTGAAGGCATTGTATGACCTGTTTCTATAAAATAAGGCGGATAATAGATATGACGGTCAGCAAAACCTGTAATTGTCAGAGTTCCTTTATAGACAACCGCATCAATACTGAATTCAGGGCCTTCCATGTAATCTTCAAAAATCGCTCTGGAAGTTCTGCTGTATTTTACAGCGTGAAGGACAGCTTCTTTTAATTCTTCTTTATTCCTTACAAGACGACAGCCCCTGCCGCCCATATTGTCAGCAGGCTTTACTACCTTTGGAAATTTTACTTTTCCATTCTCTGCATCTTCTAAAATCTGCAAAAGTCGTTTTTCATCAACTTCTTCAAAACCAGGGGAAGGAATATTATTTTTTTGAAAACATCCGCGCATACGGACTTTATCAGAAGCGTTAAGGCAGGCTTCATATTCATGCCCCGGAAGCCCGAATTTTTTTGCAACATATGCTGCATTAGCAGAAAAATCAGTTCCCGCCGTAAAGACACCTGCAAGAACTTTTTCCTGTGAATTAATTATCCGGGCACACTCAAGAAGACTTTCCTTATCTTTTAAATCAACTGGTGCAAAGTAATCAGCATCCTTTGCACACACTGCCTTTGAGTTTGCATCTGCTACAAAAGACGTAAAGCCAAGTTCCTTAGCAGCTTTTATTGCAGGTCCCTGCATCAGGCCTGCACCTAAAATCATTACAGTTTTTTTATTCATAACCCCACCCGGTTTTTCCTTACAGGTCTTTTTCCTTTTTGCAGTAGACTTCAAAAGTATCCCCAAGCCCGAAGAAATGACTTGAAGCAGAATATAAAGCCCATTTTATACTGTTCGGCTTAGCGCCCTGAAGGTTCGGGAACCTTTCAGGATGATGACCTGTACTGACTATTTTTTCAACCTTAAATCCGTATTTCCTCAAAATTGAAGCGCAGCGCACTGGTTCCCACAAAGAATAATGGTCAGCAGGACTGCCGGCAAAAAAGCTCTGTGTATTAAACTTACCCGAAACACCGCTTGCTGAAGGTGTGCTGAATGCAAACACTCCGCCCGGCTTCAAGATTTTTGAAACGGCCTTTAATACACTGTCAAGGTCTTTAAAATGCTCAATTACATACCACATTGTAACGGCATCAAACTCACTTACACCGAATTCCGCAGCCGAATCAAAAAGCGGGAAACGGGCACAGCTTGCAGGAAAATGAAGTTTTTCCTGAACATAGCTTACTGCTTCTTTTGAAACATCTGTTCCGAAAACCTGCCAGCCAGAATCATTTGCGGCATCCATAAAAGGACCAAAAGCACAGCCGATATCAAGGACAGTCGGAGTAATAAGTTTATGAGAGTTTCTGTATATGTAATCAATATGAGAAATTCTTCTTACACACTGTGCCTTTATTGACGCAAAATCATCAAGATAGGTTTTTCCGTACTGTTTTTTATAGCCTTCAAAGAAATATTTTTCATCGTAAGAAGTATTCTGAGAATCTGTGGTATAAGACATATAAAGGATGCCACAGGTATTACATCTTCTGAAAGTACGCTGATTTGTACGGCATACAATCTGGTCTTCAAATGTCTGATGAGAAGAAGTACATACAGGACACTCTAAGCGCTGGCCTTTTGAAAGAAGCCTGACAAATTTTGCAAGGTCATTTTTCTGGCCGTTTCTGCGGGCAAACGGACTGTCAGGATACAGTTCCTTTACATCACTGAGCGAATAAAGCGCTCCTGTTTCGTTAATATTCTGGGCAGAAAGGCATTTAAAGCCGTATTTATTTGCAAGATTCACATGAAGGGCTGAAGTACCCAAAAGCACAACTCCACAGCCTGCGGCAACTGCTTCAAAGGCAGTAAAGCCGTAATGAGTTACTACGACTTCGTATTTATACAGCTTTTCCCTGAGGTTATGAACAGGCTTAATGAATTTAATCTTTTTAGAAAGTTCTTCTCCGGCTCTCTCCTGTGCTTTCTCCGGATCCTGCACAATTGCCGTAACGCTATAACCTAAAGAAGCATAGGAAACGGCTGCAGGAACAACAAGATCCGCAGGATCTTCTCCGCCTACAGTAACTAAAATATTTTTAATTTCCTCAGCAGTTTCAAGTTTCTTTTCACGTTTGTGTTCAGGAAGAGTTACATAACTCGGGTCAGAAACATTTGACGGGCGCTGAAGTCCGTATGACGGAATAATATCTAAAAGATAATCACAGAGATCTGTATTTAATGAACCTTCATCAATTGATACAAGTTTAGAAACCGAAGAAAGTTTTAAGGCAAGTTCACGGTCAAGTACAAATGCATCTGTAAGAATCAGGGCATACTGTCCTTTCTCAGGAAGCGAAGTAACAATCTGTGAAGGAGAAAAACCTTCCTTTTCGGCACTTTCAAGAAGTTCATCTTTTTCTTCAAGATCTGCATCCTCAGGAATATAAACATCACAATGAAGGGAAACAGCAATGGAAAGACATCTTCTTAAATGGCCTGTTCCCCTGCCTTTTTTTACACAGGGAACACAAAGAACTGGATAACGGATATTTTCATCTTCAAAAGTTTTTACAATCTGCTCACATGAATAAGGACCTTCTCCGCCGAGTGCTTCAACTGCCCAGACAGCCCTTCTGTAATCAGCAGCTGTATCAATTGTTGTCCTTAAATCAGGATAATTCCACTGTTCAGGTGCGTTGAGCATAACGCTTGTAAAGTTTTCAGGATGATTATAAAGGGCCGGACCTACATGCTCATGATCATAGGCTTCAGAAGTGAGTTCTTTTGCCCTGAGAAGTGAATGCGCATTGAAAATTTCAACACCGCTTCCATGAGGAAGACCTGTCCATGTTATATAGTCGCATTTAGAAGTTTCCTGCCTGTGATTGTACTGCTCAAGTAAAGCAGAAGCGGCTTCATAAAATAAAAATGGATTATCTGCAGTTGCACGTATTACAGTATCTGCTTTTGTTTTTTCTATAACCAAACAGAAACGTTCCAGAACATCTTCAAGCGGACCTGCAATTATTTCAAAATCATTACGGAGGGAAACAGGCTTTAATTCTTCAAGGCTCTCTTCGTCCGTTGCTACTATATATTTATCTGCCTTAACTTTTCTCATTGAAGCAAGAGTCCAGTCAAGAACAGTTTTATTTCCGAGAGGTAAAAGAGCTTTGCCAGGAAGCCGTGTTGAAGAAATACGGCACTGAACAACAAGAATCGTCATTATATTTTTCCCCAGTTTTCAACAAGATACTTTGCATCAAGAGTAAATCTGTATTTATTTTTATTTACCCAGGAACGGGCATCAAAGAACTGTCTGAAAGATTCCATCAATCCGCACCCTGATCTAAAAAGATATACTAAAAGCGAAGATTTTGGAATAACTCCGTGATCATCATCAAATTTTGGAAGAAGATTTTTCATATAAAAGCGGCCGTACGAAAGATCTGCACTCACATCTTCCAGAGGAAAAGCTGAAGAATAGGTCATAAAAAACAGTGTTGAAAGTTCTACTTTCTCACCCCAGAGCCACGCCCTCATAAAAAAATCTACTGTCTGCCAGTGCGGTGACGAAATCGTATAATCAAAACCGCCGAGCTGTATGAATTTCTTTCTGTTATAGACTGCAATATTGTCAAAAGGATATAAAGACGGAAGTCCGTCAACAGCTGAAGCAGAAGAATTAATCTTAAAAGTAGAGCCTGAAACACCCGGTGAAAAAACTATCGGGAACGCTTCTCCGCCCTGAGAAAGGAGCCGCGGAAAGACAGCAAATTTTTTTAGGGCAGTAATTTTTTCTGCAATTCCAGAAGTTATAAAATCACCTGTAAGTGAAAGTGTATCTTTTATGACAAGAACATAATCTGTTTTTATTTCGCTCATTCCGATGTTTAAAAGTTCCCCTTCCGTTGCAGGCTCTAAGGGAGCAATAAACTTAATATACGGAAACTTATGGACGAAATCTTCCAGCGAATAATTGTCTGCAGAAGTTTCGATTGATACAATCTGTTCAAAACCCATCTGAGAAAGATTTTTAAGGACACTGTCACGAAACTGGCTTCCACGGGTATTTAAAATGATAAGAGCGAGGTTGATTTTTACTTCAGGCTGGGCTTCTTTTCCGCCCAGGACTACCCTGTTAACCTGCCGTTCATTAAAAATTAAAGGTATAGTATTCATCACAGTTCCTGCATTTCTCACAGTAATTCTGTTCTATATGGCTCTGAACTTCTGCAGTAAGGTTTGACCAGATTTCTTCAAGTGAAGCTTTAAATGCATTTCCGCACGCTTCTTCAAACCTTGTACGGCACATTATGACTGTTCCGTCACTTAAAATGTTCATATCCCGTCTTAAATGCCAGCACGGATTTCGTTCAAGCGGCGAAAGGTCTGCAGGTTTTTCATCACTTAAAAGACCTGCAAAACTGTCATATTTTACAATGATAAACTTACCTGAAGACGGGCCTGTCTTTTCATTCCAGAACCTGAAAAAACTTTCAAGCTGTCCTTCATTTGCCTTCATTCTGGTAAACTGAGGATAAACATGTCCTTCAAAATAACCGTTAAGCAAAGAAACGCACTCAAGGGCCTTTTTGAAGTTACTTCCGTCTGTTCCGTTGATTTTTGAATACATATTCTCATCAACTGCATCAAGACGGACTGCAATATCTACTCTTTCCCTGGAATTGCATTCTGCGATTGCAGCGGCTGTTTCTTTCGAAAAGTTAAGGCCGTCAGTTTCAATAAAAAGATTTAACGAAGGATATTTTAAAACTTCACAGGCAAATTCCTTAAAGTCTGCATTGTCTGAAGGTTCACCAAAGAGTGAAAGACTGACATAAGCATTTTCAGAAAATTCATAAATCTTTTTTACAAGTGCTCTAAAATCTTCAAGTTTCATGTCAGAAAGATTTTTTACCTGAGAAAGCCTGTCACATGGAATATAAAGGCTTTTTGTATTGTACTTTGCTGAAATCTGAATGTTATAAAAAGACGGAAGTGTCTTAAGAAGTTCAGCAGACCTTTCTGCAAGGTCACTTATCTTATAAATATCAAAATCTGCGCTTTCAAGACTTAAGTTATTTTCCCGGGCCTTTTCATAAAGTTTTCTGCACAGAGTAAAGCCTGCTTTTGTCGTACATTCAAAATTCAGCCTGAGCATCCGGTAGTCTTTATCTGCAATCACAGTTTCAACTTCAAAAGAATTAATATCTCCGCTCATTATTGAAAAAAGCGCGTCACGCGAAGCAGCTTTTTCACCTGAGGCCTTCTGACTATCCTGTGCGAGGGCTGCTATTATTGAACAGGCCCCTTTATCAGCGGCTGAACAGGTCAGTCCGAGGGCAAAACCGTCTGCAAATGTATATTCAGCGCGGTACTGAACATGAGTTTTTTCGATTTCAAGGCAGAGTGCTTTATTTAAAAACGGAGTATCCGCCCAGGCTAAAACAGCATAATCAGCCTTAAAGGAAGCCTGTGCTGCAGCTGTCTCTGAAGCGATAAGGGCATTAGTCCAGTTTTCTTTAGTAACTACTGATACATTTTTTATATTTGAAAGTTCTTTATTAACAAAAGAAAGATTATCAGGGTCGGTAAAAACAAGGGTCTGAACAGAAGATTCAAACAAAAAAGACCATTCAATTACCCTGTCAAAGGCAGATTTTGAATCAAAAGCTTTTTCAAATCTGTAACCGGTTTTACCTCCGGCATAAACTACAACAATACTTTTCATTATACGAACAACGTCCCGTAATTGAACAAGATAAACTGATTGTATAAAATTAAAACCAGTTATGGATAGAGATTTTTTCCCGCAGCCAGAGCAGATGGTATATTCAGTTTCAGACTTAACCTCGTTAATAAAGGATACTCTTGAAAACTCATTTACCGGTATCTGCCTTGAAGGCGAAATCTCGGGTTTCCGTCCGAATTCCAGCGGACATTTATATTTTACATTAAAAGATGAAAATGCTCAAATCAGCGCAGTAATGTTTCGCGGAAAAGCCTCAGCGCTTACATTTATACCCAGAGACGGAATGAAAGTCCGCTGCACAGGCACAATTTCAGTTTATGCACCGCGCGGAAGCTACCAGATTATTATTTCAAAAATGGAAATTGCAGGCGAAGGTGAAATCTTACAGCTGCTTGAACAGCGCAAAAGAAAATTCGCTGAAGAAGGTCTTTTTGACGCCGCACACAAAAAAAAGATTCCGGTTTTATCACGCACAATCGCAGTTATAACAAGTCCGACGGGAGCAGCTTTACGCGATATCCTTCAGATTACAAAAAGAAGAAATCCTTCAGTAAATGTAAATATTCTTCCTGCCATAGTTCAGGGAAATGATGCAGCGCCCTCAATTGTAAGACAGATAAAAGCCGCAAATGATTTTAAGCTCGGAGACGTTCTGATTGTAGGACGCGGCGGTGGTTCGATTGAAGACCTGCTTCCTTTCAGTGATGAAAGTGTTGTCCGCGCAGTTTACGAAAGTAAAATTCCTGTAATTAGTGCTGTTGGACATGAAATTGACTGGGCTTTATGTGATTATGCTGCTGATTACCGTGCTCCGACACCATCTGCAGCGGCTGAAGTTTCTGTACCCCAGTTATCAGATCTTTTAAATGACTTAAACGGCTATAAAAACGAAATGCTTTTAACCATCAATTCAAAAGTTGAACGGATGAAAATGATGATAAAAACCTTTGATCCAGAGCATCTTGAAACCAGGTTCCGCTCAATCGAAGGACCTCTCATGATGAGGCTCGACAATGCAAAGACAGCATTAAGAGAAAACATCGCAGACAAAATTAAAGATATAAGGCAGCATTTAAGGGAATGTACCGGTATTCTTGAAGGAGCAAGTCCTGCGACAATACTTGCACGCGGCTACTCAATGGTAAAAACCGCTGACGGCCAAATAGTAAGAAAAGCACAGGACGTAAGTTCGGGCGAAAAACTTGAAATCTATCCTGCACAGGGAAAAATAACTGCAACAGCAGATTAAATAAAAACAATGCGGCAGAAAAACAATGCAGTCTTCTTAAAGCGCTGACAATGCCGTTTTTACAAAGACAATACGGAGACAATATGACATTCGAAGAAAACCTTGCAAAACTTGAAGAACTCACTAATGACATTAAACGCACAGACATTTCCCTTGAAGATGCTTTAAAAGATTTTGAAGAAGGAATTAAGCTTGCAAAATCCCTTGAAGCTGACCTTAACAAAATTGAGGGGAAAATTCAGATTCTTACGAACCAGCCTGTAAAAGCAGAAGATTCGCCTTCAGGAACTGAAAATCCGCCTCAGTTAGGACTTTTCTCTGGCGTTCAGAACGGAACAGACAATGCTCCTTTTGAAGGATTAAGACAGTAATGACATCTTCTTCTCCGCTTTCAAATCTAAAGCCCCGCCGCCCTGTCAGGACTTTAAGCCCTGAAGTTGCAAGAAAAATTGCAGCCGGCGAAGTAATTGACCGACCTAACGCGATTGTCCGCGAATTACTGGACAATGCAGTAGACAGCGGCGCTGACAGTATCAGCGTAGAAATAGAAGGCGGTGGAATTGACAGAATCAGAATCAGCGACAACGGCTACGGAATGACAAAAGAAGACCTTCTTTCCTGTGCCCGTCCGCATGCAACGAGTAAAATTACTGATGCGGCAGATTTAATGAAGCTGACAACCTTAGGTTTCCGCGGAGAAGCACTTGCCTCCATTGCTGCAGTATCACGCCTTTCAATTGCTTCAGGAAACTGGAAGATGAGGGCAAGCCTTACAGAAGACCATATTTTAGAGCAGATTCCGCTTGTACAGAACGGACAGGGAACCATAGTCATGAGCGAAGGTCTTTTTGAAAACTACCCTGCCCGGCGCGTATTTTTAAAAAGGCCCGCTTCAGAAACACTTATGTGCAGGGAAACTTTTGTAGAAAAAGCCCTTGCAAGAACAGACATACATTTCCGCCTTACAATCGACAAAGAATTAAGGCTCGATTTACAGAAAGGAGTCAGCCCGGAAGAACGTTTTGTTTCAGCGCTTGAATTAAAATACAGTCCTGAAAGATTTGCACTTTTAAAGGCAGAAAATGGAGATGAGTGGAAGTTTACCCTCGTAATCGGAGAAAGTGACGTTTACAGAACTGACAGAAAACAGATTTTCATTTACGTAAACGGAAGGCGCGTTCAGGAATATTCACTTCTTCAGGCAATTGAATACGGCTGTCAGGGATTCTTTCCAAACGGTACACATCCTGTTGCGGCCCTTTTCGCAGAAGTAAATCCCGGCAGTGTCGATTTTAATATTCATCCTGCAAAAAAAGAAGTTCGATTTAAGGATATTTCAGGGCTTCATCACGGTGTAAGTTCTACTGTAAAACAGCATTTTTCTGCACTGGGCATAAAATCCTCTCAGGAATACGAAGCAAAAGACCTTAAAGAAAACTCTGATTTACCTGGCTTTGACTTTAGTTACAGTTCTTCTTCCGGCACATCCCTTAAAATAAATGAGCCGTCTGCCAGTGGAAGGGGAAGCCTTTCTTCAGATTATTCTCCATCTTATTCTTATTCTAAAAAAGTTAAGGAAAATGACCTCCGCTCCAGATTTTTCAACTATGAAAAAAGCAGTTCTTCTGCCCTTGCTTCAATGGCCTTAAGTTTCGATTCTGCAGATAAAATCACACAGTCTGAAAAATCTTCCTCTAATGGCAGCACGCAAAACGGTACACAGCCAGAAAGCGGCATATTTACTAAAAATGCACCTCAGTTTACACAGTCAGACAAAGACGGATTTTCCTACATTGGAACAGTCTTAAACTGCTTTCTTCTTGCCCAGGTTAAAGATACCCTGTATTTTATTGACCAGCATGCAGCACACGAAAGAATTCTTTTTAATAAAATCATGGAAACAGGCACTGAAAAACAGAATCTTTTAATCCCGCTTATAATCGAAACTCAGACAGAAGAAGAAAGCAATGCAGTAAAACAGTCCCTTAACGACCTTGAAAAAACAGGATTTACAGGAAAACAGACAGCTGAAGGGCGCTTTGAATTTACGACTTCCCCAGCCCGCTGGAAAGGCACTGAAGAAGATTTAAAAACAGCCCTTCTCGATAAAATGCAGTCTCCCAAAGATATTCTCTATTCTGTTGCGGCAATGAGCGCCTGCCGTTCAGCCGTAATGGACGGGGATATTTTAGACAGGGCGGCTGCAGAAAAACTTGCCCGGCAGGCATTAGAGCTCCCTGACCCCCACTGTCCGCACGGAAGACCTGTCTGGACTACTCTTTCAAAAGAACAGCTTTTTGCGCGTGTAAGAAGAACAATTTAAAAGGCAGTATTTATTTTTCAAGCTTAAATTCAACACGGCGGTTATATTCTTTATTATTCGTTTTTCCGTCGCCGGCAACTGCCTTCATACGGTTAGAATCAACCCCAAGTTCACGAAGTTTATTTTCAACGGACTGAGCACGCCTTAAGGCAAGCATTATTTCTTCATTTGTCCACTTTTCACCGTCAGGATTAACATAACCTGTAATAGTTACCTTATAGTCTTCAAATTTTTCATCGACGAGAATATCGTATACCTTTTTTATTGTGTCATTATTAGATGAAGTATTAATCAAATCAGAACTGTTGATTTTAAAAGAAAGCGTTGGAATCTGGATATCAACTGTACCGTCCAGATTTTCACTTACTTCTACCTTTTTAACTACCACAGGATCCGGTTTACTTTTTGTAACTTCAGTCTTACCGCTGTCCTGCGCCTGAACTCCAAAACTGTCAGTTACTGACATTGAATAACTTAATTTATCTCCGTTTTTAACGGTTTCTCCTGATGATGTTTTTCCATCCCATTCGATATCTGAAGGAGGAGTTCCGTTTTCGCTGTGAGAATAAATAGTCTTATTGTTTCTTTTTACTTCAAAGCGCCAGTTGTCAACAGGTGTCTGACCTTCAAAATTGACCTTAAACTTCATTAAATCATCAACACCGTCTCCGTCTGGTGAAAAGTTTTCAGTCTGAGAAGCAAGCGAAACCTGCGGCACATCACTGAAACAGCGGAAAGCAGCACTTTCAGCCGTAACTGAACCACCCTGTTTATAGTCTACGGTAATTCTTGAAGTATAACGTCCGTCACCCAAAATTCCTTCATCAGTCCGGCCGTCCCACTCAAGTTTTGAAGGTAGTTTTTTTCCTTTCATGGTACGAACCGTATTACCGCTTTCATCTAAAATTTCGAAAACATATGAAGCAATTTTTCCAGAATCACTCGCACTAACAGTAAAATGCTCTTTTTTATACTTTGAATCACTTGAATTAGGTGAAAAGCCGAACGAAACAGGAGCTAAAGACACAGAACCTGCAGGAAGATTATAAATTGCATCTGCAAGATCCTCTTCATGGAAAGCTTCGCCTTTGACAGGAGTTTCTTTCTGCTTAGCTGACGCGATTTTATCACTTTCAAACTTCTGCGCCCCTTCAATTAAAACCGGTGCAGGAGGATTTGCAGCATCTTTCTCAACAAGTTCGGCAATCAAAGGCTCCTCTTCTTTTTCTACAGGCATATCATCCGGTTTGACATGCTGAAGGACAAGTTCTTCTTTTTCTGCAGGAGCAGTTTCTATCTCTGCCTTAACAAGTTCCTGAGGTCTTTTTTCTTCGTGATTTTTTTCTTCAGGAAGGTCAAGGTCAACTTTTTCAGCATCATCAGAAACTATCATTTCGTCATTTTTAACATTTGCAAAATCCAGGTCAATTTTTTCAGGTTTTTCTTTTGCACGGCGGATAATTTCTGCATCAAGAAGGGCAATCAGCCTTTCAATTTCGTCTTTTTGACGGGAAGCAGGTTCTTTTTCAAGATATTTTATGTAATTTTCTTTAGCGTCCTGAAGATGATCCTGTTTAAGCTGTGAATTGGCACGATTTAAATATGCCGGAGCAAAATTTTCATCTTCTTTCAGCGCAATCGCATAGCAGGCATCAGCCCTGGCATAATTTGTAAGCGCATAGGCAGAATTTCCTGCATTATAGGCGAGAATCTTGTGATCTGTATTTTCTTTTGTAAGTCCTTTTGTGCAGCATGCAAGGGAACGCGTAAAATCTCCCGTCTGATAATAGGCAACTCCAAGGTGAATCCAGACATTCGGATTAACATCTTTTACATCAACACATTTTTCAAAGTATGGTATTGCTTCTTCAGGACGGTTTAAACCGAAAAGTTCTTCCCCTTTTTCATAATCTTCATTATAGACAATAACCGGTTCTTCTTTTACAGTTTTTTTAGAAGCAGGTTTAAGAGTACTTTTTTTTGCAGAAAGATTTTTCTTTGCCTGAGAAAAACCTGCAAATGCAACAGTGAAAATCAAAAAACAACAGACTATCTTTTTCATAGTTAAAATATCGGGTCAAAAACAATGATTTTTAAGATGATTCAGGGTAAACTGAAAAATCTACATTATAATTATAATAAGAAAATCATAAGTTTGACATATGCAGATCAAAAGATTATTCTTATAATAGATATAAAAACGGACAGAGGACAAAAATGGAGCCTATTCAGATTGTAATTTACGCTGTACTTGCTGTATTCATCATCTTCCTTGCAGTTATCATTGCAAAATCACTCATGCAGCCTAAACAGCTGGAAAACATTACAAAACTGATTAAAGCCGGAAAATACAACGCCGCAGAAAAACTCGCAAAATCAATCATAGCAAAAGATTCACGCAATTATCTTGCACACTACTATCTTGGTAGAGCCTATCTTGCTGACAAAAAAAATGAACTGGCGCTTATGGAATATAAGGTAGTTAATTCAAATGCTATCTTTGATTCAAAAATTCCTGAAAAAGATTTCAGAAAACAGCTTTCACAGCTCTACTTAAAATTCAATCAGCCGGATGAAGCCCTCAAGGAATTTCTCCTTCTTACAAAACTTGAACCTTCAAATGCAGAAAACTACTTTAACTGCGGAAAAATTTACGAAAACAAAAACCGGGCAGATTCAGCGCTCGGCTTCTATCAGAAAGCAATTCAGTATAACAGCCGCCATGTAAAGGCACACGCCGCAATGGGACTTCTTCTTTTCCGCTCAAAACAGTTTGCTGAAGCAAAAAAAGAAATTGACCTTGCAATCCGCTTAAGTCCTGAAACTTATTCAACATATTATTATCTTGGAAAGATTTTGAAGGAAAACAAAGATTATCCTGGAGCTGTAAACGCATTCGAAAAAGCACTCCGCGATCCTGAATACCGTCAGCGTGCCCTGCTGGAAAGAGGTTCCTGCTACATGATGGCAAATTCCGTTGACAATGCACTTGCAGAATTTGACCGGGCTGTAAAAGCCTCAAAAGACGAAAATGCCCCAGAAACACTTTATGCCCGCTATTTCCTTGCAGCCTGCTACGAACGGAACCGCGACATCGATAAAGCAATTGAACAGTGGCAGATTGTTTACCAGCACAACCATTCTTTCCGTGATGTAAGCGCAAAACTTTCTGAATACCGCGACCTTCAGTCAAACGACTCTCTCAAAGAATACCTCACCTGTTCAAATGACGAATTCCTTGAAATCTGCAAAAAAGCAGCAGCCGCAGGCTTTTCTATGGCACCTCAGAAAATCGAATCAAGAAAATGGGGCGTTCAGATGACCTGTACAGAGCAGAAATCAGACGACTGGATGAACATGAGAAAACAGCTTTATCTTTTAGTTTTCAGCCGCGACACAGATGCAATAGAAGATTCATTGATCCGACAGCTTCTTGACCTGAGCAAACAGTCCAACTGTACAAAGGCAATAGTCTGTGCTTCTGCAGGCTTTACAAGTTCTGCTTCAGGTTTTGCAGAAAACCGTCCGATTGAACTTGTCGGCAAAGAAAGGCTTGAAATGATTCTTTCAAAAGCCGGAATTTAAAACGGAGATAACCTTTCTTAAAAAATGAAAATACTCTGTGTTTCCGACCAGATAGATCCGCTGGTTTACAGTAATCTGGCTAAAGAACGTTTTGCCTCAGTTGATGTCATTTTAAGTGCGGGTGATTTACCTTCAGATTACATTGATTTTATTGTATCAACCCTTAATAAACCTGCATTTTTTATATTCGGAAACCATAATTTAAGTGAATTCCGCTATTACCATAAAAAAAAGCAGAAACACAAAGGCGCACATCCTGTAAAAGAACAGGAAATCAGTGTTTTTGACATGCGCGGAAGTTTCGGTGCCGAATACGCAGGTTTTAAGAATCTACGTGACCGTCACATTTTAATTACAGACCCTTTCACAGGTAAAAAACGCCCTCTTTTAATTTCAGGAGTATCTGGTTCCAGGCGCTACAACCGGGGCTTAAACCAGTACACTGAAAAACAGATGAAATTTGCCCTGCTTAAAATGGTACCCGGTCTTATCTGGAATAAAATCCGATGGGGAACTTATCTTGATATTTTTCTGACCCACGCCTCCCCTCGTCATATACATGATAAAGAAGATCCGTGCCATCAGGGATTTGAATGTTTCAACACTTTTATTAAAAAGTTCTCTCCCCGCTTTCTTATTCACGGGCACATTCATCTCTACGATGCGAATGAAGAACGAATTACGGAAGTCAAAAACAGCTCAGGGAAAAATACACTTGTTGTAAATGCCTACAGCCATATTGTTCTTGACTTTGAAGAAACAAAACCGGCAGGAGAAACAGATGAATGAATCGCTTCTGTCTTCAGAAACAAACGAAGACTTTGCAAAAGCACGAAACAAAGCCCTCTTCAACGAAATCCAGCATTTCTTAAACCCTGAAGAAACGACTTTGATTTCATTTTCAGATATAAAAAAGATGCTCAAACCCGACAATGAAACTTATCTTGGAATGAAAACAGTTCCGGTAAACCAGATTGTCGGAAGTGAATCGCGTTACCAGGATTTTGACAACCGCTTCTTTCCAAAAAAAATGCACCTAAAGACACGCTGGGAACATATTGATATGGCCCACATCAAAGACATCAATCTGCCGCCAATAACCCTTTACGAACTCGGCGGAGTATATTTTGTCCGGGACGGAAATCACCGTGTCTCTGTAGCAAAGGCAAAGGGAGTAGAATTTATTGATGCAGAAGTTGTCAGTCTTCAGAGTGAAATACACTTAAATCCAAAAGATTCACTTTTAAAAATGACAAAACAGGTTATAAACTGGGAAAAAAAAGTTTTCTACGGAGAGACAGGTTTTGGCGATGTAACAGATTTCTGGGGCCTGGATTTTTCAGTACCGGGACAGTACGACGTGATTTATAACCATATCTTAACCCACAAATACTATATCAACATGAACCAGACGGAAGAAATCCCTATGGACAGGGCGATGCTGTCGTGGTTCAGTACAATTTATATTCCTGTAATCAAGGTTCTCGACCGTCATCATGTAATGAAATATTTTAAGGGCCGTACCAAAAGCGACATGTATGTTTATGTAATCAAATACTGGGACGAAATGAAAATGAAATTCGGAAGTGATTTCAGCCTTGATGAAGCTGCAGATTCCTTTACATTAAAATTCGGAACCCCGCTTTACAAGAGAATAATCAACAGGATTCAGAAAATCATTCTCAAAAAGGAAATTGAAAACTCCTTAACTTGACGCACAAAAACGCCGATATTAAAATTGTTATATTACGGAATTTTTTCCGACATTATCTGGAGTTGAAAATTGTTTAATTCAGACGCAATTGCCTACATCCCGCTTTTCGGTACAGCAGTGCTGGCAGCCGTTCTTTTTGTGGTCCTCGTAATCGTTAAAACAAGAAAAACTGCAAAAGCAAGTTATTTGACATTCCTCTCACTCGGTATTGTAGCCGGTGACTGTCTTTATACGGCAACACATCCCGGAATGATGCGTTTTGTCCTGTTACTGCTTTTAGCCGCTGCAATCCAGCTTCCTTACCTGATCATGCTTGCTTTCGGTAAACCAAAAGAAGATTTATCAGCTCAGCTTTTACCGGAAGAAGAAGAAAAAAAGCCGGAAATTATCGTAGAAGAAATAAAGCCTGAAGAAGTAAACCTGATTGAAAGAGGCCATGCTTTTGTAACCCTTGCTTCAGAGTCTTTCGGCAAAAAAGAAGGTTTACAGACACTTTTAGACTGCATAAACAAAACCTGTATAGATATTACAGGCAGTGACGGCGGAGCCGTACTTATGGTTGATGATTTTGAAGATTCAATCAATGTAAAATCTTTTATGGGAAATTTCCCGCCGCCATACACTCTTCCGGAAGAACTTCCGCACAAAGAACTCCGTGTATCAACAAGCTTTAAATTTGCCTCTTTCCCTCTTCGTGACAACATCTTCGGTGAAGTTGCCTCTTCAGGAAAGGCAGAAATAATAAACAATCCTAAAGAAGACTCCAGAATTACTGAAAACGGGCCGGAGGATTTCTTAAAACTCGGTTCATTCATCTTTATTCCTGTAAAATTGCCGGGAAAAGATATTGTTATCGGTCTGATTGCACTTTCAAAAAATCCTGGAAAAGAATTTACACAGGATGAATTTGACTGGGCAATGACACTTGCTCATTTTGCAGAATCTGCCTTCAAAACAACAATCAGTTTTTCTGAATACAGTGAAAAAAATGAAATCTCAAAGGAAAGCAAGATTGCTGAAAATCTCGTAAACATTCTTCTTCCTAAAAAACTTCCGCCGCTTCCAGGCGTAAACTTCGGTGCATATACAGCACATACAGAAGGTGTCTGCTCAGATGCATATGATGTTCTTCCTGTAAGGCAGGACAGAACTTCCTTCATGCTTCTTGATGTAGCAGGTAAAGGAACATTATCTTTTCTTGTTATGTCAATGATCCGTTCAATGATAAGGCTTCTGGTTAATACACCACAGCCTGCTTCAACAATTCTCTCTCTTGCCAACCGTGAAATCTGCGGAGAGCTTAACTTTGAACATTTTGCTTCTGCCGCACTGATTAACTACAACGCGACTAAAAAAACAGTACAGTTTGCATCTGCGGGTTCTACACCTGTTTATCTTTATTCTGCTGCAAAAGGAACAATCGAACGTAAATCTACATCAAGTGAACCGCTTGGAGTAGAAAAAACTACAGCTTATAAAGATATTCAGTTTACAGTTTCGCCGGGTGATATTATAATTACATATACAGATGGTCTGGTTGAAGCACTGGATTCTGCAGGAAAACAGTATTCGACTGCCCGTCTTACAAATATTATAAAAGAAAACAGCAAGTCTACCGGAAAAGCTATTGCTGATCTGGTTAAGGCTGACATAAAGAAGTTCGTCGGTTCCGAAACGCTGCACGATGACCAGACACTTCTTGTAGTAAAAATTCAGTAAAATAAAAAGGAGTTTTACATATGGAACTGAAGATTCGTAAAAATGGAGAGGTTTATATCATTGATGTAAATGGGGAAATGGATCTTTACAATTCTTATAAATTAAAAGAACTGGTAATGAAAATGCTGGAAAAGAACGTAAAGAGTTTCATTATTAACCTCGAACAGGTTGATTACATCGACTCTTCTGGAATCGGTGCCTTAATTTACATCTGCTCTACTATCAAAAAGATGAATTTAAAACTTGCCATCTCAAACATTCACGGTTCAGTTAAAAAGGTAATTGAACTTACAAAACTCATGGGCTACTTCCCTATTGCAAACAGCATTGAAGAAGCACTTCTCATGGTAAACGAATAAAAAAATATAAGGCTTAGTGGAGTTTATAAATATGGAACAGTACAAAGAACTTCGTTCAGATGATAACGATCCGTTGTTCGATACAACAAATATGCTTTATAAAGAGTTTCCTTCTGATTTCCGTCAGATCCGTTATTTTACTCTTTTAATAGTTCAGTCAGCACCTCTCGAAATCAAGGAAATCAACCTTCTTGAACAGCAGATTTCAGAAGTTATTAAAAATGCAGTAAAGCACGGAAATAACTGTGACATCAATAAAAAAGTACATGTATGGTATTCATTCAGCCCTTCACATGCACACATCATCGTAAAAGATGAAGGCGAAGGATTTAAAGATCTTGAAAAATGGAATGAATTCAACAGAAAACGTATTGAATGTCTTCAGAATCACAATTTTGAAGAACTTGCAAATTACGTTTCATTCCGTACAAAGCGTTCTGATGATCAGGACGGCGGTAACGCACTCTTTGCTGCCCTTGAATACTGGGACGGCGGATATGTTTACAACGGAAAGAAAAACGGCGTAGCAATGCTTAAACGTTTCCAGAAAAAACATCACGGTGTTGCTGTAGACGGAGAATAATCCGGACACTGTATATAAAAAAATCCTGAAAAAATAATATTTTTTCAGGATTTTTTTTTGCATTAAGACCTTCAGTATGAAAGTTTTACAGGCCTGAGGCCTGATTTTTTTTACCTGGCAGCCACTTCAGAAAGGACTTCAATTGTTTTTTCTGCAGTCTTTTCCCAGCTGAATCTTTTTGTCCATTCAATTCCGCCTTCCTTAAGCTTTTTACGCAGGATATTGTCTAAAGCAAGTTTTTCCATTGCCTTTTCAATATCCATTATATCATCGCTGTTAAAATAAACTGCATTATCACCTGCAATTTCAGGAAGAGCACCTGCATCTGAACAGGCAACAGGAATTCCTGCTGCAAGTGATTCAAGGACAGGAAGCCCTACTCCTTCGTTTACAGACGGGAAAATACAGCCGTCTGAACCTGCATACAAAAGAGGAAAACTTTCGTGCGGGAAAAAGCCCGTAATAAAAATATCCTGACGGCAGCTTGATTCCATTATTGCATTTTTTACATCTTCAATTGAATCGCCTTCTGTTCCTGTCAGGACAAGTCTATGTTCCAGGCGGGTTTTTTCTTTAAAAATAGTAAAAGCCTTAATCAGTTCGACATGTTTTTTACTGGATGAAGAAATCTGTGAAGGATAAATAAAATACGGACGTTTAATTGCAAATGGTTTTATATCAAGAAGATTTGGAGATAAATCTTCACGAGGATAAAACTCAGAATGATTTATTCCGTTGTAAATTACAGTAATTTTTTCTTCAGGAACACCAAGTTTAATAAGGTCTTTACGGATAAAATGACTTGCGGCAATAACGCGTGAGGCATTTTTTAATCCGATAAGAATACGCATAGTCTTACTTTCAAGTATTTCTGAAGCATACATTTCTGAAAGTACATCATATACGACAGCAACGCCAGGGACTGTATAAAAAAGAGGCAGATAGCGGGCCCCTGCTGCATAGAGGACGGCATTGTATTTATGCTTGCGGGCAAAAAGATTTGCAAAGGCGTAATGCCAGAATTTTTCATAGCTTCTGTTATCAGGAAGTTTTACTGAAGAATATGTAAGCCCGTTTTCTGCACCATAAGTATATCGGTCGATTTCTGAGCCAAAAAGTTCAAAAGTATTTTCGTCTGTATTTTTTAACTGAGCTGAAAGAGAAGAAAGATATGATCCAAGACCTGATTTTCCGTGGGCACAACCAAAGGTATCAATACCGATTTTCATAATAATAAAAGTATAGCAGACATTTTTTTTACATGCTATAGTTTTGCCATGGCAGAAGAAATCACTTTTAATTCACTTACTATTGAAAAATCACTTATTGAAAAACTCAAAGAAAACAATATAACTACTCCGACAGCAGTACAGGCACAGGCAATTCCTCTTATAAATTCAGGAAAATCCCTGCTGTTCCAGAGTGAAACAGGAACAGGAAAAACCTACGCCTATCTTCTTCCCCTGCTTACTAAAATCATTAATTCACAGAACCCCACAAAAGCAGTGAAAATACTCATTGTATCCCCTACTTTTGAACTTGCAGGCCAGATTAAAACACAGATTCAGCTTGTAAGCAGCATAAAAACAGCACTTCTGATTGGCGGTGCCCCAATAAAAAGACAGACAGAAAGCTTAAAGGAAAAACCGGAAATTGTCTGCGGGACACCGGCACGTCTTCTTGAATTATATAACTTAAAAAAGCTTAAACTCGACAGCCTTGAAGCAGTTGTTCTTGATGAAGCAGACAGACTTCTTTCACCAGAACTAAAAGGCTATACGCTTGAGTTACTTAAATCTCCTAAAAAAGATGTACAGCTGTTATGTGCCAGTGCAACAATTACAAAAACAACACAGAAGATTCTTCAGGAAACAAAAATCAAAACAGACGGTACTGAAGGACAGAAAGTTGAAACTCTGTTTTTACCGCCGGAAGATGTTTTAAAAAAGCGGATTACACACTATGCAGTTTTCGCAGAGCGCCGGGATAAAATTGACACTCTGCGGAGAATCCTCAATGCAGAAAATCCTTCAAAATGTCTTATTTTCACAGGCCGTCTTGACCAGGTTGAAAATATTGTTTCTAAACTTAAATACAAAAAAATTGAATGTACAGCCCTGCACGCAAAAACAGATAAAACAGAGCGCAAGGCAGCAATAGACCGTTTCAGAAGCGGAAAGATTGACATTTTAGTTACAAGCGATCTGACAAGCCGCGGACTTGATATTCCTGACATAACTCATGTCATTCAGATGGACTTACCTTCAAATGAAGACTTTTTTATTCACCGTGCAGGAAGAACTGCAAGAGCTGGCAAAACAGGAATAAACATTGTAATCGGTGATGAAAGGGAAATGATTTTGTTTTCAAAACTTGAAAAAAAACTCGGTATCACTGTTTATCCGAAAATGCTTTACAAAGGAAAACTTATCTCACCATCGGAACTTGAAGAACAGCTTTAATTAATTAGCATCAGAAGATAAAAAAAAACGCCTTTTACTGAGATATTCACATTAAACGCTTTTAACGCTATAATAATAAGATACGTAATATAAACAAAAACGTAAATTACTAAAAAGCGGAGCTTAAAAAGTGTTTCTTAAAAGTCTGGACATCTTTGGATTTAAATCATTTGCCGACAGAACTCATATCGAATTTGCAGACGGCATTACAGCCCTTCTCGGACCAAACGGTTGTGGAAAGAGTAATGTTGTAGATGCAGTAAAATGGGTTCTTGCAGAAAACCGTGCAAAAAATCTCCGCGCAGACACAATGGAATCTGTAATCTTCAGCGGTACAGAAACAAGACCTCCGCTCAACATTGCAGAAGTTACACTGACAATTGCTAACGAAAACGGTCTTCTTCCTCTTGATGATTCAGAAATTGCAATCAAACGCCGTTTATACCGCTCAGGCGAAAGTGAATACTACATCAACAACCGCCAGGTAGGTCCTACAGAAATCCGCCGTCTTTTCATGGATACGGGTGTCGGAAAAGCAGCCTACTCTGTAATGGAACAGGGAAAAGTAAACCAGATTCTTTCTTCAAAGCCTGAAGACCGCCGTTATCTTTTTGAAGAAGCAGCAGGTATTTCAAGATCAAAGGCTGAATGTGCAGAAGCAGAGCGTGAACTTGAAAGAACAAGACAGAATCTTGCCCAGATTGAAGGTGCCCTGGCAGAAAACAAAAAGAATTACGAAACCTTAAAAATTCAGAGCGAAAAAACAATCAAATACCGTCAGTTTAAAGAAGACATCTTTAACTATGAACTTGACATACAGCTCTTAAAGCTCAAGGATTTTACACAGGACAAGGCTCGTCAGGAAGCTTCAAAAAAAGAAATTGAAGAAAAAAGACAGAAGATTCAGGCCGAAATCGAAGAAATACAGGCTTCCCTTTTTGAAAACGACGATAAAATCAAAGGCTTAAAAGATAAAATGAATTCTCTTCAGGTTGAACTTGCTACAGTTCAGACTGAAAAATCCAACAAGGTTCAGCGTGCACAGGAATACAATCTTCAGGCCAATCAGATTAAAGAAAAAATCGGAATTCTTGAAGTAAAAAAATCTTCAATCCAGGATAAAATCGACACCTATAATGAAGAAATTGACGAAAGGAAAGCTGACCTTCACTCAAAAAACAAACAGCTTGAAACTGTAAAAGAAAACATCAGTTCTTATACAGACAGCATTACTTCTTCAAACGAAAAAATTTCTGAAAATGACAGGCTCTCTCAGCTTGGTGCAAAGGAAATCGAAGAGTTAAATCTTGAAACAGCTGATTTACAGAAACAGCTCGGTGAGATTACAGAAGATATAGTAAAAGAGCTCGATGCAAAGCTCAAAGATTCAGGATTCAGTTCAAATGCCGCTAAAACTGCAAAAGAAGAACTTGAAGCCTCTGTTGCAAAACTCAAAATTTTTGCAGAAGGACGAAAAAACATCTTTACAGATTATGCGTCAATCACAGGACACAGTCCTTCGGAAAATGAAAAAATCGTACAGGATGCAATCAAGGCTTTTGAAGAAGTTTCAGCAGTAGCAGGAAAAATCGAAAATGCAGTAACAGGCTACGAAAAAGCAATGCCTGACTTTATTGAAGATTTTCTTTCGCCTGAAGGTATTATCACAAAAAAGCGTTCAATTGATACTAAAATTTCAAATATCAAAGTCAAAATTGAACAGATTAATAAAAGAATCGCTGCCTATCATTCACAGAACACGGAACTTGCAAAAAAAATTAATGAAGACCGTGACACTTTAAGTAAACTGCGCGTATCTGAAGCCGCAATGAACCAGGAAATTTTCGGGGCTGAACAGAATATTGAAATATTAAAGCGTTCCCTTGTAAGCGAACAGAACAACTTAAGGCAGAACCAGGAAGAACTCGAAGAAGAACAGCGCCGTCAGGATGATTTAAACGATCAGATTATTGATATTCAGAGTGAACTTGCCTCAATCGAAAGACGCGGACAGAAATGTGCAGAAGAAATGGGCGAAATCAGTAAGGAAATTGTACGCTGTAATTCTTCTGTAAGCGGGATCCAGGCAAAACTCGATAAAAAACAGGAAGAACAGCTCAAAACACAGGCCCAGTATGAAAAACTTACGATGAGTCTTGTTCAGAGCGATGGTGACATCAGAAACATTAAGCAGAACTTCATTGACACACACAGCCGTGACCTCATGGAATTTGAAGAAAGGATGTATAAAATTACAACCTCTTCTGCAGTTTTAAGGGAAAAACTTGCCCAGGCACGGGAAGACCTTAAGAATTTAGGTCAGGTTAACCTTATGGCTCCTGAAGAATTCGGGGAACAGAAAGAAAGATACGAGAAACTTCAGATCAGTTATGATGACACAAACAAATCCCTCGAAAACCTTATCCGTGTATCTGAGGAAATCAAAAACAAATCAACTGAAATGTTCCTCGATACATACAATAAAATAAAAAAGAATTTCCACAATATGTTCCGCCGTATGTTTGGCGGCGGCCGAGGCGAACTTCGTCTTATTGATCCGCAGAACGTTCTTACCTCAGGTATCGACATTTACGCAGAGCCTCCTGGAAAAAAACTTCAGAACATTACCCTGCTTTCAGGCGGAGAACAGACAATGACGGCAATTGCACTTCTGTTTGCTACCTATCAGGTTCGTCCAAGTCCATTCTGTCTCCTCGACGAAATCGATGCTGCCCTTGATGATAAAAACGTTTCAAGTCTTGTTGCAGCACTCCGCTCATTCGCAAAACTTTCACAGTATGTTGTAATCACACACAACAAAAAGACAGTAATGTGTGCAAGCACAATGCTGGGCGTTACAATGCAGGAATCGGGTGTTTCAAAAATAATGACAATGCGTCTTGATAAAGAAATTACCCCTGAAGCAGAAGAAACGGAAAAAGAATTCATTGAAGAGGATGTTCCTCCTGAAGAAAATGTTTATATTCCGCCTCGTCCCGCAAAACGCATTCACAATCCTGACGGAACAATAACTGATCCTCAGATAGAAATCCGTAAGGAAGAAGCACGTGCTGCAGCCAGAAAGGCAAAGGAAGAAGCAGAACGAGCAAAACAGGAAGCTGAAAACGAGGCAGAACTTTCTGAATCAGCTGAAAAACAGGAATACACAGAATCTCAGGCTCAGCCCCCGGCAGATTTTTCTGAAAACAATGACGAAATCAAAAAAGACGGAGAAAAGCAGGAATAAAAATGCTTGATTTTGAGGATTTAAGGGAAAACATTTCAGATTTTATTGAAGAAAACCCGCTTCTCTCACGGATTGCAGCGATAGTGCTTTTTTTCTTTATGACTGCACTTGTAATCATTTTAATTCAAACCTCAAAGCCAAAACCAAAGAAATACGAACGGACAGATATCATCTTAGATTCAAAACCACTCTACCCTGACGGACCTGATATTGAAAAAGATTATTATCATTCAAGAACCACAAAGGAAAGCTGGTCAGATGAAGAAATAAAACAGTGGTTTACCCCATCTGATCCGAAAATGATAAACGAACTTGAAAAAGCAAATGATAGAATTGTAAATGAAATCACAGGAGCCGCGCCATAATGAAAAGTTACCGTAAGTCCTTAAGTTTTTCAGCAGTTTTATTTTCTCTTATATTTTTATTCTCCTGCGGTTCAACACCAAAAATACAAAATGATGTATCACCCTCTTCTGATATTTCTCAAAACAGCACAGAAACAAAGCCGGGTGATGATATTTCTCACAATGACAATGACAATTCAGCGGCAGTTGAATCAGATAATTCTTCTGACAGCGCAGACAAAGAAAGCCAGACGGAAAATGATAGCATTGAAACAGAAGCAAAAATTTCTGAAACCAGCGCAGAGCAGCGGGCTGTAGAAGAAGAAATATATGCTGAAAAAATAAGTGAAGATGAACTTTCAGCAGATCTGGCTCTTTTTGAAAAAGAAGAACAGGAAAACTCACAGCCGCTTCCACAGCCTGTTAATGAAAGTGAATCGAAAAAATCACAAAAAACACCAGAGGTAACAGTTCTTTCAGCTGATGATGCAGATTCTGATAACGCAAATACAGATAAAACGGAAATTCAAGCGCAGTCACTTTCAAAATCCCCGGCAGTTACAAATAACACAAAAACAAATAATGCTTCTCTCAGCAGTGCCAGCAACACACAATCCCCTTCAGACAGTAAAAATAAAGAAAGCACCGCCTCTGAAACTAAGGATACAGCACAAAGCTCAGAAACAGCGACCACCGGAACTGAAAGCAATATTGATATATTTAAAAATCCTGCAGTAATTATTCCAAGCCGTTCAATGAAAGTAAAAAACAACCAGTATGTGGATGTTGTTTATCCTGGTAACGGCTGGATATATATCGGCGAAACAGAGACTGAAAACCGCTTCAGATATTTCGGACGTAAACTTGGAACTTCAGATACAACATTTACACTACGCTCAGTAAAACCAGGAAAAACACTTCTCCATTTCTATAAAAACGACGTACTGACCGCACAGTATATTGACGATTATCTTGAAATCGAAGTCATCAATGAAAATGCTAAATCAAATGAAAAAGCAAAGGCACCTTCTTATGCAGAAGTAGTTCCTCCAAAACCTGTACGCGGCGTTACACAGATTTCACCTGAGGGCAGTATCTCCTCAACTCCTGAAAAAAACGCTTTAAAAGAAAAAGAAACAGAAGTAAAAAAATCAGAAAGTAATACTGCTCAAAACTATCAGAAGCATGAAAAAAACTCATCTTCTCATGAAAGCTCATCAGTACAGGATGATAAAAACGTAAAAACAATTATTCAGACAACAGCAGAAAACACTCAGAAATCAGCCCAGACAGTCACATCTTCTGTTATACCAAAAAAATCAGAGGAAAAGGCAGAAAATCAGACAGTTTCTGAAACGCAGAATATAAACACAAATCCGTCTAAATCGCTTCTTGAACAGGCAAAAGAATCATTAAAAAACAAAAAATATGAACTTGCCCTTGCCCAGATTCAGGCATTTTTAGACTCAGAAACAAAAAAAATCGATGAAGCACTGTATGTCCAGGGACAGATTCTTGAAGCAGACAGTCCTGTTAGAAATATAAAAAGTGCAATTGACTGCTATGACGCCCTTATAAAAAAATACCCTGCCAGCCGCTGGTGGCAGGATGCAAATAAAAGAAAAATTTATCTTAACAGGTATTATGTAAATATCTGGTAAAGGGAGGAAATAAAAATGAAAAAAATCAGATTAGCGGCAGCACTTGCAGGAGTTTTACTTTTAACTTCCTGCTCAATTAAAACTACAAATGTTGAAAAGCGTACTGTAAGCGTAACAGGTTCAGGCTCAGTTGAAGTTGAGGCTGATAATGCCACAATCATTCTTTCAGTAATTACCCGCGGAAAAGATGTTGCACTTGCAGCAAAAGAAAACGCAGAAAAAATGTCAAAAGTTCAGGAAAATATTATTTCTCTTGGAATTACAAAAGAAAATGTTACGACAGAACGTTACAACGTAGAACAGGAAACTATTTATAACCACAACACCGGCAGAACCTCTTACGGTGATTACACTGTCACAAATAAGATAAAGGTTTTTGTAAAAGACCTTTCACTCACAGGTAATATAATAGATACAGCCCTTAAATCCGGCGCAAATCAGCTTTCTTCATTCCAGTACGGAATAAGTAATAAAGAATCATATGTAAAACAGGCAAGAACACTTGCAGTACAGAATGCTCATGATGCAGCAAATCTTATTGCAACAACAAGCGGAGCTATGCTTGGCAAGGTACAGAAGATAAACGAACACACAAATTCTTTTGCGCTCTATAAAGTTGCATCTGCACGCGCATCAGCAAACGATGCAATGGAAGAAGCAGCCTCTGTTCCGACTCCGATTTCTGCAGGAAAAACAACCATCAGCTTTACAGTCGATGTTGTGTATGAATTAAAATAAAGCATCTTAAGTTCACCTAAAATACATAATTGCAACAAAAAGAACAAAATAATAAAATAAAAATAGAGGATATGAAATGTTAGACTTAAAATTTGTAAAGGAACATCTTAACGAAGTAAAAGAAAATATTAAAAACCGCAATATGACTGCAGACGCAGACCTTGTTGTAAAACTTTATGATGAGCGTACTGCCCTTACAACTAAGCTTCAGGCTCTGCAGCAGAAGAGAAACGAAAATGCTTCAAACATGAAGCAGAAACTTGATCCTGAAACACGCCAGAAATACATTGAAGAAGGTAAAAAAATCAAGGAAGATGTAGCCGCCGCAGAAAAAGAACTTGCTGAAACAGAAGCAAAACTCGATGAAGCTGCACGTGCACTTCCAAACATGTGCCACCCGGACACACCGATTGGAAAACTTGATACAGAAAACCTTGAAGTAAAAAAAGTCGGAACACCACGCAAGTTTACATTCAAGCCAAAAAGTCATGTTGAACTTGGTGAAGAACTTGACCTGATTGACTTTGAAAGAGGAACAAAAGTTTCTGGTCCAAAATTTTATTATCTTAAAAACGAAGCAGTATTCCTTGAAGAAGCTTTAATCATGTATGCATTAAACATCCTCCGCAAACATGGATTTACAACTTTCATTACTCCTGATGTTGCAAAAGAAGAAATATTAAAGGGAATCGGCTTTAATCCAAGGGGTAATGAATCAAACGTTTATGCAATTGAAGAAGAAGGCACATGTCTTGTAGCAACAGCAGAAATTACCCTGGGCGGCTACCACTCAGGAGAAATTTTAGACAAGTCTGCCCTTCCGCTCTTCTACTGCGGTCTTTCTCACTGTTTCCGCCGCGAAGCAGGTGCTGCAGGTCAGTTCTCAAAGGGACTTTACCGCGTTCATCAATTTGACAAGGTAGAAATGTTTGTTTACTGTCTTCCTGAAGATTCTGACAAAATTCACGAAAAGCTCCGCTTAATTGAAGAAGAAATTTTTGAAGGCCTTGGACTTCCGTTCCATGTTGTTGATACCTGTACCGGAGACCTTGGTGCACCGGCTTACAGAAAATGGGACCTTGAAGCATGGATGCCAAGCCGCGCAACAGAAGAAAAACCTGAAGGCGATTACGGTGAAGTTACATCAACTTCAAACTGTACTGACTTCCAGGCACGCCGCCTGAATGTTAAATATCACGACGATGACGGAAAGAATAAGTACGTTCACATGCTTAACGGAACTGCAATTGCCGTAGGAAGAGCTATGCTTGCAATCATGGAAAACTATCAGAATGAAGACGGTTCAATAACAGTACCGCCTGCACTCGTTCCATTCTGCGGTTTTGATAAAATCGGACCAAAAACACAGAAAAAAGATCCTGTTTATCACGCTGCAAAAAAATAAGTCAGCTTAAAGCTGATTAAAGAAAATGCACCCTTAAGGCAGATTAATAAATTGCTTTAAGCGGTGCATTTTTTATCTTCAAGATAACGGGCATCTTCTTCTTTAATTTTGGTAAAAGAGCATACTGTACAGCATTTTGACTTATCATCATCTTCAAAGATATTTTCTACTCTTATATCAATGTAAACTGTGCGTTCTTTTATTGGTCCCTGTAAAATCGGAAAAGAAAGCAGAACTGAATAATTAGCGCCCTCGTCAAAAACAAGTTCTTCTTTTGAAGAAGCAAATACAATCCGCTGCTCATCAACATAAAGAACTGAAGGAGGATTTTTTCTTCCCTCAATTGCCTGAGCATCAGTTTTATTTTTCTCCGCAAGGAATTTTACTACTCTGATAAGATAAAGTCCGTTTCCGATTGATTTACCGTCTGAACGGCACTGCATCACAAACCTCTCCAGGTAGTTTTTTGCAGTAACCTGGTTGTCTTCTTCAACTTCAGACCACACAGGAACTGAAAAAGGCGGACAGTCATCAATAAAACCGCATTTTAATGAAGCGTTCTCTGATTTTTTTGAATAATATAAAAGCGCTGTGAATATTTCTTTTTTTACAGATTTTTTTTCTTCTATTTTTTTAATTACAGACGGAATAACAAGAGCAAGACCAGACTTAACTGTTTTTACAGTTGTAATAAAATAAAGTCCCAGACGGTTAAAATAAAACTGAACCCTGACCTCTTTTCCGTTAAAAGCTTTTACACTTTCCGGAGGATTTTGAAGAAGAATGATTCCCTGGTCAAGCACCGTAAGCTGTTCACCCGGCAGCGCTACAGGAAAAACACCTGAAGCAAGTTTTTTAATTTTTACATCTTTTGTATCCTTCGTTTCTTTTGCATCTTTTGCATCTTTTTCAGTTTTATCATTTTCAATCAAAGTAACGGGAACATTTGCATCCATAAGATACTGAAGAACAAGCTGACGCTCTATTCCGGTCAATTCATTATTTTCCATCTGTTCCCTCCATTTTAATTACTTTAAGCTGTTCAATTTTCCATTCATCTTTCTTTTTTGAGAAATAGAGCATTACATCAAGAAAGCCTTTTTTTTCTCTTACAAAGCGCAGAGGAACCTCATACGTAGTATTCAAATCAAAAGGCTCGCCGATATAATACTCCTGAAATAAAACCTGTCCGTCCTTTTCTCCTTCAGCTTCAGGATAAGGCTCATCAAACACAGTTTTCCAGTTTGCTTTAATATCCTTTATAAAAAGTGCAAATTCATAAATATCATCTTTAAAAAACAGTGATTCTTCAAACTGATTTTTACATAATCCCTCACAAAATTTTACTGCAGCTTCTTTTATTGAAGCATTAAAATTAGAAAGATTAAGTGAAGCAAAGCCGTCAAGATAAGGATAAATTGTTTCAAGATTTTTAGAATAAGATGTATTAAGGAAAATCTGCGGCGTAAGACGGATATTTTTTTCAACGGTTTCGAGCTTGCTTATATCCTTTAAAAGTCTGTCTCCTTCAAGTTCTTTAGCCCACTGAGTTTCATTGTATTTTTTTTCTGCAAGATTTTTTAAAGAATCTTCATCCCCTGCAAAATCATTTTTTGATCCATTTGAACAGGAAACAAAGGACAGAAGTGAAAAAATCAAAATGACAGGTAAACACATTTTAATCATCTAATTTATTTTAGCATAACAAATTATAAAATTAAAGGGATATGAGTATTCTTGAAAATTTCACTGTAAATCTATATAATTTTTTAAGTTTATTAGATTTTCAGAGGTACAATAATGGCTCTTACTTTAGCAGAAAAAATTTTACAGGAACACATCGTTCCGGAAGCCTGCAAAAATATTGATTTTAAAAAAGGCACTCCTATTCCACGCGGAGAGGATATTGCAATTCACATCGATCAGACTTTAACTCAGGATGCCACAGGAACAATGGCTTATCTTCAGTTTGAAACAATCGGAATTCCACGCGTAAAAACAGAGCTTTCTGTTTCATATATTGACCACAACACACTTCAGACAGACTTTAAGAACATGGATGATCACCGCTATCTTCAGTCTGTTGCTGCAAAATACGGTCTTTACTTTTCACGCCCGGGTAACGGCATCTGTCACCAGGTTCATCTTGAATTTTTTGGTAAACCGGGAAAAACACTCTTAGGTTCAGACAGCCACACTCCTACAGGCGGCGGAATCGGAATGATTGCCATCGGTGCAGGCGGACTTGACGTTGCAGTAGCAATGGGAGGCGGTGCTTTCCATACACCGATGCCAAAAATCTTTGGTGTAAAACTTACAGGAAAATTAAGAAAAGGTGTTGCTGCAAAAGACATCATTCTTGAAGTTCTCAGACTTGAAACAGTAAAAGGCGGTACTGGTGCCGTTTACGAATATTTTGGAGACGGAGTTGAAACACTCACAGTTCCTCAGAGAGCTACAATTACAAACATGGGTGCTGAACTTGGAGCAACCTGTTCTATCTTCCCGTCTGACCTTAAAACAAAAAAATTCCTTGAATCAATGGGCCGCGCAGAAGACTGGGTTGAACTTAAGGCAGATGAAGGCGCAGTTTACGATAAAGTAATTGAAATCAATCTCGACAAACTTTCTGCCCTTGCAGCATGTCCGCATAATCCAGATGTTATTAATACAGTAAAATCCCTCGCAGGAAAAAAAGTAACTCAGGTTGTAATCGGTTCATGCACAAACTCGTCTCTTGATGATCTTGAAAGTGTTGCAGCAATCGTTAAAGGAAAGCATATTGCTCCGGGCGTTGAAGCAGGTATTGCACCAGGAAGCCGCACAACAATTCTCATGGCATCAAAAAGCGGTATCCTTGAAACCCTTTATGAAGCAGGCTTCCGTATTCTCGAAAGTGCCTGCGGCCCATGTATAGGACAGGGCTTTGCTCCTAATTCAGAAGGTGTTACACTGCGTACCTTCAACAGAAACTTTAAAGGCCGCTCAGGAACTGCAGATGCCAATGTTTATCTTGTATCTCCGGAAACTGCAGCCGCTGCAGCAATAACAGGTGTATTCACAGAGGCAGAAACTCTTGACTACGAAGATCCAGCTTATAAAACAGGTGTACGCATTTCAATGCTCGACGGTAAAGATGAACGCCTCGATACCCCTAAAATCCTTAACTGCACTACAAACCGCGGAATGATAATTCCTCCTCTTTCTGAAAAAGAAGCAGAAAAAGTTGAAATCTTACGCGGTCCTAACATCAAGCCGTGTCCTCCATGCCGTGAATACAAATCAAATCTTTCTCTTCCGGTACGCCTGAAGGCAAAAGACAATGTATCTACAGATGATATTATGCCTGCAGGAGCTAAAGTTCTTCCTTTACGCTCAAACATCCCGGAAATTTCAAAGTTCACACTTACAAGACTTGATGAAACTTTCTACACCCGCTCAGAAGAAGCAGGATTTGCAGACTGCTGTGTAGTTGGCGGAGAAAACTACGGTCAGGGTTCTAGCCGCGAACATGCTGCTTTAGGACCTATGTATCTTGGTGTACGCGCAGTAATCACAAAGAGTTTTGCACGCATTCATAAAGCAAACCTTATCAACTACGGAATCATTCCTATGACTTTTGCAAATCCAGAGGATTATGACAAAATAAATCAGGGAGATACACTTGAACTTGTTGATATTGATGATTCACTGAAAAACGGAAAACCTTTCAGAGTTCTCATCAACGGCAAAACAGAAATCAACTGTACAAACGACATCGCAAAACGTTCTGCAGAAATCCTTATGGCAGGCGGTCTTGCCGCTTACACAAGAAAAGGCGGTAACTAAATAAAGTTGCGGACATCCACTTTATGAATTATAATTATATTTAAGTTTATAAAGAGAGTTTGAGGACAGTTAATGAATATACATAATTTGATGGAAGAAGTCGTTACCTATCGCATAAACAAACTTTACGATCAGGTAAAAGAAGTAAAGACCAGCTGGCTCACCTGTGACTGCGACAACTGCCGCATGGATACAATAAGTTATGTCTTAAACAGAATTGCACCGCGTTATGTTGTAAGCGGACGTGGAGTAACTCATGCAAGAGACGTAATGGAAGATCCTCAGGTTCGTGCAGACATTGATTCACTGGGTCTTGAAGGAATCCGTATTGTTTCAGGTACAAAACGGCCTTTCCACTCTTCTCCAAGAAAAGAATGTGTTGTTCTGGCTAATGCTGAACCTGTATTCAATTTCCCTACAATTCAGGGAACTGTCCTTGAAGGCAATACATTTGAACCTTTAGTAGGTGCCACAGTCGTATTAAAAGCAGACGGAAAACCGGTCGTAATGGCAGACGTTACCTGGGCTAATCCAATCAACACATACAACAGTACAAAAGCCACCTACAGTTTCTGGCCTAAAGCCGTTTCAGCAAAGAAAGAAAACGAGACTAAAAAATTCAATTTTACACTTGATATTACCTGTCCTGGTTATGACCCGATAACTTATTCTTTTGATCTTAATCTGGTATCGGAAACAGTTATTAAAGGCGAACTTGATACAACAGTTTCATTAAAAATTATGGATCTGGTCATGTTCCGTTCTGAAATAATCAACAATATGGACAGGATGATTAAGGAATAAGTAAATCACTAAAATCCATCCATGGATTTTAGTGATTTGCAAGATTTTTCTTCGAAAATTCCTGCACACCGGTACAGCGCGTCCTGCGCTGATGTTTTTCTATTTTTGTATAAATCCATCCATGGATTTTGTAATTTGCAGAAATTTTCTTCGAAAATTCCTGCTCACAGGTACAGCGCGTCCTGCGCTGATGTTTTTCTATTTTTGTATAAATCCATCCATGGATTTTAGTGATTTGCAAGATTTTTCTTCGAAAACTCTTGCACACTGTACAGCGCGTCCTGCGCTGTTTTTTATTCATTTAGTGTCCCGCACTTCCTGTGCGCTCCCGACAGGCGCCTTCATTCGCTTCCGTGTGCATCCGTGCACACTCTTCGCCTGCCGGCGCGCTCACTCCGCTTCGAATCCTGCTTCGTCTTTATAAAAAATCCGCTGTAGTAAAAAAAAAGCCTTCTCAAAATGAGAAGACTTAAACAGTCGGGATGACAGGATTCGCCTTCTGGTCCCGCACCTCCTGTGCGCTCCCGACAGGCGCCTGCACTCACTTCCGCGCACATCCCTGTGCGCTCTTCCTCCCGCTGGTCGGCGTTCGTTCCGGTTCGAATCCTGCTTCGTCTTTATAAAAAATCCGCTGTGGTAAAAAAAAGCCTTCTCAAAATGAGAAGACTTAAACAGTCGGGATGACAGGATTCGCCTTCTGGTCACGCACTTCCTGTGCGCTCCCGCCAGGCGCCTGCACTCACTTCCGCGCACATCCCTGTGCGCTCTTCCTCCCGCTGGTCGGCGTTCGTTCCGGTTCGAATCCTGCTTCGTCTTTATAAAAAATCCGCTGTGGTAAAAAAAAGCCTTCTCAAAATGAGAAGACTTAAACAGTCGGGATGACAGGATTCGAACCTGCGACATCTTGGTCCCAAACCAAGCGCGCTACCAGCTGCGCTACATCCCGGAAAGTGGACAGTGAGAGACTCGAACTCCCGACAACCTGGGTGTAAACCAGGGGCTCTACCAACTGAGCTAACTGTCCGGTTTGTATTTTTGTGCTTAATGATAAAAAAATGGACAGTGAGAGACTCGAACTCCCGACAACCTGGGTGTAAACCAGGGGCTCTACCAACTGAGCTAACTGTCCGTTATCGTCAAGCGACTTAAATAATATATCAAAAATATTTTTTTTATTCAATAGTTTTTAGTCTAATTTTGTGAATTTTTATGGATCTTTTTAACTGAACTTTCCGGCCCCTCAATACAAAAAAAGCCTCAGGATATTGAAGTACACTTCATTATCCTAAAGCTCTTTTTAGAAAAGACGAAAAAAAATCTTCACTCGCCGCAGATGAATGAGCAAAATCAAAGCAGAGAGGGCGCCTTTTATTCTTTTATCAGCCGGCACTTGAAGAGTCTGAAACTACTGACCATCCGTTATTACTGATTGTCTTGTCAATATCCCAGTATTTACTTGTATCTTTACTGAATTTTCCGCTTGTATTTACATTTCTGTTGAGAATTGCACGGCGTCCTGAATACTCAGAAGATTTTACTGAGCTTGAAAGAGTTCCGATTGAACTGAGCTTACCGCTGAAATTTGAGGCAACGGTAGAATCAAGTTTCCATCCGATATACTGCTGGTCATTTGTTCCCATCGCAGCGTTCTTAGCACATGAACTTACCCATCCGGATCCGCTGAATGTACAGCCCACAACAGCCCCCTGATTATAATAACTTGAATTACTTCCCCATGGATTTCTGAAGAGATAAGCAGCCTTATTAGAATTCTTTAATGAACAGTTTAAAAGAACAACACCTTTTCCAATAGTTGAAGCTTTTGTTGTACGCGGTGCCATAACATATGATTCATAGGCATCAGCATAACTGTCATAAACAGAAACTATTGTACATTTTTCATAAAGAGCTACAATTCCGTTAGATTCCATCCAGATAAAATCAGTATCACCTTCAACATAACAGTTATAGAACCAGGCTTTACCTGCTGTGCGCATTGTATCCTGATGAGACTTAAATGCACAGTTATATGCAGCAAGAGTTCCTGTAGAATCAAAACCGATTACTTCTGTCTGACAGGTACCGTAAGTCTTTCTGTCATAGTCACTTACAAGAGAAATATTCTGAAGTACAATATTACAGCTTCCCTGAAGTTCCATAAGTTCACGGCCTTTCTGTGTTTTCATATTTTTACCATGACCTTTAATAACAGTATCGCTGTAAGATGATGTACCGCCCTTAATTGTTATTGAAGCAGAACCACTGTAATTTAAATAATTTTCATTATATGTTCCTTTTGGAATAACGAGAGTATAGCTGCCTGAACTGCCGACAGCGCTCAAGGCTTTCTGAATAGTACTGTAAGTTCCCTGCTTAGAGTTTGATTTATAAAGTGTAATTGCAGTTTCAGAAGAAGAAGATGATGATGAACCGGATGAGGAACTGCTACTGGAAGAAGAACCAGATGAGGAACCGGACGATGAACTGCTGCCGGATGAAGAAGCGTCTACTTTTACGTAATAAATATCGATTCCTGAAGCCGTTGACATAAGATAATATGTACCGGAAGAAGAAACTGAATAAGAATATGAAGAAATTGAAGAAGAAACTTCATATTTTGTAAGTACAGTGCCACTTGAATTAGTTAAGGCAAGATATCTTCCGCTCGCACCGGCAGCACTTACAGTAACAGAAGCAGCACCGCCAGTCTGAAAGGCAATACAGCGGTAATTACCTGCAGAACCTCCTCCGCCAAGTGCAATTTTTCTGTCGAGGGACTTTCCGTTAACGGTTACACTTTTAATTGAAGGTATCGTAACTTTTTTGCTGCTTGTTGCATAAACTGCAAAATTACCTGAATCCGTTTTTGCTGTAAGGGTTGCGCTTTTAGTAAAGGCAGTTGAATAAAGCTCGGACGCACCTGTAATTACAGCACGCTCACCTGCTTCACAGGAAGCGGCATCAATAACGGTTAAATCAGAACAGCCGGAAAAAAAACCGCCTGCCAGTTTTGACAGACGGTTCATAATTTAAGAGTTTTCTTTTTAGTTATTTTCTAAAAACTAGAACTTTGGAAAAAGAATGCTCCAGAGGTTGTATTCTGCAAATACAGAAACAGCAACGAGAGATACAGTAGACATAATCTTGATGAAGATATCCATACAAGGACCAACTGTATCTTTAAGAGGATCACCTACAGTGTCTCCTACTACAGCTGCATCGTGAACAGGAGAACCTTTTCCTGCTCCTTCAATGCCGCCCTGTTCAATGTATTTTTTACCGTTATCCCATGCTCCACCGGCGTTACCAGTAAAGATGGCAATCATGATAGAACAGATTGTAGAACCGATAAGGATACCGCCTACAAAGTGAGCACCAAAAAGAAGACCTGCTGCAACAGGAATTACAACTGCCATTAAAGCAGGAACTTTCATCTGACCGATAGAACCTTCTGTAGAAATCTTAATACACTGATTGTGATCAGGATCTTCTGTACCTTCAAGGATTGCAGGATGTTCAGAGAACTGACGGCGAACTTCGTCTACCATTTTACGTGCTGCAACAGCAACTGCATCAATGAGCATACCTGAGAAAAGGAATGGAAGAGCGCCACCGACAATTGCACCTGCAAGAGTCATTGGTTCCATGATATTAAGTGTAGGAAGACCGTTTACAATTGATTCACCAGGGAGTGAGTACATATAAGAAAGCATGAGAGCGAGGGCTGCAAGACCACCAGAACCGATTGCAAAACCTTTACCGATAGCGGCTGTTGTATTACCTACAGCATCAAGAGTATCAGTAATATTGCGTACACCTTCAGGAAGTTCTGACATTTCAGCAATACCACCGGCATTATCAGAGATTGGACCGTATGTATCAACAGAAACTGTAAGTGCTACGAAAGAAAGCATACCCATAGCAGACATCGCAACACCATAAAGACCTGCAGTGTAGTAAGAAATGATGATTCCAAGACCAAGAATAACGCAAGGAGCCATACATGATCTCATACCAAGTGCAAGACCTGTTGTAATTGTAAGGGCCGGACCTTCTTTTGAAGATTCAGCAAGAACTTTTGTAGGTTTATAATCAGAAGATGTGTAGTATTCAGCGTAAATACCAATGAGGATACCTGCAACTATACCTACAGCAGCACCAATCCATGGAGAAATTGCACCGAACTTAAAGCCAGTATTTGCAAGATCTACGTTCTGGAAAAGTTTATAGGAAAGAAGGCCGCCTGCAATCATAGTTACAGCAGCACCGAACCATGTAGCACCATTGAGCTGTCCGTGAACATTCTTTGATTTTGAAAGATCGCGAACTAAAAGCGAAGCAACACCGATTACACAGGAAATAAGACCTACAGCAGCAAAAGCCATCGGGAATGTGTAAAGAGCTGAAAGAGAATCGCCTGAAACACCTGCGTGTTTAATAATGTTATAACCAAGTGCAATTGCAGCAACGATAGAAGCAACATAAGATTCAAGAAGGTCAGAACCAAGACCTGCAACATCACCTACGTTGTCACCAACGTTATCTGCGATTGTAGCAGGATTACGAGGGTCATCTTCAGGAAGGTGTGCTTCAGTTTTACCTACAAGGTCAGCACCCATATCTGCAGCCTTTGTATAAATACCGCCGCCTACACGGTTAAACATTGCAACAAGTGAACAGCCTAAAGCATAACCGGAAAGAACGTTAGGGAAACGGATGATCTTGATTTTTGTAAGCCAGCATTCAACGGCATCCATTGAACCAACCCAGCCTGCTTTTAAACCAAATACGATATAAACGATTACAAGACCTAAAAGTGCAAAACCTGCAACACAAAGACCCATTACAGAGCCGCCGCGGAAAGCAACTTTTAAAGTCTTACCAATATTTTCAGTTTTATTAGCTTCATTTGTAACACGTACATTTGCATAAGTAGCAATCTTCATACCAACCATACCTGCAGAAGCAGACATAAGTGAACCAAGAAGAAGTGCGGCTGCAACATACCAGTCAAGTGCAAGCCATACAATTGCAGCTACAACAATAACTACAACAGCTAAAATTCTGTATTCGATGCTGATAAATGTATTAGCACCACCACGGATAAAAGATGCAATTTTCTGCATCAGTTCATTGCCTTCTTCAAGATTTTTTACCTTAAAGAAGCTGAAGGCTGCATACGCTAAAGCTAAAAGCGATGCAAGCAGCATTAAGACAGTAAGTGTCATTTGCTTAAACTCCTTTATTTCTTTTTAAAAAGAAAATTTTTAGTAATTTTATAATATCGAAAAAGGAGTTAAGTTTCTACAATATTATTATAAAATTATTTACCAATACTTAAAAAATTCAGTCACGATTTAGAAAACTGTTTATGAATAAATTTCCAGAATTAAGAGTCTTTTTTTTATCAAGACACCAGTCAGGGGCCAGTGCATATTTTTTAGGCGGATCACCGGTAAATCTGTGAAGCACAAAATTCTCAGGCAGGAATTCCAGAGCCTCTTTTAATATTGAAAAGTATTCCTGCATTTCAAGGCACTTGTATTCACCTGCTTTATACATTTTTTCAAGAGGAGTATTTTTCAGGACATAAAGATTTGTGATTTTAAGACCGGTATAACATCCTGGATTATTATATTTTTCATTTAAGGTTATTTTTTCTGCTCCAGAAACAAAGTTAAAAGAAACAGACCTTTTATTAATATCACAGACAAACCTTACAGTATCAAGCATGTCCTTTCTGGTCTCCTCAGACAGTCCGAATATAATATGAGTAACAATATGAGCACAAGGTGCGGCCTTTTTTATTTTCTCAACGGT
Organism: Treponema sp. UBA3862; assembly: GCA_002392405.1. GTDB lineage: Bacteria > Spirochaetota > Spirochaetia > Treponematales > Treponemataceae > Treponema_D. The sequence continues at coordinate 9,776 of DGGY01000037.1, read as the reverse complement.
AATTTTATAATCTTCATTATTATAGCAGCGGTTAATCAAGGCTCCTGTTTTTTCATTTGAAGTCTGAAGTCCCAGTTCAATCTGAAGAAAATGCTTTCTTGAAATCTCAGAAAAGAGTTCCAGCATTTTTTCACTTATACAGTCAGGACGGGTTGCAATACAAAGCCCTGCTCCGTCTGATAACTCAAGTGCGTCAAGATAAAGATTTTTAAGTCTTTCAAAATTCCCGTAAGTAGAAGTAAAGGCCTGAAAATATGGAAGATAAATAACCTTATTTTCTCCACTCCTTCCCTTTGCTTTGTTTTGAACAAGTTTTACGCCGTTTTCAAACTGCTCTTTTATTGAAGAAACATTAAAAATAAAATCCCCGCTCCCCTCCTGACTGCAGAAAATACACCCTCCCCGCCCTTTTGTGCCGTCGCGGTTGGGACAGGTAGAACCTGCATCAAGAGAAACTTTGTAAACTTTACAGCCGAAGATGGATTTGTAAAAATCAGAAAGTAAAAGCATTTTTTTTATAATAGCATAAAGAATCCCTGTCCGCCATTCTTAGCCCCGATTGCCGTGAAAAGACCGGAGCCGCCGGCAGGCGGCGAGGACTTGGAACAAAAGCGGGATTACGGAGGAAAGAAAAAGGTAAAAAAAGAGCACACCACGCACAGGTGATATGCTCCTTACTTTTTTTAATTATTTTTAATTACGCTCAATACTAGCGCTTAAGTGAAAGAACTGTTTCCAGCAGGGTATCTGCTGTTGTAATTGTTTTTGCATTTGACTGGAAACCGCGCTGAGTTACAATCATGTCTGTAAACTGTTCTGAAAGGTCTACGTTTGACATTTCCAGAGCGCCGGCTAAAAGGCTTCCCTTGCCTGCGATTCCAGAAGTTCCGATGTTTGCGATACCAGAGTTGTTGCTCTGAACATATGTATTTTCACCGGCTTTTTCAAGACCGTTCTGGTTTGTAAATGTTGCCAGGGCAATCTGTCCGATGGTACGGTTTGTGCCGTTTGAATAAACACCTGTGATGATACCTGACGAGTCAATCTTGAAGTTATCAAGATAACCCATTGTATATCCGTCCTGGTAGAAAGCCTTTGTTGAAGAAGCTGAAGCACTCTGGGTGATTGTGTTCTTCTGGCTTCCGATTGTACCCAGGTTGATGTTCATTGTCTGACGGTATGGAGTTCCGTCTTCATTTGGATTTGCATCAGGAACTGTGTAACTTGCCTGAAGGATGATTTCACCTGCAGGATTTGTAATGTTTCCGGCTTCATCTGTTACTGAAGCCAGTGTTCCGGTGTTGTCAAAGTTTACCAGGAAGGTATTTCCCACACCGTCTGTTGTGTTAAGACCAACCCGAGTCTGTGTGAAGTCTGCATTGTCTTCATCTACGTTTACTGTTGCACGCCACTGGTTAGGATTATCAGGAACACGGGTAAAGCTTAAAGTAAGGAGATGTGTGTTACCAAAGCTGTCGTAAATCTTGAATTCTGTATTCCATGTACCTTTAGCGATATCTGCTGCATTTGCATCTGCCGGAATAACAGGTGTGTTTTTATTTAAGTTACATGCGTAATTAACATTTACAGTAGCTTTAGCCGGGTCTTTTGAACCTACCGGAATTACCAGGTCTTCCGGGCTTGCTGAAGTCTGAAGAATCATTTCTCCGTCAACTTCTCTTGCCATATATCCCTGAACACGGAAACCGTTTGCAGGATTTACAAGAGTTCCGTTTGAATCAAGAGAGAAAGCACCGGCACGAGTGTAGTATGATTTTTCGCCGTTTTTCTCAAGGAAGAAACCGTTTCCCTGGATTGCAACATCAGTTGCGATTCCTGTCGACTGAAGGTTTCCCTGTGTGAATACTGTATCAATAGATGCAACAGTCATACCAAGTCCTACTTCTTTAGGGTTTACACCACCCTTTTCTTCTGTAGGCTTTGCAGCGCCTGCCATCTGCTGGCTGATCATATCCTGGAAGTTAACACGGCCTCTTTTAAAACCTGTTGTGTTAACGTTGGAAATGTTGTTACCGATTACGTCCATTCTTGTCTGGTGATTCTGAAGTCCTGAAACTCCAGAATAAAGTGATCTCATCATATATCTACCCTCGTTTTAAAATACTTTTTTTTGACTGCCTTTACATTCCGTAAACTGCCCTTACCTGATCCATGTTGTAATACATTCCGTTTACAAGAATCTGCGGCTGAAGACCTCTTGTAGCAGCTTCAACCTGTCCTGTTACCTGTGTATCGCCAAGATCAAGTTCTACCGTCTTACCGAGCATTGACTGGGCTTCGCACGAATTGATATAACCTGTCATCTTTTCGAAACTCTGACTCATATTTGTCATCTGTTCCAGGGAACTGAACTGTGCCATCTGAGCAATAAATTCAGTGTTTTCCATCGGACTGGTCGGATCCTGGTTTGAAAGCTGTGCAATCAAAATTTTAAGAAAGTCATCCTTGCCCAACTCATTACTGGCCTTACGTCCGTTTACAGTCAGTGTTTTGTTGAAAGAATCAACTGCAGTCTGTGCCTGAACTTTTTCTGAAGCACTCATTGTAGCTGTAAAATCCATCTTTCAGTCTCCCTAAATATATCCGCCTTTTGCGGAAGCTTTTTCTGTCCGTCTTTCGACGAAGCCCTATATCAAATTTGTCGGCAAATACGGTGCCGGGTTTAGAGTTTTATGCAACAATATTTACGGAAAACTCAGATAAGTCTTCGAAAGAAGAATTTGACTGAATTTCCTGCATTGCAGCTTCTCCAACAGTCCAGTCACTGTAAGAACTTTTTGCCATAAACGCAGCCTGTCCGTTGTTTCCGTGATGCTCAGAATTCTGGGCAAACTGACTGCCAGAATCATTGAAACTTAAATTAAAGTCACCTGTTTCAAATCCGCTTTCAGCAAAAGCATTTTTTAACGAGGCAATGCTTTCTTTCATTGCTTCATAGGCTTCTTTTGAATGAACGGTAATTGAACCTGAAATCACCTTGTCTGAAAGATTTAAAGAAATTTTTACATTTCCAAGCTTTTCAGGATGAACAATCAGATTGATGCTGCCCTGTTTATTGTCTTTTAAGACGATATTTCCTGCTTTTATAAGTTCACCGGCATTTTCCTGAACAGCACTGGCAAGCATTGACTGAAATACAGAGCCGTCAGCACCTGCTGCCTGTGCAGAAGATGAAGTAATGTTCTGATTTACTGTTCCGGTCAAATCCATTGTCACCTGAAAAGACTCTGCACTTTCTCTCTTATACGAAAGATTGTAATCTTTTCTGGCCTGAACTTTATTCACCTGAATTTCAGCAGAGGCAGGGTCTATTTTCTGTGTTCTGAGGTCTGTAACCTGGATTTTTAAATCCTTTTTATGACCTTTTAATTCAGAATCCTTTGGCTTTAAATCAAAATCTTTAAAAGACGCTGGATTTTCCTTTACGCTTATCTCTACATCCGCATTTAACGCAGTCTTTTCTGCTGTTTTTTCCAGGAACATTTCAGGATCGCTGAGTGCAAGATTACGGGCTTTTTCAAGAAGTTCTTCTTCAGAAATCTCTCCCGGGATAAACTCAACTGCAGCTTCAATCATGCTCTCAAAGTCTTCACTGGACATTTCATTTTCTGACATTGCCCTGTTTACACCCTGACGGAGCCACGAAAGCTGTTTTTCTGTTAATGGCGGTAAAACTTCCTGGTCCGGAACAGTAACGTTTTCAGCAGTATTTACATCAGGTTTTGCATTAACCTGCGTAATTTTTTCACGGTTCTCTGAAAGATTGAGCATATACTCATATTCAGTGCCGTTTTCAGTTTTCTGTCCGGATTTTTTTGCAGATGCGGTTTGAGTGTTGTCTTCATCAGTTTCTACCTGAGATTCACTGACTTCATTCTCTTCTCTTTCAATCCCTTCAATTTTTGAACGGAGCATATCCATAAAGGAAGTGTCCCCTGTCATGAGATTTTCTGGAGATGAGTTTTGCGTCTGAATCTGCGGTAAAAGCGTATCAAGCTGTACTGCTTGCATCGGCAGGACCTCCAATTTTAAATACAATCGAAAAAGTCCGGCCGGTTTTCTTTAAGTTTTTAAGTTCTTAAAGTTTAATCCAGTGATTCAGGCTTGTTTGCCATTTTTCTCTGGATTGTTGCAGCACGCTCACTGTTCATGTACATAAGCCATACAGAAGTCATTGAGGTGGTTCTCGCAGCCTCTGCCAGGTCGTCAGTTTTTCTGAAAATATCGATGATATCCTGATCATCCATCTTCATCAGCTGCTCAACCGCGGTTTTCGGAGGCATACTCTGCAGATAGGTCGAAATTTGTTCGATGTTTGTATTTCTATCATCGTACTTTTTGACCTCATTGTTGAATGTTTTTTCACGTTCTTCCTGCGATTTCTGCCTGTCTTCGAGTTCTCTGGCTATAGCTTCGTTGGCATTTTCTGTGCGGGATATATCTGATTCACGTTTATCAAGTTCCTGAGCCCTGATATCTAAAGCTTCAAGGCGTTTTGCAAGGCGATCATCATCTAAATCTGCCTCGAGAGGTTTTGTCTGTGTTGCTGTTACTGAAGTCTGTACCTGAAGACCAAAAAGTTTATAAACAGGAGCAAAAACTGTTTTTGCCTGAATGATTCCAAGATAATCAAACCATAAAAGACCGCCCATAACCATAATTACAATTAAAATGAGCAGTGCTATTGATTTTCCAAGTCCTCTTCCTCTTGCCATTGTTCCCCTCTTTTTGGCCGGGCCATTTATTCAGGCCACCTGCTTAATAATACAATTTTATAATATTTTTGTTTACCACGCAACATTTACATAAAGACCTGCTTTCCATGTGTTTTTATCTTCTCCATGTAAATTGTACTGTAAATATCCGCCGATACCCGCTGCCCCGGAAGATGCAAAATAACTTGTATTGAGGCTGAGCTGTATTTCTGCGGCAAGCCTTAAGTAATCTTCCCAGTCATCTTTTTCAAGACCGTCGAATATTTCACGAGTCCGTTTAATATCCCATTTTTCCTGATTAATGTACTCAAACCAGCCTGTATACAAAAGATTAAAAACAAGACGCTGTGCATAAAGTGAGATAGCAGGAATTCCTTTATGAAGTTCAAGGTCATAGAGCATGATTTTTGACTGGGCTGAAACAAAATATCCTTTCTGAGGAAATAAAGAAAAAGCAAGATTTGCAGGGAAAAGCCCCGGAAATACAAGTCCCAGTGTTCCGCCTGCATTATAGTACACGGAAGAAGTTTCCTCCTCAGGTTTAAAATCATCTTCCCAGAATGTTTTATATTTCTGGTATTCAAAATCCCCGAATGGCTGCAGATAAAAGCCTGCCGTCTGATTATAACCTGGACGCACTCTGTGAACGGCAGAAAACAATAAATCAGGAACACCTCTTGCAGTAAGACCTTTTCTTAAGCTGGTCACTGTAATCTTTTTAGACGGATCAAGTTTATCTTTTGCTTTATACTCTGTTTCAAGACCGTCTTTTCCATAAAGAAGATTTCCTGCAGCTTCAAAACTAAGGGAAGCATAATCACCCTGCCATAAAACTTTTGAAACAGAAGCGGAATCAAAGGTCTGCTTAAAACCGTTTCTGTCAAAAATGGCAGTTCCAGAAAGTGAATAAGCAAAAGAATCATCTCCGCCTGAAAATCCTAAAAGAGCTCCTCCGCTCATAGTCACTGCATCAAGGCCAAAACTCAGCTGTATAAGTTTATCAAGCCACGGATTTGATGAAATAAACGAAGCCCCGTAAAAACAGACAGACTCTTCTTCAAGGTCATGATTATATTCACCTGCAGTACCGAAAGGAAGTATTATTCCGTGAACATAATACTTAAAAGGATTATATGAAGCATACTCCGCTTTAAAAGATATTTTATTCTCAGAAGATTCCTCTGGTTTAACAGACGGCGCAGCTTCGATTTTTGAGTGCTCACCGTCCTCAGAAAGGACAGTTTTTTCTGCCTCAAAAACTTCAAAATCGTCTTCAGTAAGCTTAAGTTTTCTTAACGGTCTTGAATCATATTCCTCTGAAATTACATAAAACTCATATTCGCCGTCACAGGCAAGAGTTTCAATTAAGCCTGTGTAATTATCATTTTTTTCAAGAAGAATTTTAGCTTCCAGAGTATTTTTATCGATTTTGACAAGTCCTGCCCTTGCCATTGTTTTTGTAAACAGTTCTGCCCAGGTAAATACAAACGAAAGCGAGTTTTCATCCTCACTCACAAAATGCAGGTGATGTAAGATTCTTGAACCTAAGTTCCAGCGTACTTTCTGACCGCCTTTTCTATCTTCGTATTGAAGATACCAGGTTAAACCTTCCTTTACAAAAGAAGCATCATGAGACTTTTCAAAATTAGCTGAATCGTGCTCAGCAAAAGAACGTTTTTTTGATTTCAGGTCATAGATAAAATCTACATTTTTTACATTATCTTTATCTTTAAGACGGTTTACATAAAGTTTAGAGCCGTCCGGGCTGAAGCGGATTGATTCAACATTTTTAATTGTAAACAGTCTTTTTGAGTTAAAGAAAATTCCCTGGGAAAGAGAATCAAACCAGACTAAATCATACTTTCCTGTCTGAGGGTTAAAGTATGAATCTGCCGTCTGAGTTACAGCCCCGTTTTTAGAAATCAGATTTGATGTGCTCACAAATGCCTTACGTTTTTCAAGATCAATTTCAGGAAGTTCAATATCCTCATAAAAACTTTTCCATGCATCACTAAGAGCTATTCCGTAAGTCTTTTTAAAAACTCCTGCACAGAAAGAAAGATTTGTAGAAGTTCCTGCATTTTTCCAGAATTCTGCGTATTTAGAAAAACCATAGGTCTCAATCAGATAACGGGCAAAATGTGCACCAAATACATATGCATCATTGCCATAAGGATATACATCCCTCGCCCCAGTTACATCACGCCAGGAAGGAAACTTTTTTACCCCTGTTACATCTTTAAATTTTGCATCTAAAATTATCTGGTTAAAATATGGATCGTTAAGGCGTCCTCCATCCTCAAGACTTTCAACACTTACGGCAGCACCTTCATACCAGAAACTTGTAAGTGAGAGTCCTGCAGGTGTAAAAATCTGTCCGAAAAAAGACATAACACGCCAGCCCGGAGCCTTAGAATTAAGGGAAACCGCATGAGTCAGTTCATGATAAAAGACAGTTTCTATTTCGTATTTATTGTTATTTATTTCAAGTGCCACAGGATAGTCAAAAACGACAATCATGTTATAGGGCGCAAGAGTAAAAAAAGCATTGGACATTTCTACCTGATCTGTTAAGACAACAGAAAAAGTCTGATAAGGCTCATATTCAAACAATGAACAAAGCTGCCTGTAATAATCATCACAAACAGCACTGATTTTTAAGGCCGATTCTTCACTTTTATCCGGAAAGATAATATCAAAATACTCAGTCTTAATGACATTAAGTTTTCCCTTTGCGCCGCTTAAATATTTTCCGTATGAAAAGGCATTAAAGGAAATTAAAAATAAAACAAATAAAGATAGTAATTTTTTCATTTAGATCAGCCCCGCTGCAGCAGTTCCAAGAATTATATCATTTTCAACAGTTACAGTTTTAAAATAGATTTTTCGTTTTTGTGTCAGATAATCATAAAGATATTTTTCAATACGCTCTTTTAATTTCCAGGTTTTAAAAAGTGTAGTTCCATTTAATACAATACATAAAGGTTTCTCAGGATTTTTTCCTTTTGCCGAAGCCAGGGCACAGGCACTTAAGACAGAAGCAGCATAATGCGCACATCTGTCTGCGGCACTGTCGATAATCTTAAAAGCAGTCTTTAAGTCACTTTTAGAAAAACAGCACTCTGCAACCGGGTTATCCTTAGAACAGTCTTTGTCCTGTGCGTAAGAATGCAGAAAATCATCTGCCTGAACAGTAGTAAGTTCTTTTAAGAAAGCAAACGCTTTATTTGCCCGGTTAGAAAAAAGACCTTCCCGCCCTGCAAAATTAAGCATCGACTGGACTGTATTTCCAAGATATGCCCCGCTGCAGCATTTTTCTAAAGGAAAAGAACCTGGAACTGCCGTGCGGTTATCTGCATCAAGGTCAAAACGGCTGAGCTTAAAAGTGCAGCATTTTCCGCTTTCACAGACAATAATCTGCTGCTCATCTGCAAACATACCGCCTTGAGTTATAAAGGCGGCATTCATTCCTGTGCCTAAAATAAAACCTATGTAAGAATCAAAATCAGTGCCGCAGGTTTTGCCTGCCATGAGGGCGCTTACAGTATCGTTTACTACAGTAATTTTTTTTAACGGCCTCCAGCCTCTTTTTTCAAGTTCATCTTTTAAGTTCTTTCCAACGGGCACACCAATAACACTCTGAGCTTTAATCTCCTTGGAAAAAGCATTCGGTACTGCATCTCCATCTTTAGTCATATCAAGGCTGTAGGAAAAACAAAAACCAATTCTGTCTGCCTTATCCCTCAAATACTCTATTCTGTCTGCTATTGCAGAAAAAAACTCTTCCTTTGAGTACTCCCTGTCAAGCGCCGGCATGGATGTCTTATTGTAATCAGAAATCTCAGCCTTTCCTTTTTCATCAAAACTTACCAGACAGCTTCTGAAATTTGTTCCTCCTGCATCAATAACTATAACACTCTGACTGCATGGAGTTTTTTCAGGCGGCATAAGATAAGTTTCGCTCATATCACAGCCGCATGCTTTAGGCTTTGGAAGCGTAAAATCGTACATTATGTCATCAGTAATCATTTTTGAAGCAAAGCCGTTTCTTTTAAGAAAAGCTTTGACTGATTTTCTTTTGAACACTACAAATAAAACAAAAAAGACTGCAGCCAGACAAAAAAATACTGCAGAAAAACTTAAAGAATTCATACATTAATTATATCAGTTTTATGTGACAAAAATCAAAAAAATCACTATATTCTTTAAACCTATGGCAGCAGATTTATCAGATTTAAAAAATGAACTGAACCCTGAACAGTACGAGGCCGTAATGACAATTAACGGTCCAATTCTCATCATTGCAGGTGCAGGTTCAGGAAAAACACGTGTAATCACTTTCAGGATTGCACACATGCTCGATTCAGGAATTCCTCAGAGTCAGATTCTTGCCCTCACCTTTACAAACAAAGCTGCCAGGGAAATGGTTGAGCGCATCAAGGAACTGACAGGAAAAAAACTTCCTTTTCTTACAATTTCTACTTTCCACGCATTTGGAGTCAAAGTCCTCCGTCAGGATATAGGCAGACTCGGCTGGAGGGAAAATTTTTCTATTTACGATGAAACCGACAGAAATACCCTCATCAAAGAAACAGGCCGTGAACTTCACTATTCACAGGAACAGCTTGACATCTATCAGATTGGAATTCTTATCTCAGACATAAAAACAGGCAGAAAACATTGGAATGCAGAAAATGAAATCTACAGGGAACTTTATGAAGGCTATCAGGAAGGCTTAAAACTTTATAATGCAGTAGATTTTGACGACCTAATCGTTCTTCCAATAAGACTTTTCAAAGAGTTTCCTGAAATCCTTGAAAGCTACAAACAGCGTTTTAAGTACATAATGGTCGATGAATTTCAGGACACAAGCCACCAGCAGTACGAAATGATGCATCTTCTTGCAGAAAACAACGTTGCAGTTGTAGGAGATGATGACCAGAGCATTTATTCATGGCGGGGAGCCGATTACCAGAACATTATCAATTTTGAAAAAGATTTTCCTGATGTAAAGGAAATCCGCCTTGAACAGAATTACCG
>DGGY01000017.1 GCA_002392405.1 Treponema sp. UBA3862 | reverse complement strand
TTGCCATATATACATCCTTTTAAAAGTATTTTTTCCACCTACTATATATATGGCGCCGAAAATCAAAAACTGACAAAAAATCTCAAAAAAAAATAAACAATCCGCAGAATCTGTGATATATAACCTGCTTGTTTCACCAAATTTTTCCTCTGTTCTTATTCTAAAAAATGATTTATTCTTCTAATAATGAATCGAAAGTTTTTGTCTGCGTTTGCTTTTCTTTTTTCTCTTTTCCTGCTTTTTCCTTCCTGCAAAAAAAAGACTGAAGAAGTAACAGAAAGCCCACAGGAAGAATCTCAGGTTTTACAGAAAGCTCTTGAGGCTAAAAAGACAGGCCTTACTTTAGGTTTTGTACCAGGACCTTCTTCGCTGCCGTTTGTGTATTTTCTTGAAGATGACACACCTTCAAATAATTTTTCTGTAAAGACAGTTTTTTTGGGCGGTTATGAAAACCTTTTGTCTTCTTTCCTGAAAAATCAGGTGAATGCGGCTGTTTTTTCACTGCCTGATGCACATAAAATTTTATCTTCGCTTCCTGACTGCGCTTTTATTGCAGGTGCCCTGGGCCGTACAAGAGTATTTCTTGTTACTTCCGATCTTGATTTCAGCACTGTCTCATCCTTAAAAAATAAAACTGTTCTCTCTGGAATTGAAAATTCTTTTGAAGCGCTTTTGTTTAGTGCTGTCCTTAAAAAAAACAATGTTGTTCTGGGGGAAGGTGAGGGACAGGTTCATCCTGATTATTCAGTACCGCTTTCTTTATCTGCCGGAAAACTTTGTGACGGCTTTTATTCTTACGGCGTTTTAAGTGAACCTTTCTGTCAGACGGCTCTTTCTAAAAATTCTTCCCTTGCTAAAGTTCTGGATTTAACTTTGCTTTATGATTCTTTAAGCGGCGGTGAAAGCTGTCCTGAGTTTATCCTTCTTGTAAACTCTGATTATGCTAAAAAAAATCCTTCTGCCCTGAGTTTTTTAAGCACAAAATTTACTTCGGCGGTTTCTTTTATTAATGAAAAACCTCATAAATGCGCTGAGCTTTCAGTAAAAAATCATCTTTTTGTAACGCGTAAAACTGTCCTTGATGTAATTGAAAATTCTGATTTTTACTGGAAGAACAGTTCTGCCGTGCGTTCTGAAATCGAAAGATTTTTTGAAAATACAGGCTTTGAAAAACTTCCTGACAGCGTGTATTTTTCATTTTAGCATTCCGTCATTTTAATTGTAAAAACAGCGTTTTAAGGGTAATATATTAATGTAAGAATATATACTTTCAAAAATCTTCAGACTTTTGAGGTAATTTTGAATTAGTTTTCAGGCGGTTTTTTATGTTAAAGGAATTTTTACCTTATGATCAGGTTCGTAACGATGCAATTAAATTAGGCCATAAAATTTTACAGGATGGATTTGTTCCTGACATTATTTATACTTCCCTTCGCGGCGGGGCTTACATGTCAAATGTTATAAGCGAATATTTTAAGCTTGCCCTCAAAGGAAAAAAGCCTGTCCTGTATGCGGCTGTAGTTGCACGTTCTTATTCTGATGTAAAGCAGCATGATGCAATCAGAATTGACGGATGGACTTATTCGCCGGAGTATCTTCGTCCGGGTGATAAAATCCTGCTCGTTGATGATATCTATGATTCAGGCCGTACACTTAACTTTTTAGTTCAGGTGCTTCTTGAAAAAGGTGTTCCAAGAAGTGATATAAAAGTTGTTGTCCATGATTTTAAGAATTTTACCTTCAGGGAAACTCTTCCAATTAAACCTGATTACTGGTGCCGCAAATTCGACATCAATTCAGAAGATGATGACCGCTGGATTCACTATATGAGTCACGAACTTGTAGGCTTAAAAAAAGAAGAACTTGAAGAAAACTATTTTAAGGCAGACCCTGAACTCCGCGATATTTTAGGACCTCTTTTTAAGTAAGGAAAGTTTTTACGGAAGCAGAAATGAAAAAAGTTATTTCGATTTTAGCAGCATTCAGTTTTACATTATGTGTCTGGGCACAGCGTGTAATTTCTCCGGCAGCAGGAAATTTCAGCAACAAACAGGTGCTTGTCCTTGATACAAGTGACGGTGCTGAGTGTTTTTATTCCCTCTCCGGAACTGATCCTTTGACTTCTGGTTTTGCTTATGACGGACCTGTTTTAATTGATTCAATAGGCCGGTCAAATGTAAGGATTACTGCAGTAAAAGGTGATTCAAAAGAAGAAATCGAAATAAATTATAATGTACAGGAAATCAATAACTTTGCAGAAAGCAGTGCTGAGTATGAGTTTATTTCTAAAATCGTAAAACCCGGAATCTTTGTCTACGGATTTGACAGTGAGCTTAATATTCCTGAAACCCTTGAATATTCTTTCGGCGACAGTGAAAAATCTTTTCAGAAAGGAAAAGAGCTTGCAATTGATTCTTCTAACCGTTTAAGCCGCTATATTCCATGCAATATAACTGACGGTAAAAATAACTGGCGTTTTGTTGTTTTTGTTTCTCCTTCCCAGGTAGGAACTCTTTCTAAATCAACTGTGCCTTTTGAAATTTCTGACTGGTCAGTCCTTACTTTTACAGGCGAAAAGTTAATATGGTGCTTAGATGACGGGGAATGGTCTGCATTAAAAAATCCTGTCACCCTTGACCGTTCTGTAAAGCACACTGTAATGTGGCAGAGCGTTGCCTATAAAAAAGGAAATCCCGTTTATTCTTATGTGTTACCGCCTGAGCCTTCTTTAAACATAAGTTCAAAAGAAAAGGGCCCCGTTAATTTCAGTATTGACGGTGACCTCCGCTACAGGATGGAACTTGTAAATGCCGGAGTGAGCGGACAGGCTGATTTAAATTCCGGTCTGTTTACCGCAGCTTCATTTGATACCTTTGACGGTGACAGCATTGAAGGAAATGCCGTATTTGCTTTTTACTCTGACGGAGTCTTCCATGGAACAAAAAGCCTTCCTTTCTGTGTAGACAAAAAAGCTCCTGTGCCGCCAAAATTTGACTCTGACAGTTCAGACTTTTATGCCCGCACGCAGGTTAAGATTGACATTAGTTCAGAGCCGGGCTCAGATATTTTTTATGCAGTAAGTGCTCCGCTTAAAATCAGTGAAGAAATGGCGGCAGACATACTCGATGCTTCTTCAAAAGAATTTGATGAGGTTGAGGCAGGAAACTTCAAGCCTTATACTGACAGTGTTGTTTTAAACAGCGGAAGTGAATCTGCAGTCTTTTTCAAAATAAGGGCCTATGCCTGCGATAAAAATAAAAATTACAGTGCTGTTTCAGAATACCGGGTAGTAATTGACGAATACAATTATTATCTTGATTCTTCTGCTGCTTCTGAAAAGGCTGACGGCAGTGCCAGAAATCCTTTTACTACTTTTGAACAGGCTGCTGAGGTTATCAATAAAGGCCGCTATACTCATTTTTTTGTAAAAGGAACCTTCAATATTTCTCAGAAAGACCTTATTCTTTCATCTAATTCTTCTTTTACAGCAAAGGGAGAAGCGGTATTTGTATTCCCGGCTGACAGTTCTCTTTTAATCAGAAATGCGGGTTTTGAGGCACAGAATATTGTTTTCCAGAAACTTTCGGATTCTTCTTTTGACCAGTCTTATGTATTTTTTACTTTTGAAAACTCAACGGCGCTTTTTAAAGACTGTGAAATTGTCGGTACGGCAGGAGAGAACGGAACTGTAATCAATGCCCTGAATTCTGTAGTTCAGTTAAATAATTCAGGCCTTACTGTTCAATCCCTTTCTTATGCCTGTGCGTTAAGCAGTACGGATTCTAAAATTTTTGTTAAAGATTCAAGAATTTCTTCTGTTGCACAGACTGCCGTTAATTTTAGTGTTACGGGCGGAACTTTTGAACTTAAAAACTCTTCGTGCCGTGTAACTTCTCACCTTGGACGAATCGCTGAATTAAGCGGAAGTACTGCTAAATTTGCAGGAAATACTTATTCCGGGGAATTTGATAAAAAGAACAGAAGTATTGTTCCTGTCTGGGCAGATAAGGATTCGTGCATTCTTGAAGACCTGAATAATAAGGCAAAAGGTTTTTAAGTGACTTTAATCTGCGGACTTGATGAAGCGGGAAGGGGACCTCTTGCCGGTCCTGTGAGTGCGGCCTGTGTAATTCTTCCTGAAGATTTTCCTTTTGAGATTTTAAATGACTCAAAAAAACTTTCTGAAAAAAAAAGAAATCATGCGTTTGACATAATTAAAGAAAAAGCGTGCTGGGGACATAGTTTTGTTGATGAAAAGACGATAGATAAAATCAACATTCTTCAGGCGAGTCTTCTTGCAATGAAAAATGCCTGGTTCATGATGAAAGATAAAATTCCTGAATGGGCAGAAAAAAACGGCATTACACTTGATGAGTGCCCTCTTGATGAACAGCTTAGTGCAATCGTTGACGGAAACAAATGCCCTGACTTAAGCTGCGCTGTCCGTTCTGAAGTGAAGGCAGACGGTAAATATCCTCAGGTCATGGCGGCTTCAATTCTTGCAAAAGTTGAAAGGGACCGTCTTATGTGCGAATATGATAAACTTTATCCTGAGTACGGTTATGCTTCACATAAAGGGTATCCGACAAAGGCACATGTTGAAATCTGCAGAAAAATCGGGCCGAGTCCAATACAGCGGATGTGTTTTGATTACAATAAAAGATAAGCCTGCTATTTACATTTAATCCGTAAATCTTTATATTAGTAAAACTTATGAACGGATTTCGTTTGACGGATTTTCTGTTCTAAGTTTAATCTCACATTTTTAAGGAAGGAAAAGCCATGGGAATCCGCGGAGAACTTTATACTACAGAAGTTGTATTGGAAAACCGTTCTTATTTTTTTAATGTAAAGGAGAACCGCAACGGCGATATTTTCCTTCAGATTGTTGAAAGCAAAAAAGGGGACGGCTCTGATTTTGACCGTCATCAGATTTCTATCTTCCAGGAAGACATGCAGAAAGTTCTTGCCGGTCTTGATGTAGCCCTCAAATATGTAGATAAAGAACAGAAAGCACGTAAAAAGGCACGTGCAGAAAAAAAAGCAGTTAAAGCAGAAAAATACGGTGCAAAATCAGAAAAAAGGGTATACCGCAAAAAGGGTGAAGAAGATAAACGCCTCCCTGACGGAATTAAACGCACTGGAAAAGTAATTCACATTAAATCTAAGAAAGAAACGGAATAAATAAATTCATCCTCAGGTTTGTTTATGCCAGTCACTTCAGCGCTTTCTGCGCTGCATTTAGTTAAAATCCTGGCAGACTTCTTTTACTGCATTAAAAAGTCCGTCCAGGTCTTCTGTACAGGTTAATGTTCCGAAACTGAACCTTACTGCGGTATCCTGAATTTCCCGGGATGCATTCATTGCGGCAAGAACCGGGCGGCTTTGTTTTTTTGCAGAACAGGCGCTTCCTGTCGAAATACAGAAACCCTTTGCGTCCAGAGCCCTGACCATAACATTTCCTGGAATTCCTTTGAATGCTGCCTGAATTACAAAGGGGCTGAACTCAGACTGAACTTCTATAGAAGTGTCTGCCCTGAGCTCCGGCACCAGCGTGCAGTTATTTAAAGTTTTAAGTTTTTCAATAAAACCTGCAGTCATCTTCTGGTATTTTTCAAAATCTGCAATTTTGTAGTATTTTTCAAGGCATTTTGAAAAGGCGAGTGCGCCGAAAAGATTTTCTGTTCCTGAGCGGATGTTTTTTTCCTGTCCGCCGCCTGTTAAAAACGGTTTTATACTGCGTTTTAATACGAGAATTCCTGTTCCCCGGGGACCTGAGATTTTGTGTGCACTTAAAGCGGCGCTGTCGATTCCTGTATAACTTAAATCAAGGGGGATTTTTCCTGCCGCCTGAACGCAGTCTACATGAAAATGCGGTTTTCTTTTTCCCTGAGAGGCGGCTGTAAGCGCATCTGCAATTTCATAAATTTTCTGGATACAGCCTGTTTCGTTATTAACAGCCATAACACTTACAAAAAGCGTGTCAGGCGTGAGTTTTTCGATTATTGATGATGGGGAAATAAAACCGTTTTTGTCAGGATTTACAGTTACAACATTAAATCCCTGTTTTTTTAAAACTGCACACTGTTCACGGAGAGCCGGATGTTCAATTCCGCTTAAGATTATTGTTCCGCGTCCGTCAGTTTCTGAAAAATCCCTGTTTAAAAGAGAAAGAAGAGGAATATGGTCACTTTCAGTTCCGCCGCTTGTAAAAAACACTTCGTCGGTTTTAACATTCAGAACTTTTGCAGCAAGGCCGCGGGCTTCTTCAAAAATCTTACGTGCTTTCTGGCCTTCACTGTGTACAGCTGACGGGTTTGCGCAGTTTTTTACGGAAACTTCAAGGGCTTCTTTTAGTATTTCTTCATCACATGGCGAAGTTGCGGCCCAGTCAAAATATTTTGAAACGTCCATTATTTAATCCTGCTGAAGAACTGCAAGAACATCATTTTCATCTGCTTCTGTAATTACAGTTTCTTCAATTTCTTCCTGAAGGACAAAACGCACTTTAGAAGATGCATTTTTTTTATCTTTTTTCATTGCATCATAAAGTGAGCGTGCAGCTTCTTCATCATTTTTGTATTTTCCTTTGAGGGCTGAGTGAAGATGTTCAGTTTCCCAGCCGAAGCTTTCAAGGACTTCCTTTACTTTTTTAGTGTAGGAACTTGTACAAAGTCCGAGTCTTTTTGAAAGTTCTGCAGCTCGTGCCATTCCCCAGGCAACTGCATCTCCGTGTGTTACAACTCCAAGACCTGCACGGCTTTCCAAAGCATGACCGAAAGTGTGTCCCAGGTTCAGCTGCATGCGGATATTCTTTTCTGTTAAGTCCTGTTCAACGACACGTGCCTTTGCATTTACACAGATTTTAATCATTTCTTCTGTGAGAGGATCTTTCCTGTTTTTTAAGATTTCAGGTTTTGCAGAAAGTTTTTCAAAAAGAGGTGCAGAATAAAGCATTGCTGTTTTTACGACTTCTGCCATTCCGCTTTTGTATTCATGTTCAGGAAGACTTTCGATAAAAGAAGGAATGATATGGATTTTCTGTGCAGGAAAAAAAGAGCCGATCATGTTTTTGTAGGTGTCAAAATCACAGCCTGTTTTTCCTCCGACTGCGGCATCTACCATCGAAAGAAGGGTCGTTGGAATAAGTTCACAGCTTGATCCGCGCTTGAAAATTGAAGCGGCAAATGCTGTCATGTCAGTGATGACGCCGCCTCCGATTCCGACAAAGACTGCCGAACGCTGTGCATTTGAATCAATTGCAGCCCTGCAGATAGAGAGAACGCTTTCGATTGTCTTGTAAGGCTCTCCGCTTTCTAAAATTAAAAGAACATCTTTTCCACGGCGGCCGGTAAAACCTTCCTGAATTTTTGGAAGGGCATAGTTTTCATCCCTGAAAAAGTTTATGAATGATTTTAAAGCCGGGAGAGAAGCAACGTTTGTGTCAGTTACAAAGATTCGCTGCGGCTGACCGTCTCTTTCTCCTGCATAATAGATTGAGTTTAAATCGCACTCTCCGCTGTAAAAACGGATAAAAGTTCTGTCTGTGCCCGGATGTACCGGAGGATAAGCGATGTCTTTTTCTTCGAACTGCATGATTTATATTTTACATAAAAAACTAGTTTTTTTAAAGTGACATCATAAGGATGCTGTGGTAAAATTGTAATATTGGCAGACTTTGTGGTCTGTCGGGGAGATTTAGTTAAAAATGGAACAGGAAGTCGTAATATCACGTAGAAGTGATGTTCAGGGCGCTGTTGAAGAATTGTGTTCTAAGCTGCATCACGATTTTTCGTCTTACAAAGCAGTATTTTTTTTAGCAGCCGTTACTTATGATTTTGAAGCCCTTTCAAAATCAATTAAAGACAGATTCCCTGGTGCTGAGGTTATGGGAACAAGTACCGCCGGAGAAATCAGTCCGGAAGGTTTTACTGAAAACTGTGTTGTATTGACTACAATGGCAGACAGCAGTGTAAGATGCTGTGCCGTTCTTGTTGAAAACGGAAGCCGTTATCCGGTAACAAATAAAGACAGAATTGAAGCAGCCTTAAGCGAATGCGGAATCCGCACCGGCGATCAGTATTCACATAAAGACGCTTTTGCAGTTGCTTTTATAAACGGCGTATACAATGCAGAAGAATCAATCTTGACTAATTTTTATTCAATAATCAAAAACGACAATTTTAAACTTGCCGGAGGAACCGCAGGCTTTACCGGTTCTGAAGCAAAGACCTTTGTCAGCGTCAACGGTAAAGTGACTCAGGACGGAGCAGCAATGATGTTCGTAAAGACTTCATGCAGGTTTGATATCCGTCAGGAAGATATTTTTAATCCTACAGGAAAGACCTTCCTTGTAAACGAATCTGATCCTGTAAACAGAACAATCATCAGAATGGACGGACGTACCCCAAGAGCAGCCTATGCCGCAAAACTTGGAGTTTCAGAAACAGAAGCAGGTTCAATTACCTTTGAAAATCCTTTTGGCCGCTATCTTAACGGTGCACTTCATATCGGTGCCCTTGCAGGCTTTACTCCTGACGGTAAAATTACAACTTTTGCGAGAATCGTACCTAATTCAACACTTGAACTTATGCATGTAGGCGATCATCTTGCAAAATGTGATGAAACCTGCCGTTCAATTCTTTCGAATGTACCGTCTCCAAAATTTGTTCTTTTGATGAGCTGCATTACACGCACAATGTATTTTGCACAGACAGCAACAAGCGGACAGATCATAAACAGATATAAACAGACTTTCCCGACCTTTGCAGGCTTTTCTGCCTACGGGGAACAGCTTGGAAGAATGCACTGTAACCAGACTCTTGTCAGCCTGGTAATCGGAGACTAGGGGAGAGTTAATTATGGAATCAAAAAAACTTGTAAAAGGCGGACTTGATGTTTCTGACAGCCTTATTCAGTATCTTGCAAAGGATGCTGTAGGCGCAGACTTTTTAAATGAATATCTTGAAAGCAGGGAAGCTCAGTCAAAGGCAAACCAGGAACAGCAGGAAACTTTAAGGCGTCTTGTTTCTTCTTCTGCGGAGATGGATAAAGATACTCAGGATATTACCCGCCGCGCAATGGAAAATTCAAAAAATCTTGATATGGTATACGCTGCAATCAATTCTCTTAATGAATCAGTTCAGAAAATTGAGACAGAGTATAAAAAATATGTTGAACAGTTTCAGCGGCTTACTGAACAGACTGATGAGATTACAAAACTCATTGCCAATATTGCAAATATTTCTGAGCAGACAAACCTGCTTTCCTTCAACGCTTCGATTGAAGCTGCACATGCAGGTGCTGCGGGTGCGGGATTCCGCATTATTGCAAATGAGGTAAAAAAACTTTCTGCCGAGACCAAAACTGCCTCTGAAGAAATCTTAGGAAATGTTACAAACCTTCAGAAATCAATTTCAGAGCTTGAAGGAGAGACTAAACATAATTCTTCAAACCTCGAGGCTTTAAGTACAGAAACCCTTAATGCAATGCAGAAGTTCCAGAATGTTAAGTCAATGAACGAAGACAACAATGCGAACGTTGAAAAAATCAGTTCACATATTTCTTCCAATGTTGCAGGAATTAATCAGGTAATTACTGAAATGCAGCGTTCAGAAGAACTTAACAGCGAAAACGTAAAACTTTTTGCAGACTGTGCTTCAAGGAACCAGATGCTTTTCAATGACCTTTATTCATTTGCTTACGAAATTAAAGCAATTTTTGAAGATCTTGGAAAAGAGGGCGAATAAAAAAATCGTCAGATTATATTGCGGGTGCACCGTCTTAACAGGGCAGAATATGTTTTGTTACAGGCGGTGCATTTTTTTTCAGTAAGTTTTATCTGTCATTGCAGTAAAATCATCAATGACTTTTTTTACTCTTTTTATTTCACGGTTAAGGATTTTTTCGTAGTCGAGTTTTCCGTCTTCAATGCGGCTTCTCTCGTCTTCCCAGTTCTGAAGATCTGTAATGGTTAAAAAGTAAAAGCGCCTTACACTTCCTTTTTCAGCCCAGAGTTTTGCTTCGCGCCAGTAGTAAAGGCCTGCTTCATAGCAGCTCAGCGCTTTTTTTAAGTTTTCAACGTATAAATCTTTCCAGGGAGCGTCATAAAAATGTGCAGTCTGGTGGTCGTAAGTGCGGCCGAGCCTTAAATGCTGTTCTATGAGTTTAAGGTTTATGTGCATCATAAAGAGGTAACGGTATTTTTCCCAGTCAGTTTCGTTTTCGATTTTTACACCTGTATAAAGAGGATTGCAGAAATCAGCCTTCACTGCCTGCTCAAGCCAGTAAATGTTTTCCATTACGTCGTCAGGGTACTGCTGGTAATGTACATGAAAAAGCCTGTAATAGTCTTCCTTGTATTTGACCATGTAAGCAGAACTTTTCTGAGGAGCTGTAAATGTGAGTAAAAGTAAAACTGAAAATGCCGTTAAAAGTTTTTTCACCTTTTGATTATCGGCATTTAAAAACCGTTTTTTTACAGTATTTTTAAGAGTTCTTCTTTGATGACAGAACTTACTTCTTCTTTGGATTTTGCGGCATCTAAGATGACGATTTTCATTCCAGTGTTTTTATCCTGAAATTCCTGAATTACTTTTTCGTAGCGTTCTTCAGTAGCCTGTAAAAAATCCAGTTTTTCATAGATTTCCCTTTCGCCGCGCCGGTCTACTCTCTGGAGGCTGATCTTAGGGTCAATTTTAAAGAAAAAGAGCAGTTCCGGGAGCGGAAAATTTGAATTGAGAAGGCGTGGAAGTTCATCTCCGCAGGTTACGCTCTGATAGGTAAGGCTTGAAAAAAGATAGCGGTCAGAGATTACGATTTTTCCCTGCTCACACTGTTTTTCAATTCCGCAGTCAGCGCTGCTGTTTCCGTAAAGATGTTCTGCCCTGTCTGCCGCAAAAAGATAGGCGCTTGTTCTTGGGTCTAAGCTTACGTCGCCTTTGAGGACAGTCCTTAAGAATTTTCCTGTAGGTGAGGAGGTCGGTTCTGCGGTAAAAAAAAGACGGTTTTTGATTTCGCCTGCTTTTAAAATATTAATCTGGGTTGAAGTTCCGGCTCCGTCAATGCCTTCGAAAACAACAAAATTTTTTAAAATCATATTATTATATCCCCTCAAACCTTCTACTAAAAAATCCGAAAATAAAGTAGAATTGTGTCCTGAAAAAGCTGTCGGCTTTTTATAGCCTTTCAGTTATTTTGCCGTTAAAACAGTTCGTTTTCAAGTCGATGAAGTCCAGAATTTTAAAGACAAGCACAGGCAGTTTGATTTTTCTCTTACTCGTTGTAGCAGTGATTGCCCTTATCAATCCGCTTTACGACAGCCTTAATTCATTTCTGACTTCAAAAATCCACAGCATAACAGGTGAAATTCGGGAAAAGACCGGGATTTCTGTTACCTATGATTCTCTTTCACCGTCTGTTCTGTCAGGAATCAGCATTAAGGGCATTAAACTCAGTGATTACAGTACAGGAAAAGACCTCGTATACATTAAAAGAGCGACTTTTTCATACCGGTTCAGGGAGCTTTTTTCTAAAAATCCGCTCAAGGCAGTAAAACTCCTTCTGCTTGACGGAGTTGAAGTTGAGTATGATGCAGTAAAAGACAACGGAATTCTTGAAAACCTCAAACTCTTTTTCGGTGATGACGGAAAAGAAGAAAAAAAAGAAAAGAAGGACAGTGAATCTTCAAGAATAATCACTCTGGCCGGAAAAGAAATAAACATCAATTTTGACATTCAGTTTAAAAACATCAGCATTCACTACAGCGATTCAAAAAATGACCTGCTTGTATCTGTTAAGAATGTCCTTCTTGAAAAAAACATGAGGATAAAAGAAAGCGTTCAGCTTAAAACTTCAGGAAGAATTGATTTCAGGACACATCTTGTAAAAACCGCTGATTACAGAAAACTTTTTGCGGCCGGTTTTGAACTGTCCGGAACTCTTTTTAAAAATCTTGATGGAAGTTCATTCCTTCTTAAGCTTAAAGAAATTAACCGTGCTGACTACACTTTAAGCCGCATGGATCTGCTTTTAAATTACGGACAGTCAAGGCTTTCATTCAGGACAATGAGAAACTCCCTGCCTTATTCACTTCTTGCAGAAGCTGATTTTGACCGGCAGTACCTTACTCTTGATGCAAATGCAGATAATTTTGAAATTCTTAAACTGATTAAGATAAAAAATAATTCAAGACTGTATTCAAAATTTACAGGAACAAAAGTTACGCTTTCCTTAAAGGCAGCTTCCCTGTTTTCAAGCCCTGAGGCTTTTGAAGAATCGCTTAAATTTGCGCTCAAAGGAAAGTGTTCTCTTTCAAAAAATGTGCTTTCAAGTCCTGCTTCATTTTTTTATGACATTTCCTGTGCTGACCGCCTTGTAACATTTAACAGGCTCGCTGCTGAAGGAAAAAGGGCAGGGATTGAGTTTACCGGAAATTATAACATAAAAACTTCCCAGCCGTCAGGAGTTTTGAGCATTGATCATCTGGTCCTGGAAAACGGTGGTACAGTTCAGACTGAAGTTTATATTGATCCGTATAAAAACGGCTTTATGTGTTTTGCGCCCCAGCTTTTTATGGACGACAGGAGCCTTACGGCCTTACAGCTGACTGTTCTTCCGTCTGAAAAGTCAGCAGATTTTATTTTTGAATTTGACGATTATTCTCATCCTGAATATGAGCAGAGCGGACACGGAAGAATTGACGGAAGTTACATTAAAGGCAGGGACAGTGTCGTTCAGGCCAATGTTTCCATGAAAGATATGTTCCTGGACAGCGTTTTAAACACTGCAGCCTTTTTTGTGAGTGAAGAAAGTTCCTCGTCTTTATCTTCTGCATCAAAAAGCCTTCAGTCCTGGATTTTTTCTGATGACCTTTATTTTACGACTGATTTTAAGAGTTTTACCTTCAATTCGCCTTATTTCATTCTGGCAAACACACAGCGGGAAAAAGAACTTGTAACTTTCTCTCTTGACGGCTCTAACCAGACTGTCACTTTAAGCGGTCTTGACCTTCAGTATGGTAACAATACGGCTCATGTTAGCGCAGGAATTGATTTTTCTTCAGGCCTTTCTGATTTTAATTTTTATACCCAGATCGTACTTAATTCGCTTCCGTACAGCCTGTCAGGTTCCTGTTCGCAGAAGTTTTTAAGCATTTCAGGTGACTATAATTTTGCTTCGATGGTAAATCTTGAAAAAGGTTTTTCTGGTTCGCTTGAGTTTTCTTCAATGCCGCTTGCGTTTGGAAAAAACATTTTTTCTGCTTCCCTTACAACTTCCTTTAATTTTTCTAAAAACGGTTTTGAGGCAGAGATTTCTAATTTTGATTTTGCAGATTCCTATGGCTCTTTAAGATTAAAACCCCATTTTGCATTCTCGGGTTCAGTTAACCGCTACGGTTTTGTAATGAATAAAATGGCATATTCTGATATTGCTTCTGCCTTAGACGGAAAGATGAATATTGTCTGGAACATAAATGAGGGAATATTCGATTCAATTCTGGTAGATTTTACGGCGCAAAGCATTCTTAATTCAGAAAAAATTACTTTGAATGCTGAACTGAAAAATCCTGAAAAGAAAGTTCTCGATGCAGTCACACTTAAAAACGACTTTTATGTTTCAGCCCAGGGCTCTCTTGTTCAGTTTCCTTCTGCAAGGCTTCTGTCGGACCAGAACTCTGAGAATACTGTAAATGCCGATTTTTCTGTTACAGGTACACTTACAAATCCGTTCTTTAACCTTAATCTTTTAAAGGCTTCTGTAAATATAGGGGGCTCTCAGGCTGTTGCTAAAGGTTTTGCTGTTTATGATGATTCAGGTTTTTCAGCCTCAGATGTAAAACTTAACTGGGGAAGCATAAAAGTAGACGGTTTTAATGCCTTTTTTGAACCGCGTTCTTTTACCGGGGATTTCCGCGCTGATATTTCCGGGGCTTTTTTAGACCTTGATTTTAAAATTCCCCTTAAAGCTTCTGTAAAAAGTCTTGTTCAGGGCAAAAACGAGGCAGACAATATTCTTCTGACCCTTACTTCAGACAAAATGACAGGTTCTTTTTTTCCGTCAGGTCAGAAACTTGATCTTCTGATTACAAAAACGCCTGATAAAATCAGTTTTATCTCAAGCGGCGGCAGGGGAATTACAGGTGAAATTACAGAAGGTAAATATGTTTCTGCAAAATCCGGACCTGATTCGCCTCTTGGTTTTGACCTTACAGGTTCAATCATAAATAACCAGCTTGACCTCAACGCAAAAAATCTCCGTGCCGACATGGGAAGATTCTGTCAGGCTGTAAGTATTCCTTATGTGAATTTTACTGCAGGTACTATGGCGGGCGCCCTCAAGATTTCGGGAATTACCACTGACCCTGAATATACAGGGGCTGTTACCGTAACTAAACCTGAGTTTTATGTTCCTTTTGTTTCAAAAAAACTTTTCAGGTCTGAAAGGGTATTTGCGACGGCTGGACAGGGACACTTTACCGTTAAACCTACTAAATTTACACTTGATAAAAATTCTGTAAGTGTAGGTCTTGATATTGAATTTGACCGCTGGGGTGTAAATTATCTTAAATGTCCGATTCAGACTGCATCAGGAGAATATATCCCTGTTGATATAGGTCTTCCTTTTATTCATTACAAGGGTTACGGCGGTTTTGATAATTTTAATATTGCAATGACTAAAGATGATGTCACTTTTACCGGAAAGATTATCGGTGAAAAAGCAGACATTGAAGTCATTATTGAAAAAGAGTCACAGGATTCTTCTGAAAACTCTGACGGATTTGATTATATTGTAGACCTGGATCTTCTGGTTAAAAACAGGGTGCAGATTCTTTATAATCCTCTTCTTCGAGGCGTAATTGTTCCTGATAATTCGTTAAAACTTTACATAGATACAAGAACAAATGATTTTGGTGCCCGCGGTGAAGTAAATCTTCGCGGCGGTGAAATTATCTGGCTCAACAGAAACTTCTATATGAAAGAGGGAAAAGTTACCTTCAACGAAACAAAGGAACTTTTTGACCCGCGTGTTACTGTAAGGGCGGAAACAAGAAGCCGTGACGAGGATAACAATCAGATTACGATTATTCTTTCTGCAACAGGACAGGCTTTAAGTCAGTTTAACCCGCATTTTACGTCTACTCCTGCAAGGTCTGAAACTGAAATTATGGCGCTTTTAGGACAGGTGATTTCTGCAGACGCCCAGAATGCTGCTTCACTTGTAATGGCAGGCGGTGACTATCTCATGCAGGCTACAGTAGTCCGTGGACTTGAGAATACATTGCGTGAACTCCTTAATTTTGATATATTTTCTATCAGGACTAATATCCTGCAGAACGCCGTAAAGCAGAGTATGGATAAAAATTCTGCCAGTAAGCAGATTACATTCAGTAACTTTTTTGATAATTCGGCTGTTTATGTAGGTAAGTACTTTGGCAATGCAATGTATGTTGATGCCCTGATGCACTGGAGTTATGACGAAACTAAGGTCGGAGACAGTGATACTTCAAAAGGACTTGTCTTCCAGCCTGAATTTGGTCTTGAAATGAATTCTCCTTACGTTAATATTCGTCTTGGAGTTGCTCCTGAGCTGGAAGCTATAAAACAGAGCCTCTGGATGCCTTCAACATCTATTACATTGTCATGGAAACACTCATTTTAAAATAAATATCTAAAAAACTCTGTGGTTCTGAAAAACATTTCTGAGCGGACAGCCTGTTTTTTTTAGGGAGTCATTATGTCTTTCAAGCGCTTTAAGTTCGCTTTTGTTGTCCTTGCTTTTGCAGCATTTTTTAATCCTGTTTATCTTACGGCACAGGATTCTGACCAGGAAACAGAATATGCTGAAGACTGGTATTACAATAAACTGATTAAATCTGTAAGTTTCAAGAATTTAAAAAGTGTTGATTCTAAGGAAGTTGACGGTATTACAGGAAGCTTCATCGGTAAAAAGTTTACTGATGACAACTTTAATGACCTTCTTGACCGTATTTACGCCCTCGACCTTTTTGAAGAAATCAATATCGAAGCTCTCCCGGGAGACGCAAAAAGAAATACTGTTGCAATCGTTTTTTCAGTAACTGAAAAACCTGCTGTATATAAAGTTATTTTTTCTGGTAACAGACAGGTTAGAACCGCAGAACTCAAGGAAGCTACAAATTTAAAAGAAAAGGATATCTTTGTAGAAAGCAAAATGCTCGTAGATGAAAGGGCAGTGCGTGATGTTTATCTTGGAAAAGGTTTTACTAACGCAAAAGTAACCGCTTCTACAAAACAGACTACAAAAGGCGTTGAAATTACTTTTAAGATTGACGAAGGTCATTCAACTGTAATTTCAAAAATCGATTTCCGTGGAAATAAAGTTGTTTCTACACGTACCCTCAAAGGAAAGCTTCAGCTTAAGGAAGCAGGTCTTATCAATAAAGGTGCTTTCCAGGAATCAGAACTTGAAGCAGATAAACAGGCTGTTGTTTCTTATTATCAGAACCTCGGTTATGTGGATGCAGAAATTATTGATGTAACAAAAGAAATTAAATACAACGAAAAGAAAAACCGTGACGACCTTACAATTACATTTGTAGTTGTTGAAGGCGGGCAGTATACATTCGGTGGAATTACCTTTAAGGGAAATATTATTTTCTCTAATGAAAAACTTTCGTCACTTGTAAAACTTAAGACTGGTGCTGTCTATAATCAGGCAAAATATCAGGAATCAGTTATGGCTATTGCTGATTTGTATTATGAAAACGGCTATACATCAAACCGTTTCCAGCCTGTTCCTCATAAAGACAGTGACAATAAAGTAATTTCTTATGAATTCCAGATTCAGGAAAGTGTAAGAAGCCATGTTGAAAGTATTGTAATCAAAGGAAATAACAGAACCAAGGAAGAGGTTATCCGCCGTGAAATCCCGATTGAAACAGGCGATATTTTCTCCAAGGCAAAAATTACTACAGGTTTAAGAAACCTTTACAACCTGCAGTACTTCTCAGCTGTCGTTCCTGATGTAGTCCCAGGCTCTGAAGAAAACCTCGTAAATCTTGTATTTTCAGTTGATGAGCAGTCTACAACTTCAATTGAATTCGGTGTTACTTTCTCAGGTGTTTCTGATCCTGATGACCTTCCGTTTGCGCTTTTTGTAAAATGGCAGGACTCAAACCTTAAGGGAACAGGAAGATCAATCAGTGCAAGTTCAACTGTAGCAACTGATGAACAGTCAGTTTCTTTAAGCTTCGGTCAGAACTGGTTTTTAGGAAAACCGATATCATCTTCAATCAGTACAAGTTTCTCTCATTCAACTAATTCATGTCTTCGTCTTGTAACCCTCAAAAACGGAAATATTGATACCAGTAACTATTACATGGAATATGAGCAGTGGGTATGGAGTCTTGGTTTCTCTCTTGGAAGAAGATGGACTCCTGTTTGGGCTATTATTTCCCTTTCTGCAGGTATAAACGGAAGTCTTTTAAACAATGTCTTTGATGAAGATATTTACACCCCTGTCGACCTTACAGTTTATGATTATGCAAATGAATGGGGCTTACAGAATTCTATATGGACAGCCTTCTCAATTGATGACCGTGACATTAACTATGATCCTTCAAAAGGCTGGTTTGCAAGTCAGAGACTTACCTGGTATGGTCTAACTCCGTGGGAAAATGAATTCTTCCTTCGTTCTGATACAAAACTTGAAAAATACTTTACTCTTTTTAACATCGGTATAACTGATACCTGGAACTGGAAAATGGTTCTTGCCGCTTATTCAGGCATGAGTTTACTTATTCCGACACCTGATACAGGCATCGGAAACTCAAGTAAGCTTTATGTTGACGGTATGTTCAATGGAAGAGGCTGGACAAACATTTACAATAAGCACCGCGGAAGGGCAATGTGGAGTAATATTCTTGAACTCAGAATGCCTTTAGTTCCTGGTGTTATTGCACTTGACTGGTTCGGGGATGCAGTTGCAGTCAAAAACTCTCCGTACGAAATGTTTAATAATCTTGGCGTTACTGATTTTTATTTCAGTACCGGTCCTGGACTTCGTTTTTCAATCCCGCAGTTCCCGCTCCGTCTCCTTTTTGCAAATACATTCAAGATGGATGAAGATTATAATATAACCTGGAATGATAAATGGAAGTTCGTACTTTCATTTAATATTACTAATAAATAAACAAACGAGGTTTTGAAATGAAAAAAGCAGCTGCTTTCTGTACAGTTTTATTAGTTTCACTTGGCCTTTCTTTTGCCCAGCAGATTACAAGATTCGGTGTTGTTGATACAGCACGTGTTTATCAGGCTTATTTCCGCAATTCAGCGCCGGTAAGAAATTATGAATCAAAGAAAGCTGAGTTTCAGAATGAAATAAATAAACGTACTGAAGAAATTCAGAACCTGAAAAATCAGAAAGTAGATTATCAGAAAAGTTCCAATACAGCACAGGTAAATCGTCTTGATGCTGAAATAACCAGAAAAACTGATGCCCTTACTGAGTATACAAACGCAAAAAATGTTGAACTTGAATCTTTAAAAAGAAATTTACAGAACTCAGATTCTTTTTATAAAAAACTTTACAGCACACTTGAAAAAGTTGCAGAAAATGAAGGTCTTTCTGCTGTTTTAAGCCTTCAGCAGGCAAACGGTATTTTATGGTACAGTCCTTCTGTTGATATTACAGACAGCGTTATAAAAGAACTGGGTAACTAAACCGGATGTCAAAAGATAAGGTTGTAGCAGGCTCTGTCCAGACACGCTCAGAAAGCACTGAACTGACTCCCTTAATGATTCAATACCTCACCATCAAGGATGAACACCGCGATGAGGTATTGTTTTTTCGTTTAGGTGATTTTTATGAGATGTTCAATGATGATGCTGTTGAAGTAAGCCGTCTTTTAAATTTAACTCTTACTCACAGAGCTCAGCAGCCTATGTGCGGCATTCCTTATCATGCAGCAAAAATCTACATAGCAAGACTTTTAAGGCTTGGTAAAAAAATTGCAATCTGTGAGCAGGTTGGAGAAATCGCAAAGGGTAAAGGACTCACAGAGCGTAAGGTTGTTGAAATCATTACCCCGGGAACTGCGGTTGAAAGCGAATATCTTGACGGAAACGGTAATAATTATCTTGCAAGCTGTTTTGTAAAGAATAAGGATGTTGGTTTTGCCTATATAGATGTTACAACTGCAGATTTTTATGCGACAAGCTGGTCCTTAGACCGCATGGCAGAAAATTTTTCAAAAGAAACCGGCCGCGCACGGCCAAGGGAACTTCTTCTTCCTGAAAAATTGAAAAATGACAGGGATGTAAAGGCTGTTCTTGAGATGAATCCTGAAATGGCCGTTTCATATTATCCTGACTGGAACTTTGACCAGGGACTTTCATACAAAAGACTTACGAAGCAGTTTGGAACTGTTAATCTTCGTTCTTTTAATCTTACTGAAGACAGCCCGGAAGTAGGGCCGGCAGGTTTTTTACTTGATTATCTTAACAGAACTGCTTCTACAACTGCTCCCCATGTGAGTGCTTTAAAAGTTTACAGGGACTGTGATTTTGTTGTGATGGATGATTCTTCAAGAAGAAATCTTGAAATTACGGCAAATCTTCGTGACGGTACTGGACAGTATTCTCTTCTTGAAACCGTTGCTTTTACACAGACTGCCATGGGAAAACGACTGCTTGTAAACTGGCTTAACTATCCGCTTACAGACCCGAAAAAAATATCGGCACGTCAGGATCATATTGAGCTTTTTGTTAATAACAGAAGAATTCTTGAAGCCGTACGGGAAGCTTTTTCAGGAGTCCTTGATATTGAACGTCTTGCAGGACGAATCGCAATGGAAAGGGCACATGCAAAAGATCTTCAGGCCTTAAAAACTTCACTTTCTTTGTGGCTTAATGTCAGATCAATTATTTCTTCCTATGATTTTGCTTCAACTTCGCCGGCACAGGCAGAGGAAATTATTAATCTCATTGACAGTGCAATACTTGAAGATCCTGCTACCTCCCTTACTGAAGGAAGGATAATTAAAGACGGCTGGTCAGAGGAACTTGATCATTGGCGTAATGTTCAGAATAATTTCAATAAAATTCTTGAAGATTATGCAGAAGAAGAAAAGCAGAAAACAGGCATTACAAATTTAAGGATTAAAAACAATAATAATGCCGGCTATTACATTGAAATTACTAAGGGAAAACTTCAGCAGGTACCGTCACATTTTATAATGAGGCGTTCACTTTTAAATGCAGAACGATATACAACGCAGCGCCTTCAGGAACTTGAACACGAACTGAATGAGGCCGGAACAAAAATTGTAAGTCTTGAGCGTGACCTTTTTATTGAAGTGCGTTCCAGGATTGCTTCACTTGTTCCTTATCTTCTTCAGACTTCAAGGGAAATTTCTTATACAGATGTTTGTGCTTCTCTTGCCTGGGCTGCAGTAATTCATAACTGGGTACGCCCTGAGGTAGATTCTTCAAGCTGTTTTGAAATAGAAGACGGTCGTCATCCTGTAGTTGAAATGCATCTTCCTGGCGGTGAGTTTGTTCCTAATGATCTTGAAATATGCGCCTCTGATGATTTTAACGAAAAGTTAAAGACTTCTTTTGCCCTGATTACAGGTCCAAACATGGCAGGTAAATCCACATATTTAAGACAGAATGCCTTAATCGCTCTTCTTGCACAGACAGGTTCATTTGTTCCTGCTTCTAAGGCTCATATTGGTGCAGTTGACCGTATTTTCTGCCGTGTAGGTGCAAGTGATAATCTTGCGCGCGGTGAATCTACCTTTCTTGTAGAAATGACTGAAACTGCGGGTATTCTTCGTCAGGCAACACCAAAATCTCTTGTAATTATGGATGAAGTCGGACGCGGTACCTCGACTGAAGACGGTCTTGCAATAGCCTGGGCGATTTCTGAATATCTTTTAAATACAATTAAATGCAGGACTCTTTTTGCTACTCATTATCACGAACTGACACGAATGGAACATAATGCTCTAAAACTGCTTTCAATGGCTGTTTCTGAAAATGCCGGAGATGTTGTTTTCTTAAGGAAAATAAAGGAAGGTGCCAGTGAAAACTCTTATGGTATTCATGTAGCAAAACTGGCAGGGGTTCCAGACAGCGTAATTAACCGTGCCTCAGAGATTCTTGAGCATATTCAGAATACAGCAGGTGAGCGCCCTGTAGTGGACAGTTCACTTGAAACAAAAACTCAGTCAGAAAACAAAAAATCATATATGAGTTCTAATACTCCTGGGCTTTTTACAGATGAAGAACTTGTTCTTGATGAAATTCTTTCTTCTGACCCTGAAAACTTAACTCCTCTTCAGGCACTTTCTCTTATCTCACGCTGGAAAACTTCACTGTCAGGGCGTTAATAAAAAATCAATTCATTTTTTATTTTTTTTATCATAAAAATGTGTCGAATTTAGTTTTTGATGACAATATATATAGTGCAGTGGATGAATGTACTTTTACGTCATTAAAGATGCTTTTGTTCAGGATTTTTCTCTTTATTACAGATTTCTTAAGAAAAACCGAAGTTTTTTTTCTTGGTGGTGAAAGCTGTCTTGGGTGTGGAAAAAATTCCGGGATTTTACCTGTCTGTAAAAGCTGTGCTGAAAAACTTGTCTATAAAAAAGAAAGTTTAAAGTGCTGTGTGTGCGGAAAGGAACTTGTCAGTGAAAACGGCATTTGTTCTTCGTGCAGGAATGAAAGAATTCTTTTTGAGGTTGAGTGTGTTTTTCCGGCTGCGCCCTATAGTTTGTGGAGAAAGAATCTTCTTTTTGCCTGGAAAATTCAGGAAAAGAGGGCTCTTTCTCCCTTTTTTGCCCGCCTTGCTTTTCAAAAGATCTTAGAAGCAAGTCCTGACAAAAATAAGCCTCTTCCTGTTGTTCCAGTTCCACCCCGTCCAAAAAAAATAAAAAAACAGGGCTGGGATCAGGTTGATGAACTGTGTTTTTATTTGAAAAATCTTTACGGCATAAAGGTCCTGCCGCTTCTAAAAAGACTTTCTGCTTACCAGCAGAAAAAGCTTAGCCGGCAGAAAAGAATGGATGGAGCCAGAAATGCTTTTGCTTTGGAAAAAGAAAGGGTACTCAAGCGTTACTGTGCGTCTTCTATTGAGCAGGTTATTCTTGTAGACGATGTTATGACTACAGGAAGTACACTTGAGGCCTGCGCCTGTGTTCTTAAGCAGCTGGGGATAAAAAAGGTTCTGGCGGTTACACTGTTTGTGGTTGATTAGTTTGATTTTATCTGCGTTTGACTGTATACTGTAAATTAACGCGGTATTTGAAAAACGCGAATTATAAAAGAGGTTAAAAAGTTATGAAGGAAGAAGTTCCAGGCTATACAATAGCCGAAGCTGTTGCAGAAGCCAGACGCTGTCTTAATTGTCCAAAACCATTATGCCGGACAGGTTGTCCGATTGAAAATGAAATCCCTCAGTTTAATCATGCACTTGCTCAGGGCAATATGGGCGAAGCATATAGAATTATTTCGCAGAAGAGTAATCTTCCTGCAATCTGCGGCCGTGTCTGCCCGCATGAAAATCAGTGTGAAGGACATTGTGTTCTTGCTAAGGCCGGAAAAGGTATTAAAATCGGCCGTATAGAAAAGTTTATTGCTGATTTTTATTCAGAAAACCAGCTTTCAGCAGAAAAACCTGTAGCAAAAAATAACGGAAAAGTTGCAGTAATCGGATCTGGTCCTGCAGGCCTTACTGTTGCAGGTGATCTTGCACGCAAAGGTTATGAAGTTGTAGTTTATGAAGGTGAAGGTGAGCCGGGCGGTGTTCTTCTCTACGGTATTCCTGAATTCCGTCTTCCAAAAGAAGTTGTACGCCGTGAAATTAAAAACATTGAAGCTCTTGGTGTAACATTTGTATGCAACACAATGGTTGGAAATGACATCACAATTGACAAAATGTTTGAAGACGGTTTTGATGCAGTATTTATCGGAACCGGAACTGCCGTTGCCAAAGGACTTGGAATCCCTGGTGAAGACCTTAAGGGCGTAATTCAGTCAACTTATCTTTTAAGAATGAACCGTCTGTATCTTGACGGCAAAGTTGACCGTTCTGAAGTTCCTGTAGAAGAAGGGGATAAAGTAATCGTTATCGGTGCCGGAAATGTTGCAATGGATGCCTGCCGTACTGCTGTTATGCTTAAGGCTTCTTCAGTAACTGACTGCTACCGTAAAACAATAAACGAAATGAAGGCAGCCCGTGCAGAATATGACGGCTGTGTAAATGACGGCGTTGTTTTCCAGTGGCAGAATACTCCTGTTGAAGTAACAGGTGAAAACGGTAAGGTAACAGGACTTAAAGTTTCTACTCCTGAAGGAGAAAAAGTAATTCCTGCTGACAAAGTTCTGATCGCAGTAGGTTCTAAACCTGCAGGACGCGTTATTTCCACAACAAGCGGAATTGATGCTGATGAATCGGGCTATGTTATTACCCAGCAGAAACCGTATGGTATGACTACTAAAAAAGGCGTATTTGCCGGCGGTGACGTTGTACATAAGCCTGCAACTGTTGTACTTGCTATGCGTGAAGCTAAAAAAGTTGCACAGGGTATTGCTGATTATATCGAAGCAAGAAAACTGCTTGGACTTTAATACAGATGTTTTTAAATCTTTGTTAAAAGTTAAAAATAATTACTGTTTTTCGGTCTTTATGATATTATAATTATAAGGTATTAGGATTAGAGAGGTTAAAAATATGGCAGAAGGAACTCAGGTTCAGCTTGTAACATTCCAGCTTGGCGAAGAATTATATGGCGTTGACATTATGGATGTTAAGGAAATTGTAAAAGTCTGTGATGTACGTCAGATTCCAAATGCACCTTATTATGTTGAAGGAATTTTTAACCTCCGCAGTGAAATTATTCCTGTAATGAATCTTCATAAACGCTTCCAGATTAAAAAACTTGAAGTAGGTGAAGATGAAGAAATGGAAGGCGGTTTCATTATTCTTAATATCGATAATAATAAAATCGGTATCATCATCGATAAGATTGCGCGTGTTGTAACTGTTGATATGGCAGATGTTAAGGCACCGCCTCAGATGATCAGCGGAATCGGAACAGAGTATATTCAGGGAGTTATCAGACAGGATGAGCATTATCTTATTATGCTCGATATCCGTAAACTCTTTAATCCTAAAGAATTACAGAAGATATTTGATTCTGAATAGATTAGAAATATCAGTAATAAATTTCTTTAAACAAAGGATGTTTCCTTTGATAAACGGGTTTAATTTTGCCGTAAAAAGCAGGTTAAACTCGTCTTCATCTTTAAATGATGAACAATTTATAAAAGTACAGGTTTTTTATTAAAACATGATTCAGACTTTCAGTTCTACAATCCGCAGAAAAGAAATGGACGCAGTCCTTACCTGTATGGTTGATGAAAAAATCGGCCCGGGTGAGTTAAATGCGCGTTTTATACAGACTTTAAAAGAATTTACAGGCTGTGACGGAGCCGTTGCTTTCCGCAGTCCTTCAATTGCCCTTTCCTATGCATTAAAAGCACTCGATCTTCCTGCAGGAACACCGGTTATGATAAGTGCACTTGCTCCGTTCTGGCAGTACAGTGCAGTTGAAAGCTTTGGTTATAAACCGCTTGTTCTTGATGTCAGTGAAACTACAGGTCTTGTAAATGCTCAGATTGTGCAGGAAGGAATAAGCGCAGGCGGACGTCTGCTTCTTCTCCATGAAACAAACGGAATCCTTCCTGACCTTGAAGAAATTATTGCCCTCGGAATTCCGGTAATCGAAGATATATCTCATTCCATTGGTGCAGTTCTTCCTGAAAAAGCAGATGAAAGCGGTGAAACAAAAGAAACTTCTTCAAAAAAGAATAACAGACGAGCAGGTTCTTTCGGACTTTATACGATTCTCGGGCTTGAGGAATTTGATACTGTTACAGGAGGCGGTGGTGCTGTCCTTATGGCACCTGGAAGACGCGAATGGGTTGTTCTTAAAAATTATACTGATGCAGCTCCGCGTACAGATATTCTTCCTGACATTAACAGTGCACTTGCATGGATTCAGCTTAAAGAATTTAACCGCAACGAACAGGCACGCAAAACTTTGTTTGCAGTTTATCAGCGTGCACTTATGAGCGGCAAAAATAAAACTTTTGTACGGGAAGCAGATGAAGGTTCTACAATATGGTCTTTCCCTGTTGTCCTTAACGGTAG
This sequence comes from Treponema sp. UBA3862, assembly GCA_002392405.1. GTDB lineage: Bacteria > Spirochaetota > Spirochaetia > Treponematales > Treponemataceae > Treponema_D. Next base: position 24,683 of record DGGY01000017.1, on the reverse strand, counting down.
TTTTAAAGATGTAAAGCAGTATGCCTCACGTAAGGATATTGAGATTCGGAGTGCTTATTCTGACAGTGTTGTTGCACATCTCGAAGAATCAGAGGCCTTAAATCTTAAAGTTGCAAAAGCACTTAACTTAAGGACTGTTCTTTTTCCTCTGTATCCGCGCCTTGGCTCAGAATCTGCTTCAAAGATTGCCAGAGTTCTGGGAACTCTTCCATAATCAGTGGAGTAACTTGAAATGGTCAGATGTCTGATAATCGTTAATACCTATAAAGAAGAGTCTCAGAAAATGGGCAGCGAAATTAAGGAATACCTTAAGACGCTCGGCATTCAGGGAGATATTTTTCTTTTTAACGGTTTTTCAGAACAGTACCCGTTTTCAGGTTATGATTTTGTAATTACTTTAGGCGGTGACGGAACAGTACTCTTTGCTGCCCGCGGCTGTGCTCCTGAAGGAATTCCTATTATTCCAGTTAATTTCGGCACCTTCGGTTTTATTGCTTCTGTTCAGAAAAATGAATGGAAAAAGCATATTCACGATTTTCTTGACGGCAAACTTCTTATTGTTCATCGTTCAATGATTCAGTCAGAAATTATTCGTGGTGATGTCAGGCGCTTTTCTGCTACCAGCTTGAACGATGTGGTTATAAGTGCAAAAAATTCAGCTCATACAATTAACTTTGAAGTTGATTACGGCAAAACACCTCTCGGACGTTTTGTTGCTGATGGAATAATTCTTTCAACTTCAACCGGCTCTACTGCATATTCAGCAAGCGCAGGCGGTCCTATTATTGACCCGTACATTGACGCCATCTGCCTTACTCTGATTAATCCGTTCAGTCTTTCAAGCCGTCCTCTTATTTTGAGCCCTGAATGTGAACTTTCAGTTGAAATATTACCAAGCCGTGTAAGTGACGTAATAATCACTGTAGACGGCCAGATTCCTACTGATCTGCATGTAGGAGATATAATAAAAATCCGCCAGGCAAAAGATAAAGCTCTGCTTGTAGGCTGTACTCAGGAAAAATTCTACAAGGCACTGCGACAGAAACTTAATTGGTCTGGAGGACCTAATGCTTGAGGACTTAAGAATAAAAAACTTTGCACTCATTGACAGTGCAGCCCTTGATTTTAAAAACGGTTTTACAGTTCTTTCCGGCGAAACAGGTGCGGGTAAATCACTTTTAATCGGTGCACTTACTTTTCTTTTAGGCGGAAAGGGTGGTGTTGAACAGATAAGAACAGGCTGTCCTATGGCGCAGGTCAGCGGAACTTTTTATATTAAAGGGCTTTCTTCTCCTGTAGACGGTTCAAAAATAAATGAAGAAGAAATAAAATCTCCTGCAGAATGGCTTTATGTTCATGGAATTGAATGTGAAGATGACCGCGTTTTAATCCGCAGGGCTGTCCGTGATAACGGTAAAGCAGCAGCCTGGATTGGTGATACCCCTGTAACAAGAGCAGATCTCGTCTCTTTCTGCAGTTTTTTAGTTGATATACACGGACAGCATGAACATCAGTCACTTATGAAGGTAAGTGAACACAGAAAATTTCTGGATTCATATGCCGGAATAAATGAAAAGGTAGAAGAGTTTTCAACACTGTATTCAAATCTTGTAAGTAAAAAAAAGCAGCTTGAGGATATGCTTTCTGACGACAAGACACGCCGCCAGAAAATTGATGTACTTGAATTTGCGGTTAAAGAAATTGATGAAGCAAAATTAAAGCCTAATGAAGATAAAGAACTTGATGAGGAAGAAACAAAACTTTCTTCTTTTGAAAAGCTTTTTGCGGATATTCAGGCAGTTAATTCTGCCCTTGACGGCTCTGACTCAGGTGAAGGAGCAGTATCGCTTCTTAAAAAAATACGTTCTGCTTCAGTTCACAGCCTTTCCCTTGATCCTTCATTAGAAAAACTCGACAGCCGTCTTGAAAGTGTTTTTTATGAACTTTCAGATCTTGCCGCTGAGTATTCTTCTTATGAACAGTCCCTTGTTTTTGATCCTGATCGTCTTGCTTTTGTTCAGGACAGGCAGACTTTGATTTATAATTTAAAGAAAAAATATGCTTCTTCAGTGGATGCTCCGCTTGAAGAAGTACTTAAGTTTAAAAATGATGCAGTAAAGCGTCTGGAAGAGCTTAAAGGCGGTTCTGAAAGCCGCGAATCGCTTGAAAAAGAAATTGCTGTAAACGAAAAAAATCTTCTTTCAATCGCTGCTGAAATTTCAGAGGAACGTTCTAAGGCCGCACAGAATATGTCGGTTAAGGTAATGGATGTCCTCAAAAATCTTGGAATGAAGGATGCCCGTTTTTCAGTACGCGTAAATCAGAAAAACGGAACTGAAGTTCTTGCAAAATGCGGTCCTTACGGAATGGATGAAGTTGAGTTCTTGATTGCTGCCAATCCAGGAAACCCGCTTCAGAGCCTTGCAAAAATTGCTTCTGGCGGTGAATTGAGCCGTGTCATGCTTTCATTAAAAACAGTTCTTGCTGCAAGTGATAATATTGAAACCCTTATTTTTGATGAAATTGACACTGGGGTAGGCGGTGAAGTAGCAGTTTCTTTAGGGCAGCATCTTAAAAATCTTGCAAAAAATCGTCAAATTTTATGTATTACACATCTAGCGAGTATTGCAGTTTATGCCGATAATCAGATGAAGATAGTTAAAAGTGTTTCTGAAGGCCTGACGCATACAGATGTAAAACCGGTCGAAGGAGAAGAGCGTGTTAAAGAAATTGCACGCATGCTTTCCGGAGATTCATACAGTCAGGAATCGATAGAGCACGCAAAAGCTATGTTGAGGTCTTCTTCCACGGCATTTAATTGAGCGGTTTTCAATGATGCCTGTATGGGAGATAGCGTTTTCAGCTTCTAAAAGTATTACCGGAGGAAATTAATGGCCAGGATTTCCACAGAAAACAGGGAGCTTTTTAATTCGAAAATTGCTCACTACAAGGATGAAATTAAGCAGCTTCAGGAAAAAGAAAAAAACATGCTTAATTTGATTCAGAAAGACAGTTCGGGAGTAGGGTATAAAAAACTTTTCCTCTGCGAGGACCAGATTTATATTGCGACAATCTGGGTTACAATTAATAATCTTTCTGTTGAACTGCTTGAAACTAAAAATAATGATGCTCTTAATGATGCCCGAAAGTGTCTTTACAAGGCTGTAATTTATCTTGAGGATATTGTCAGCAGTACAATTGACTGTCCTTTTGCAGATATTGAAGATAAAGTTGCCGAAATTGCTAATACACCGCTTGAAAAACGTCTTGCACTGGTTAAAAAACTTGGACTTGCAATCCGTCTTTTAATTGATGCTTTTGGTGAAAATACAAAATGGAAATGGACCTTTGTTGAACTTCAGGGCCGTTTCTGTACAGTTGCAAAAAATATGCTAGACATGAAAAAAGCCTGTAAGGATTATTTTGATCCTCGTTCGGCTGATTATGATAATACTGTTTTCTATATCCGTCTGATTCTCCGTCTACTTGATCAGTCGGCAGTTCAGTACAGAGACCGCTATGAACTTTCTACCCACCGTATTGATGATATGAGATGTGCAATCAATTATCTTCTTGCACTCCGTCGTCTCCAGCTTTTAATCAATATGAAGGATGAAGGCGAGGAAACAAAGAAAAAGGCGGTTGTCTGGAAAGATAAAATGGATGCAGACCACAAGGCAGGTATTGCAAGCTGATTATGCTTAATAAAAAACTTATTCTCAAATTATTTGAAGGTTTTTCTATTCAGAGATGGAATGACCTGGTCAGACCTTTTGAACTTGTTGAAATGGACAAGGCTGCAGAAAGAATGGTAATTGCCTATATAATCGGTAAATACGAAGAAACTGCAGGTAAAAAAGTCGACTGGGGCTGGATGATTTATGCCTCGCTTTTCGAACTTCTCAAAAAAATTGCACTTTGTGACATTAAAAGTCCTGTCCAGCAGATGATTCGCAGACAGTTTCCAAAAGAATATGTAAAGCTTAATGAATGGGTTTTAAAACAGTATAAAGACATAATTGACGATCCTGATTTTTATTCTGAATTTACGATTTACATTGCACGAACAGCAGGAAATTTTCCGATGCCGGAAGAATTAAAGCTTTCTGCACGAATTTTAAATGCGGCACATAAATTTTCTTCGCTTCGTGAACTTGAAATGATTGCCTGCGTTAATGAAGAAGAGCGCCTGGTAAAAATACGTAAAGAACTTAACGAAGATATCCAGCAGTATCTTGATTTAAGGGGAATGCAGCTTTTAGTTACAAGACAGCGTCCTTTTGATTTTGTAATGATGATAGAACAGCTGAGGTTTCAGACCAGATGGAATCAGACTCCCCGTGTACCAAAGACAAGTGTTTTAGGTCACTGTTATTTTGTTGCCGCCCTTACTGTTCTTTTGATGAGAAAGACAGGCGTAAAAATGTGTCCTAAGCGTCTTTTTAATGATTTTTTCTCAGGGCTTTTTCATGATCTGCCTGAGGCTGTTACAAGAGATATTATAAGCCCGGTTAAGCAGGCTACTGATGAACTTCCAAATATAGTAAAAAAGATTGAAGATGAAATTGTCCGCTCAGAACTTGTCCCTCTTATGGATGATTCTTATGCTGATGAACTGATGTATTTTACCAATGATGAGTTTAAAAACCGTATCCTCATTAAAGATGAAAATAAAAAACAGAAAGTTGTTCACACAGAGTGGGAAGAATTAAATTCTAAATACAATCATGACAAATATAATCCTGTAGACGGAAGAACAGTCCGCCTTGCTGATCATATGAGTGCCTTAATCGAAGCAGACAGTTCAATAAAATACGGAATTACAAGTGAACATCTTCGCCGCGGTAAAGACAATACAATTGCACTTTACAAAAAAGGTCAGATAATCAACGGAATTGAAATCCGGGCTTTGCTTGATGATATTGTAAGTGAGTGATATCTACTGTCAGGACTGAAGTTTTTTGAACTCTTCTTTTCTGTCCTGTTTTTTAAGACCATACTTTAATTTTTTTAGAACAGATAAAAAATCTGCTTAACAGCTTTTATTCTTCTGCCGAAAATAAAAGTGTTATGAAGTCAAAAATTTCTAGTATTGTAAAAAAATCAGCTCTCGTTACTGCTGTTGCTTTTTTGGGAACAGGCTACCTTTTTTCTGATACGACTCATGTTGTTCAGAAAGGGGAGACTTTATATTCGATTTCAAAAAAATACAACAGTACGATTCAGTCTATAAGTGAAGCGAATAAAATTGACGGAACTGACATAAAAGTCGGACAGAAACTGATAATTCCTGGTGCCGCTTCAAAAACTTCAGCTCCTTCAGTTACAGTTTCTCCATCCGTAAAAGCAGCTGAAACTTATACTGTAAAAAAAGGCGATACCTGGTATTCAATTGCAAGAAATTTCAATACAAATGTAAAAAATCTTTATGAATTAAATAATGCAGGAGCAGATACAGGGCTTAAGACGGGACAGAAAATAAAAGTTCCTTCATCTGTGACGAGTGCTGTGGCTTCTTCACCTGCAGGCAAAAAAGATACTTCACCTGCTGCTTCTCTTCCTCTTCCTGTTGTAGATACTCACACTTATTCAGCAAAAAAAGGAGATTCAAATCTTGTATGGCCTGTTGAAAGACCGGATGTTACTTATGTAAACGGAAAGGTAAGCGGGGTGAGCCTGAGTGCTAAAAAAGATGAATCTGTAAATGCAATTAAAGCCGGAACTGTAATGTTCAGCGGAAGTTACCGGGGATTTGGTAATGTTGTATTTATTCAGAGTAAGACAGGTCATATTTATGCTTATACAGGACTTGGAAAAATTCTTGTAAGTAAAGGTGAATACATTGATTATAAGAGTCAGATTGGAACTGCAGGAATTGACAGTTATTCGTCAAAAAGCCAGATAAGCCTTATGGTATTCCAGAACGGGCTTCCGATTGATCCTGCAAAAGCGCCGCGCGGATAAGTCATTTAATGCCGGATTAAAAATCTAATTCTATCTGTTTTGAGGAAGGTTCTGCAGTCATCTGCAGGGCCTTTTTTATTTGTGGACGCTCCATAATTTTATCTATCAGAATCTCAAAAATCTGTCTGCAGACATTTGCATCATCATAGGCTCTGTGTGCATGTCCTGTGTCAATTGAAAACTGTGCCGCAAGGGAAGTCTGCTTCCAGGTTTTATTCTCAGGAAGTATAAGTCTTGAAAGACGGAGTGTATCTATGCACTGATTATCAAGTGGTAAAAGTGAAAGTCTTTCGAGCTCTGAGTTTATGAAGCGCAGGTCAAACTGAGCATTATGGGCTGCAAGTACTGTGCCTTTAGAAAAATCGACAAAGTCATTTATAACTTTTGAAACATCAGGAGCATCACAAAGGTCACTGTCGCAGATTCCAGTCAGGTTTGTTATAAAAGGGTTTAAGTGCTGGTGAGGATTTATAAGGGATGAAAAAGAACCGGTTATACCGTCTTTATTGAATTTTACGGCACCGATTTCAATTATCCTGTCGGTGGCAGATTTTACTCCGGTGGTTTCAGTATCGACTGCGGTAAAAAAAGCCCCTGAGGAATAAAGAGTGCACATTTTTTTTAATGATGTTATTAGTTTTAAATGGTGTTTCATCTTATAAAAAAATCGGCCGTCAGAGAGTTTGTCCTTTCTGACAGCCTTTATTTGTTTTTAAGCGGATTTCAGTCTAAGCTTTTTCAAGCACTGCCTTGATTTCTTTTGTGATTGCGTCGCAGCATTCACCTGAAAGTTTTTTAGCCTCATCAAGTCCCGATGTAACTTCTGTCCTTGCATTGATATAGAACTTGATTTTAGGTTCTGTTCCTGACGGGCGGGCTGAAACAATTGTTCCCCCTTCAAGAATAAACTGAAGTACATTTGATTTAGGCAGATTGATTTTTGTTTTTGCATCAGCTTTTGCAGGATTGTAAGAAACGCTTTCCTGAATGTCGCGGATTTCAAGAACTTTTTTGCCGCCGAGAGTTTTTAAGCCGTCTTTACGAAGTTTAGCCATAATTCCGGCCATTGTTTCTTTTCCGGCAGAACCAGGGAAGTTCTGTGAAATTGCACGGTCTTCAAAGAAGCCGTATTCTTTCCACATGTCGTCAAGATGTTCAAGAATTGATTTTCCTTTTGAAGCCCAGTAAAGAGTCATTTCTGCACACATTGCGGCAGCGGAAACACCGTCTTTATCCATTACTTCTTTTTCAACTTTGTAGCCGTATGATTCTTCAAGACCGAATACATAGTTTTCGCTTTTGTCTTTTTCAAAATCATCTTCTACTGCGGCAATCCACTTAAAGCCTGTCAGACATTCATGCATCTTTACGCCGTATTTTTTACAGATGTAATCGCAGAACGGTGATGTTACGATTGAACGGATTGCTGCCGGGTTTGAAGGCATTTTTCCAAGTTCTTTGCGGCTTAAAAGTACATATTCACAAAGAAGGGCACCCATCTGGTTTCCTGAAACTAAAACGAATTTTCCGTCTTTTCCAGGGAAGGCTGTACCGAAGCGGTCAGCATCAGGGTCAGTAGCCATTACACAGTCAGCTTTTTCTTTTTCTCCAAGTTCAACAGAAAGCTTTAATGCTGGTGCTTCCTCTGGATTCGGCTTTTCTACAGTCGGGAAGGCTCCGTCCGGTTCTCTCTGCTGTGGCACTGTAATTACTTTAAGTCCCAGGTCTCCGAGAACCTTTTCTACATGCATTGCGCCTGTTCCGTGGAGTGGTGTGTATACGATTTTTACTGATGATGCTTTTTCTTTTATGAGTTCAGGGCGGAAAAGCTGTGCCTTACACATTGCCCAGAATTTTTCATCGATTTCTTTGTCGATTAAAACAAGTTTTCCTGATTTAAGTGCTTCTTCTTTAGAAATTGTTTTAACTTCTTTTACGGCATTAACTTCATCGATAATGCCCACATCATGAGGTTCAATAACCTGAGCACCGTTGTCCCAGTATGCCTTGTAGCCGTTGTACTGCGGCGGGTTGTGGCTTGCAGTTACTACAACGCCTGTCTGAGCCTTTAATTCGCGGATTGCAAAAGAAAGTTCCGGAGTAGGGCGGAGTCCAGTAAAAAGATATGCCTTGATTCCGTTTGCTGCAAAAATAAGGGCTGTTGCCTGTGCGAAAACATCTGAGTTTTTGCGTGAATCATAGGCAACAACAGCGCTTAATGTTCCTGCTGCTGCTTCTTTTGGGAAAGCCTTTAATACATAGTTTGCAAGACCCTGGGTTGCAAGATTGATTTCCAGGGTGTTCATGCGGTTTGTGCCGCCGCCCATTATTCCGCGTAAGCCGCCTGTACCGAATTCAAGTGTCTGATAGAACCTGTCCTCAAGTTCTTTTATATCGTCTTTTGCAATGAGCTCTTCAACTTCTTTTCTGAAACGCTCATCTTTTTCTTCGGCGATGTATTTTTTCGCACGTGAAAGAATTTCGTCTTTTTCCATTTATGTCTCCTTCTTATTGTTTATCTGCAGCAAGAATCATCTGACGTTCCCATTCAAGAAGTTCTGCTTCCTCTTCTTTTTTATTGCCTTTTACATCGCACATAACGCGGAATACTTTTTCTGTACCGCTTCCCCTCATCCATATGAAGGCAAGCGGTTTTGAAGCATCATCCTTAAAGATAATCTTTAAGCCGCCTTTTGCACTTTGTGAAAAGTCACTTATATTTCTGACTTCCTTTATTCCGTTTGTTTTTACGGCTTCCCAGGAAGTTATTCCATATTTTGATTTTAATTCAGTTTTTTTATTCTGCCACTCTTTTTCAAAAATCTTCTGAAAACGTGCTTTTAAAACTGAATGATCTTCTGTCCTGATTTTTAATACAGCCCGTTCTTCAGAAACTCCGGTTGTAACATAATCAGGCAGTGTATTTATTATATCACGTAAACCTGCATTGCAGTTAAATTTTTCTTCCTGGCCGCTTGCAGTACACCACAGATGGAAAAGCCCCTTTTTTAAGCCTGCAGGAGTTTCTTCGTCCCTTATCAGAAGAAGTTTAAGAAGTGCTGAAATGGTGCATAAAGGGTCACGGACTGCAGATGGATGAGTAATGTTTCCTCCGTTTGAGCCTTCTCCTAAAATTCTTACTGTCCAGCCTTCATTTCGCTTTTCTCTTGCAAGGTTTACAACGTTTGCTTCTCCGACTTCTGCCCTGAAAACTTGTGCACCGAATGCTTTTGCAATTTCTTCGATGCGCATTGAAGTAGGACAGTTCACGCAGACTGCTGTTTCAGATTTGTTTCCAGACCAGATTGAAAAAGCTGTTTCTGCAAGAACTGAGAGGGCAAAAACTTCCTGTGCTTTCAACACCTGTGCTGAAGCTGTTTTTTTATCCCAGTAAACAATGTTTCCCCTGTCACCGTCGCAGTCGGGCATGTAACCTAAAATACAGGCTTTGTTTCCCTGCTGCTGTAATCTTTCCATTTCGCGGGCACAGTAAACAAGGTTTTCAGGCTCAGGAATTATTTCATGTGCAATTTTTCCTGCCTCAGCGTTGATTGTATTGAGGCGGATTGAACATTCGTTTAAGAAGTCAATATCTATTGATTTTGTTCTGGCAGAGCCGTTCATGTCTGCAATGATTTCAACAGGAGTTTCGTTAAGTGCCTTTTTTATTATTGCGGTAAGTTCTTTCTGAGTGTCTGTATCTTTTGTGTCCCAGACAGCGTGTTTGAGAAAGTTTTTATAGCTTTTAAGGGCTGATTCTTTTACAGAAGGACTTTCGCTTAAAGTTTTTTCAAATAATTTTTGAGGGCAGGAAGAAATAAGTTTTTCTGCATTCTTCAGGGCATTTTCATCCTCACATTTATCATTAAAACTCTGCGTTAAAAGTGCATTTTCCTGTGCGTTGAGCACTCCGCCGTCATTGAGACCGAATTTGATGCCGTTATGGCCAATCGGATTATGACTTGCTGAAATATATACAAAACCGTCTGCATCTCTGGCAAAAGCCATTATTTCAGGTGCTGCTGTAATTCCACAGAAAAGAACTTCTATATTTTTTGCAAGCAGGGCCTTTATGACCTGTGTGCAGATTTCCATGCCTGTGGGACGGGTGTCCATTCCGACTGCAAGTTTTACGCTGCTTTTTTTAGACAGCATGTATTCGGCGAAAGTTAAAGCTGCAAGGGCTGAAACTGCTCTGTTTTCTTCTCCGATTTCTGCTGAGGTATCTTCTTCATTGCCTGAAACCGCGAAAACTTTTCGCCAGCCGGAAGCAGAAGTTATCATATTATGTTTCATACAAGGTTTATTTCCTTTTTTGAATTAACTTTTAGAACGCATCTATTGTGTAAGTGAGTGTCTTTTCTTTTCCAAGAATGTCTTTTAAAACCAGGGAGATTTTATTTCTTCCCTTAGGAATGTTTACCTCAGCAACGAGCTGTCTTGATTTATCCGGGTAGATTAAAGAATAAGGGTAATTTTTTCTTCCCTGTGTGCAGATTTTCCCGTCTTTCTGGATTAAAGTATCCCAGGTCAATGAATCCGCTTCTGCTCCGTTTATAAGGACTGTGGATTTATACGGCATAGCTTTTGGCTGGCGGTCCCTGTAAATAAGATAAGTACCTGAAGCAAGATGTTTCTGTGTATTTAAATCAAAAATTGTTCCGTTTTTGTTTACTGCAGTTACATTTGTAATAGTGAGCGGAAGTTCATTTCCGAAGCGGGGCATGAGAACACGCGGGTTTACGAGGGTTTTTGCTTTTAAATCGATAACCTGAAATTCAAGTAGAGCATTTCCTTCCTGCCAGCCTGAAATACCGCAGGTGCCCAGAGGCTGACCGTCAGTCACTTTTGTTAATTTGTAGCGTGCTTCCTGTTCTTCGCTGCTTAAGTTTGCGTAGACTGTCATGAGCGAATCTTTGTGTACAGTGATGACTGCATTTCCGAGAGTGCTTTCAAAAAGGCCGCTTTCTTCATCGTGTTCACTTAAAACAGCAGTAACATATCCTTCGCCTGATGTTTTTATGATATCGCTTTCAGTAAACACCAGGGAAGGGCTGATCTGACCGCCGCGTTTCTGACCAAAATAGGTATGGAAAGAATCTGATTTAATTTCTTTCTGAGGCCAGTCAAATGAAAAAACAATTGCTGCTGAAAATAATGCTGTAAGTGTAAATGCCGTAATCTTTTTCATATTCTGTGCCGTCCTATTTTTTTGAAATGTCAATGCGCGAAATTGTAGAATTTTTTCCAACAAAAAGTGAATCGTCTTTTACTGTTATAAATGCGCTGTCAGCAGTAAATGAAAAGTTTCCGCTGTAGATATCCTGGTTTTCAAGAACACTGACATAATAGCGTTCTTTATCATGACTTAAAATAAAAACATTTTTTGTGCCGGCTGTTTCCTGAATTGAAAGAATTGTTCCCTTTACAGGAATGTGCTTTGATTTGCGCTGTCTGATATTAACAATTCCAAGTGCATCTTTATGTGCAAAATAACAGCGGCTTTCATCCATTGAAAATTTAATAAGAACCTGTCTGTTTGTCTGTTTCTCAAGGTATTCATTGTAGATAACCGGAGAGTGTCCTTTTTCTTTTTTTGCAAGAATAAAGCGCTGCTTTTCCTGACCACATACACAGGCGCTTAAGCTGCCGTCTTTTGAAAGTGCAGCCCCTAAAATTACCTGATAATCACTTCCGGACGGCATGTAATTCTGAGAAACCGTTCCGTTATTGTCAAAAATGTAAACGCTTCCGTCAGCATAGCCGGCAATTGTTCCGCCGTCTGATGAAGAAAAGGCTGTGACAGGAACATAGTTTTCAAAAGTCCATAAAACCTCTCCTGTATCGCTTAAAGCAGAAAAACTCTGACCGCCCGGGAGCATTAAGTATTTTCTGTTTTCCTGAAAGAAAGGAAAGCCGCTTTGTTTAATAAAGCCTTTGGATTTTCCGAGGTTGGAAATTATTTCGATTGAATCATCGTTTGTGCCGTAAACAGCCCTGTCATAAGCTGAGACTGCTGCTTTATATGGAAATGTAAAAACTGATTTTACAGTGCCTTCTTTTGTAAAGTAGCCTGCTGTCTGACCTAATTTGAACGGTATCAGGTCTTCTTCTGAAGGTGTGGTTTCTTCCGGAGAATCTTTTGTACAGTCAACGGTCCATTGTGTTGTAAAGTGGAGTTCTTTTGAAAGCGGAAGTGCTGCAAAGAAAATATAGATGAGTGCGGCAGCGGCGCAGATACAGATTAAAGGATTAACTTTTTTTGCCATAATTTATAGTATATTGTAAAAATCCGAAGGTCAAGAATGTTATTGCTTGACAAATAACAGTGTTAAATGCAAAATATTCTAAGATAGATTAAAAAAAAGAGGGATTTTTAAGTGGAAGACGATATCCTTACAATTGAAGAAGTAGCAAAATACCTTAGAGTTTCAGAACGCACTGTTTATGACTGGGCTCAGAAAGGTGAAATTCCATCTGGAAAGATTGGAACTGTATGGCGTTTTAAAAAATCCGAGATTGAAAAGTGGGTAAATGAACGCCTTTCATCTAACCAGAAAAAGGAAGAAGTTTCACCGGAGGTTATCGTAAAGAATATTCTCTCTCCGGACCGCATTGTTTTTATTGAACATACAACAAAAAGAGATGCACTTGTTGAACTTGCAAATAATTTAAGTACAGCTCCGCAGGTTAAATACAAGGATGAACTGGTAACAGAAATCTTAAAGCGTGAAGAGCTCATGTCAACCGCAATCGGCCGCGGCATTGCTATTCCTCATGTACGCCTTTCTTCAGTTACTGATCTTGTAATGAGCGTCGGAATCTGTAAGAAAAATATTATTGACTATCAGTCAATTGATGAAATTCCTGTACGCATTCTCATTATGATTGCTGCCGCATATAACCAGCATACATATTATCTTCAGACATTGAGTTTCTTTAGTTCAAAGCTTAAGGAAAAAGATTTAAGGGACAAACTCCTGAGTGCGTCAACTTCAGAAGAAGTATACGAACTTTTAACGTCAGAAGACTAATTGAGTTAATAATTGCATCCCTGTAATTCCCGCCGGGAGCATGATTTTTTTTTGAGCAAAAGTGAAACCCGAATATCAAACTAATTGTACAGTTCAACAGGAATCCATTTGCTTCTGTCCTGCATGTCAGCCGGCAGCATTCCGAAAGTTATGTCCTTTGCTGTTGTTTCCCCGAAAAGATAATCTTTTGAGTCGAGGGTAAAGGTCTGTCCCTGTTTTCCTTCGAGACAGATTCCTGCCATTGCGTGTGAATAGTCTACGCTTATAAACATTACTGCATCCATCCCGAGATTTTTATACAAAACCATTAAAAGCATTGAACGGCTGTCGCAGTCAGAGCCTTTTCCTGTTAAGGTGTCAGGGATGTTTGTAAAGTCCGCCCTGTCAGGTGTGGCAGAAGGCCTTTCGTAATTAAAGCCCTGTACCCAGGTTAAAAGCAGCTGGGCAAGGGCGGCGTCTGGATTTTCACTGTCATTTTTTTGTGAGAGCTCACTTAAGGCACTTGAAATGTCAAAAGCGGCAGTTTTTACCCGTCCCATGGCATCTTTTGCAATCATTCTGTAAAAGCGCTGCCAGGCTTCTTTCCAGCAGTCCTGGTTTACAAAAAGCGAAAATACTGCAAATTCACGGTCAACTACAAACTGATTTGCTTCTGCGGCATCTTTATCGATTTTTGTCTGTATTTTTTTACCTGCTATATTGAGGGTGATTTTTTTCTCCTGGGACTGAGGAAATGCAAAGGTTGTAATGAGCCCCGGTCCTGCCTTGCTTCCCCTGTCAATCATGATGCTGTCAAGAAGGGAAAGAATGAACTGCTCACAGTCGAAGGCTTTGTCAGCCGGTGCAAAACTGAGCATGGTAAACCAGTCTTTTGTTTTTGGAAGGGGAATGCTTACTCCCCAGCCGCTCATTTTTTCTCCAAGTGCTTTTTCACTTATTGATAATTTTGAAACTGCACAGTCAGTATTGCGCCATTTTACCGCTGAAACTTCTCCTTCAGCGCTGAGTTTTTTTAAGGTGTCTTTTAAGGCTTCCTGAGAGTTTTTATAGGATGCTTCATCCCAGATTCTTATTACAGCCTGAACTGCAAGAAGTTTATGCTTAAAAAGAATTGAGCGTTCATCTTCTGTACAGTCCTGGATTTCAAACATTTCAGGAAAATCTATTGTGTAATTGAAAATATCGCTTGATATGCATTCGGCTTCAGCCTTAATTGATGTGAAAAAAAATGCTGAAATCAATAAAAATGCAGATGTTATGTTTCTTTTAAAAAATATCATTTTGTTCTCCATTAAAAACTTAAAAAAAGTGAGCCGGCGGGCGCCTTCCTGAGTTCTATCTTTATAACATTTTAATACGGTCTTTGGTTTTAATAAACTTTAAAAAGGTATATTATAAAGCGATGAAAAAAATACAGATAATCTGGCAGAACGATGAGATTCTCGTAATAAATAAAGAATGCGGTGTAAGCGTGCAGGGCGGGAGCGGTATTGCACATCCTCTTGATGAAGAACTGTCAAAACAGCTCGGCTATAAAATCTACCTTGTGCACAGGCTTGATAAAGAAACAAGCGGACTTATGGTGGCTGCAAAATCTGCACCTGCCGCAAAAAAATGGATAAATCTTATTGCAGGAAAACAGGTAAAAAAAGAGTATACCGCATTGTGTTTCGGGAAGCCTTTTGTTTCAGGTAAAGAATGTACTAAAGGAACCTTAAAGGACAGCGTGGTAAAAGGCGGAAGGGAACTTTCTGCAGTTACACAGTTTGAAGTAATTAAGTCAAAAGAAATTGAAATCCCTGAAAGATTTTCAGAAAATAATCCTCAGTCACCTGCATCAGAAGAAAGTCAGAATACCAGGAGAATTACAATAAGCCTTCTTCACCTTACTCTGGGAACCGGAAGAATGCATCAGATCCGTATTCATCTGGCAAAAGCCCTCTGTCCGATTATCGAAGATGATAAGCACGGAAATTTTAAACTGAACAAAGCTGCCCGCCCGCTGAAAATAAAAAAACTCTGTCTTGCGTCTACAAAACTTACCCTGCCGCTTGATGGAAAGCAGATGGTTTTTGAAACAGAGCTTCCTGAGCATATGAAAAACGCAGTTCAATTATTGACATAATCTGTCTCAGGCAGTATATTTACTTAACATTTTAATAGAAATATTTTAATGGATCCGCAAAACGGGTCCATTTTTATTTAGGGGACAGTTACCGGATATGGATTATATAGCGCTTGATTCTTACCCGCATTACAAAGAATGTGAAGCAGTCTGTGCGGATTTAGGCTTTCATCTTGTGGAACTTAAGTTTTCCCGTCACGGAAACGGAACGACTCATATTCTTGCAGTAATTACAGGTGATGATCCTTCAGTTAATATCGGAATCAATGACTGTTCTAAAGTTCATCACGCACTTCTTCCCAAAATTGAAGAGATTCTTGGAACTGATGATACTTACATGGAACTGACTTCCCCTGGAATGGAACGCAACATAAAAAATGCAGCTGAGTTTGCACTTTTTAAGGGGCGTGAAGTTCGTGTATGGGACAAAACCGTTACTGACTGGGTCGGCGGAAAAGTTGTTTCTTCTGATGAAAAAGAAATAGTTCTTGAACAGACGGGAGAAGACGGAAGTTCCGTTAAAAAAACGGTTTCTTACGAAAATATTGCAAAGGCAAAATTTATTCATCTGTAGGTCTTTGTATCTTAAGATGATTTTTGAAATAAAGGTTTTTTAATTTTTTTTAAGGAGGCTTGAATATGTCAGAAATGGCAGAAGCAATCCGAGCGTTGATTTCGGAAAAAGGAGTTTCGGAAGAGTCAGTCAAGCAGACAGTAGAGGCTGCAATTAAGGCAGCTTATAAAAAAACATTTGGTACTGCAGATAACTGTGAAGTACAGTTTGCAGATGACCTGTCGGATGTATCAGTTTACTCACGCAAGGTAATCGTAGACGGTGTATATGATCCGGTAACAGAAATCGAACTTGAAGATGCTCTTAAAATGAGTGATGAATGTGAAGTAGGGGATGAAATCCTTATTCTCATTGATCCAAAAACTTTTGAACGTTCTGCAGTTTCAACTGGTAAACAGGCCGCTCATCAGGGACTTAACGAAAGCTTTAAGAACAATCTTCTTTCAGAAAATAAAGACAAAATCGGCGAAGTTATCATCGGTTACTATCAGAGGGAACACAACGGCAATATTTACGTTGACCTCGGAAAAGTTGAAGGTGTGCTTCCTAAAAAATATCAGAGTCCAAGAGAAATCTATCAGAAAAACGACCGTATCAAGGCTGTTGTTGTAGATGTTAAGACTACAAGTGCAGGTGTTCAGCTTGTTTTGAGCCGTACAGATCCTAAATTCGTTCAGTCTATCGTTGAACTTGAAGTTCCGGAAATCGAAGACAAGACTGTAGAAATTTATAAAATCGTACGCGAAGCAGGTTACCGCACAAAGATTGCAGTTCTTTCAAATAAAGATGACGTAGATCCTGTAGGTGCCTGTGTAGGTCTTAAAGGTGTTCGTATTCAGAATGTAATCCGTGAACTTGAAGGAGAAAAAATTGATGTTCTCCGTTACTCTCCGGATCCTGTAGAATTCATTAAGAATGCACTTTCTCCTGCAGAAGTTGAAAGAGTTCTTATTACTGATGAAGAAAAGAAACAGGCTCTTGCTATTGTAAGTGACAGTCAGTTCTCTCTTGCAATCGGTAAACAGGGACAGAACGTTCGTCTTGCTAACCGTCTTTGTGACTGGTCAATTGATGTTAAAACAGAAGAACAGGCTGCAGAAATGGATCTCAGTCAGTTCTCTACACACAAAGCTGCCGCTGAACTGTTTAACGGCGGTGCTCAGGAAGAAGAACCTATTTCTGCTGTTTCAGAACTTCCTGGAGTTGATGCTGATGTTGCTGCAGCACTTAAAGATGCAGGTCTTGATGACATTCAGGACTTTGTTGATGCTTACGATGCCGGCACAATAAGTATTGAAGGCATAAGCCAGGAACAGCTTGATGAAGTAAACAGAATTCTCCACGATGTTGTAGAATTTGTTGAAGAAGAAGCTGATGAAAGTGATGCTGAAGTTTCAGAAGAAGCAGAAGAGGAAGAATACAAGTGTCCTGAGTGCGGATGCAAAATCACTCTGGATATGACTAAATGTCCTGAATGCGGAACTGAATTTGAATTTGAGTAATAAAACGCGTAAAATATACTGACAAAAGAGTACGAGATTAAAGAGGAAAAACAGGAAAATATGGCTGAAGAAACAGAGAAAAAGCCCGGATTTGTATTAAACAAGAAAAAATCAGAAGCTCCGGTTAATAAAAGCGGAGATACAAACCCAGAGGGACAGGAAAAGAAAAAGGTTGTTATTCTCAAAAGAAAACCTGTAGCAGGACAGGATGCTCCTAAAGCTGCGCCGTCTAACGGCGGAGAGCAGAAGCGCCCTGTTGTCGTAAAAAAATCTCCAGCTTCCTCTTCAAATGCCGCAGGTGCACAGGCACAGCAGCCTAAACCGCAGGCACAGTCTCGTACGACTTTTGAAATTGGTTCTGCGCGCCCTAACGTTAAGGCAGGAAACCTTTCTGCCCGCCCGCGTCCAAACTCAAACGGTTTCCGTCAGAATCCTAATGCAGGACGTGACGGCGGCTTTAATTCTAACCGCTCAGGCTTTTCTGGCGGCGGTCAGAGAACAGGCGGCTTTTCCGGGGCTCAGGCCCGGGAAAATTATCAGAACCGCGACCGTAACGGTCAGGGCGGCTTTAACAGAGGCGGTCAGGGCGGCGGTATGAACCGTAACGGCCAGGGCGGCTTCAACAGAGGCGGTCAGGGCGGTTTTGGCGGCGCAGGACAGGGGGGAAGACCTGGTTTCGGCGGACGTCCTCAGGGTTCAAGACCTGGATTTGGTCCTAAGCCTGGTTTCGGCGGGGCTCCTGCAGCTTCTGCAATCCCGGAAAAAGCAAATACTAAAAAACAGTTCAAGGGTAAAAAGCAGGTTTACAATACAAAGAAAGACCGGGAAGAACTCTTTGACGAAGAAGAACTTTACAAGAAGAAGGCAGCCACACCGGCTCAGGTTGTTCCAAAGTCAATTGATATCATGGAATCGGTATCAATTTCTGACCTTGCAAAAAAGATGAACCTTAAGGCTGGTGAAATCATCGGAAAACTCATGTCCATGGGTATGATGGTTACAATCAACCAGAGCATTGATTCTGATACTGCAACCCTTCTTGCCGCAGAATACGGCTGTGAAGTTCATCTTGTTTCTCTTTATGATGAAACAGTAATTGAAAGTGACAAGGGTGAAGAAGGCGGAGAACTTCCTCGTCCACCGATTGTTACTGTCATGGGTCACGTTGACCACGGTAAAACTAAAACTCTTGACGCAATCCGTAAAACAAATGTTGCTGCAGGTGAAGCCGGCGGTATTACACAGAAAATCGGTGCTTATCAGGTTAAGACTGATAAGGGTGTAATCACCTTCCTTGATACTCCGGGTCACGAAGCATTTACCATGATGCGTGCCCGCGGTGCCCAGATTACTGATGTCTGTGTACTTGTTGTTGCCGCAGATGACGGTGTAATGCCTCAGACTCTCGAAGCCTTAAGCCACGCAAAAGACGCTAAAGTTCCGATTATTGTTGCAGTAAATAAAATTGATAAACCGGACGCAAATCCGGATAAGGTAATGACACAGCTTTCTGAACAGGGACTTACACCTGAAGAATGGGGCGGTGATACTCAGTACGTTAAAATTTCTGCCCTTAAGGGTGAAGGAATTGATGCCCTTCTTGATGCAATTCTTCTTCAGGCTGAAATGCTTGAACTTAAGACTCAGTGGGGTACACGTGCAGAAGGTAAGGTTATTGAATCACGGGTAGACCAGGGAAGAGGTGTTGTTGCTGACGTCGTTGTACAGAGCGGTACCCTTAAGGTCGGAGATCCTTTTGTTGCCGGCATTTACTCAGGTAAAGTACGTGCCATGTTCAATGACCGCGGCGAAAAAATTAAGGAAGCAACTCCTTCAATGCCTGTTGAAGTACTTGGTCTTGATGAAATGCCTAATGCCGGTGATCCTTTCCAGGTTACAGAAACAGAAAGAGATGCCCGCGCCATTTCTGCAAAAAGACAGGAACTCAAGCGCTTTGAAGCTGCTAAAGCCGTTAAGAAAGTTAACCTTGACAACCTTGTTTCAACAATTCAGGCAAGCGAAATCAACGAGCTCAAAGTTATTATCAAGGCAGACCTTCAGGGATCAGCTGAAGCCCTCAAGCAGTCTCTTGAAAAGCTTTCTACTCCGGAAATCCGCCTGAACGTAATTCATTCTTCTGCAGGTGCAATCAACGAAAGCGACGTTACTCTTGCATCTGCTGACGAAAATGCAATTATCATCGGCTTTAACGTTCGTCCTACAGCAAAAGCAAAAATGCTGGCTGACGAAGAAAAAGTTGAAATCAGAAAATACAATATCATCTATAAGTGTGTTGAAGAAATTCAGCAGGCTATGGAAGGTATGCTCCGTCCGGATACCCTGGAACAGACTCTGGGTACAGTCGAAGTTCGGGATACATTCCGTGTTCCAAAAATCGGCCTTATTGCAGGATGTTACGTTACAGACGGTATGGTTAAAAAGACTGCTACCGTTAATCTTATCCGCGAAGGCATCGTAAAGTGGACCGGAAAGATTTCTTCCCTCAAGCGCTTTAAAGATGATGTAAAGGAAGTTAAAGCCGGCTTTGAATGTGGTATCGGGCTTGAAAACTGGCAGGATATCCAGGTTGGAGACCAGCTTGAAATCATCGAATTCGTTGAAGTTGCACGTAAACTTGGTGAATCTTTGGTTGATGAAAAGGCTGAAGCAGAAGCAAAGGCAAAAGAACTTGCTGCTGCCGCTAAAGCAGAAGCAGATGCCGCTGCCGCTCAGGCTGCCGCTGAAGAAGCAGAAGCTAAAGCAAAGGGTAAGGCAAAGAAAGCTGCAAAGGCTAAAGCCGCTGAAAACAATAACCAGACTTCAGGAGAAGCTTAATCCATGGGTGAATTCAGACTTGCCAGACTCGGCGAACAGATTCGTGATGAAATTGCAAAATTGATTTCTACTCAGAAAATAAAGGATCCGCGCGTTTCAACTTTCCTTACAATCAACAGGGTTGAAGTTGCCGGAGACCTTGCCTATGCGAAAGTTTACGTATCAAGTTTTCTTCCTGAAGGCAAGGTTGTAAGCGGCGTTGCAGGACTTAATAGTGCTGCAGGTTTTATTCAGACAAGTATTGCTAAAAAACTTACAATAAGAAAATTTCCAAAACTCACCTTTATTGCAGACAGCTCAATAAAAGAGGGTTTTGAAATGGTTCACAAACTCAATCAGCTTGAAGCTGAGGAAGATGAGATCAGAAAACAGCATTCAGAAGAACAGTAAATCCGGAATCCTTCTGCTTGCCAAGCAGTCAGGAGAAACGAGTTTTTCTTCACTTACGGCAGTAAAAAAATCTCTCGGAACAAATAAGGTTGGCCACACAGGAACTCTTGATTCTTTTGCGGACGGCCTTCTTGTTGTTTTAACCGGGAGTATGACTCATCTTGTTCCGCATATTACGGGTTTCAGTAAAACTTATC
Organism: Treponema sp. UBA3862; assembly: GCA_002392405.1. Lineage (GTDB taxonomy): Bacteria > Spirochaetota > Spirochaetia > Treponematales > Treponemataceae > Treponema_D. The sequence continues at coordinate 4,062 of DGGY01000017.1, read as the reverse complement.
TTGCTTTAATTGAATTCGGAACAGAGACTGACACTTTAGATCCAACCGGAAAAGTCATAAAAGAAGGTCCGATCCCTGAAGAAGATCAGATTAGACAGGCACTTTTAAAGTTCAGGGGAGAAATAGAACAGATTCCTCCTGAGTTTTCTGCCCTTCATGTAAATGGAAAAAGGGCAAGTGACCTTATGAGAAGCGGTGTAAAAGTCGAATTAAAACCAAGAAAAATTACAGTTCATTCTATCAGGCTTCTTGATTTTGAAGATAAATATGCCCTTATTGAAGTTTCCTGCTCAAAAGGAACTTATATCCGCTCTCTTGCCCGTGATATTGCCCGGGAGTGTGGAACTGCGGCTCATTTAAAAGCATTAAGAAGAATTTCTGTAGGACCTTTTAATCTTAAGGATGCTGCAGGAAAAGCTGATCTCTCAGATTTTACGATTTCAAATCTTGTATACGGTAACAAAAAAGAAGCAGCTGACCGCAGAAATAATCCTGAATTTACTTCTCAGATAAATAAAGCACTCTATCCGATGACTCCTGAAATTGCCCAGCTGTGTGGTTTTGAAAATGCGCTTTTGTCGCAGGCTTATGTCTGTGATTATTTAAGCGGACGTCCTCTAAAAAATCATGCTTTTTATTATCTTGAAAATCCCGAAGAAAATACTGAGTTTGCAGTTTTTTATCCGGACATGAGTTTTGGCGGGGTTGTAAAAAAACAGGGCAGAAGACTCAGTTACGGTTTTGTAATTCCGTGGGAAAAAGAGCAGATAAAAGTCTATTCTTGGGAACAGATTGTAAATAAAAAATTTGCACCTGATTTTATGGAAAAAGGCTGTGCTTTATCAATCGGAAGTTTTGACGGAACTCATATAGGTCATGACTCGATTTTTGATGAACTGCTTTCAAGAAAGAATCTTGTCCCGGGAATCGTTACTTTCCGGCATCCGACAAAATCCATAAATCCTAAAGCTGGTTTTCAGGGTGAGGTTTCTTCGCTTTCTCAGAGAATGGAATTCTTTATAAGTAAAGGATTTAGGTTTGTTATCGTCATTGACTTTTCTGAACAATTTACTAAAATAGACGGGTACGACTTTCTGTCTGCATTAAAAAACAACTGTAATGTAAAATTCATTGCAGAAGGTGAGGATTTCAGATGCGGCTATAAGGGTGCAACTGATATTCCAGCCTTAAAGTCTTTCTGTTCACAAAACGAAGTTGAACTTAAGGTTTTAAGTTTTATTGATTACCTTGATAAAAAGGTAAGTTCTTCACGAATCCGCCAGGATGTACTTGATAAGGAATTTGAAGCAATAAAAATAATGCTCCGCCGTCCTTATTCAATTGACTGCATGGGATTCGACTGGAAAAGGGAAGAAAAAGACGGTCAGTACTGGCTTGTTGAAAAACAGAGGGGAACGCAGGTTTATCCTCCGGACGGTGAATACACTGTCACAATAGAAATGGTAATTTCTGGAAGCGAAGAGATTTCCGTTACAAAAACTGCAGTTTGCAAATTAGATTCCGGTTTACTTCGCGTGCTGGATTCTGATGGATCGCTCAGAGGTTTTGTACGGGCAATTCAATTTGGTTAACCCAGAGAAAATAAATATTATAAGGAGTAAGTAAAATGCTTACAAAAGAAGAATCAGCTGCTATCATCAGCAAATTCGGCGCAAACGAAGCCGACACAGGAAATTCAAAAGTTCAGGTTGCACTTTTAACTGAACGCATCAAACAGCTTACAGCACACTGTAAACAGTTCCCTAAAGACACAGGAGCTGCACGCGGTCTTCTCAAAGTTATCGGACAGCGCCGCAAGCTTCTCAAATATCTTCAGAGAAAGGATCTGGAACTTTACCGCCAGCTTATCAAAGATCTTGGCCTCCGCAAATAAGTAAACTGGAGGTTTAAGTTATGGCAGTAAATAGAGTAACTTACAAAATCGGTAACGAAGAGCTCCTTCTTGAAACAGGTAAAATCGGTAAACAGGCAAACGGCTGTGTTTATGCACAGTATGCCGGTACTGCTGTTATTGCAACTGTTTGTGCTTCATCAGAAGTAAAAGAAGGCCTCGACTTTGTTCCGGTTACTGTTGAATACAACGAAAAATACTACGCAGCCGGAAAAATCCCGGGCGGTTTTGTAAAGCGCGAAGGACGTCCTAAAGATAAGGAAATCCTCGTATCACGCCTTATTGACCGTCCTATGCGTCCGCTTTTTGAAGTAAGCTTTGGCCGCGAAATCCAAATTGTTCCGACCTGTGTATCTGCAGACGGAATCAACCCGCCTGATATCCTTGCAGTAATTGCAGCTTCTGCAGCAGTTTCAATTTCGGATATTCCGTTCCATGGACCGGTTGCTGCAGCACGTGTTGCTTACATTGACGGACAGTATGTAATCAATCCTACTTTCCAGCAGCAGGAAAAGGCAGAACTTGAAATCGTTGTAGCCGGAACAAAAGACGGCTTTACAATGGTTGAAGGCGGTGCCAATGAAGTTTCTGAAGAAGTAATGCTCGGTGCCCTTGAACAGGCTCAGGGCTTCATTACAGCAATGTGTGAACTTCAGGAACAGCTTGTTGCTAAATGCGGCAAAGAAAAGCTTCCTCTTGCACCTCTCAATGTAGAACTTGCAAACAAGGATGCAATTATTGCAGATGCAACTCCGCTCCTCGAAAAAGCATGTTTCCAGGACGGAAAAGATAACCGCGGAAACGCAATTTCTGCCGCTAAAAAGCAGATTGTTGAAAAATATGCAGAACAGTTTGAAGATGAAGTTCAGAAAAAGCTCTTTGATGCATGCTTTGATGACATTCAGTACAACCTTCTGCGCAAAAGCATCCTCGATAAGGGACTTCGTATTGACGGCCGTAAGTGTGATGAAATCCGCCCGATTACCTGTGAAGTAAACGTTCTTCCTCGTCCTCACGGATCAGCACTCTTTACCCGCGGTGAAACTCAGTCTCTCGCTGTTTGTACTTTAGGTACAACAATGGATGCTCAGGTTTATGATGATATCGACGGAGAAAGAAGTGAAAACTTCATTCTTCACTATAACTTCCCTCCATATTCTGTAGGTGAAGTAGGCCGCCTTACAACTGGCCGCCGCGAAATCGGTCACGGAAACCTTGCACGCCGTTCACTTGCTGCAATGGTACCTTCTGTAGCTGAATTCCCTTACACAGTTCGTGTAGTTTCAGAAATCATGGAATCAAACGGTTCTTCTTCTCAGGCTTCAACCTGCGGCGGCTGTCTTGCAATGCTCGCTGCCGGTGTTCCGATGAAGAAAATGGTTGCCGGAATTGCCATGGGTCTTATTACAGAACCAAAGGGTGACAATCCTTACGGAAACTATAAGATTCTTTCTGATATCCTTGGAGAAGAAGATCACCTTGGTGACATGGACTTTAAGGTAGCAGGAACAAAAGACGGTATTACCGGATTCCAGATGGACATCAAGATTGCAGGTGTAACAACTCAGATTATGAAAGAAGCACTTGCACAGGCTAAAGCAGGCCGTCTCCATATTCTTTCAATCATGGAAAAATGTATCGACAAGCCGCAGCCAATCAGTCCTTTTGCTCCAAAAATCCTTACAATGAAGATTGCTCCAGATAAGATCGGTGCCCTCATCGGACCAGGCGGAAAGAACATAAAGGCTCTCTGCGCACAGTACGATGTAACAATCAACACTGAAGACGACGGAACAGTTCAGATTTACGGAAAAACAGGCAAGTCTGCTGAAGAAGCAAAGGCTGCCGTAAAGGGAATTTGTGAAGATCCTGAACCAGGTACAATTTACAATGGTACAGTAAAGCGCATCATGGACTTTGGTGCCTTTGTAGAAATCCTCCCTGGAAAAGAAGGTCTCTGCCACATTTCAAAACTTTCACACGGAAGAGTAGAAAAGGTAACAGATGTTCTTTCAGAAGGACAGCAGATTCCTGTTAAGCTTCTTGAAGTTGATAAGATGGGAAGATTAAATCTTTCTTACATCGACGCTCTTGATGCACAGAAATAGCAAAGAAATTTGTTTATAAGGGGCTGTCCTAGAAGTAATTAA
>DGGY01000004.1 GCA_002392405.1 Treponema sp. UBA3862 | reverse complement strand
GTATCGTTCATGTTTCTGCAAAAGATCTGGGAACAGGAAAGGAACAGCACATTCAGATTACATCTTCTTCGGGCCTGAGCAAGGAAGAAATTGAACGCATGGTAAAAGATGCTGAAGCTCATGCAGATGAAGATAAAAAACAGCGTGAATCAATCGATGCTAAAAATGAAGCAGACAGCCTTATCTACGCTACAGAAAAGAGCCTTAAGGATGTAGGCGACAAAGTAAGCGATGCAGAAAAACAGAAAGTAAATGATGCAGTTGCTGAACTTAAAAAAGCTCTGGAAAGCAACAATACAGACGAAATCAAGTCTAAGACTGAGGCCCTCAAACAGGCTTCTTACAAGATTGCAGAAGAACTCTACAAGCAGCAGGGAGCACAGGGTGCAGGTGCTAATCCTGGAGCTGATGCAGGTGCCGGAGCAGGTAATGCTGATGCCGGAAATAACGCTGGCGGAGCAGGATTTGACAAGGGTTCTGCTGACGACGTTGATTACGAAGTTCACGACGACAAATAAGTTTTATTCGAATGATTAAAAGCGTGCAGACTGTCGTTGTAAGGCGGTCTGCAGCTTTGTTTTTAAAAGGGCAAAAGGAAAATGGCTGCAAAAAGAGATTACTACGAAGTACTTGGCATACAGAAAGGTGCATCTGCGGATGAAATTAAAAGGGCATACAGAAAACTTGCCGTAAAATATCATCCTGACAGAAACCCTGGAAATAAAGAAGCAGAGGAAAAATTCAAGGAAGCGACAGAAGCTTATGAAGTTCTTTCTGACGACCAGAAACGTCCTCTTTATGACCAGTACGGTTTTGCAGGCCTTGACGGAGCTGCAGGCTTCGGCGGAGGCGGCGGCTTCTCTGGAAGTCATGCCTTCCACGATTTTTCTGACCTCTTCGGCGGAATGGGCGGCGGCTTTGGAGATATTTTTGAAGGTATCTTTGGGGGCGGACGTTCTTCTTCAAGAAGGTCTAATCCTAATGCTCCTCAGCAGGGACAGTCCCTGCGCTATGACCTTGACATTTCCTTTAAAGATGCTGTTTACGGAACAAAGGCTGAAGTTAAGTTTACTCATAATGAAGCATGTTCAGAATGCCGTGGTTCCGGGGCTGCAAAAGGCGGAAGCAGAAAAACATGTCCGTCCTGCGGCGGTTCTGGTCAGGTAAGACGCCAGGCAGGATTTTTTGCCGTTCAGCAGACCTGTCCGACATGCCGCGGAGAAGGCACTGTAATCGATAAGCCTTGTCCTCACTGCCGTGGAACAGGCGTAGAAGAAAAATCAAAACGCGTAACACTTAATATTCCTGCAGGTGTAGACGACGGAAAACGCATCGCAATCCATGGGGAAGGAGATGCCGGTAAAAACGGTGGTCCTGCAGGCGATTTAATCGTTGTCCTCCATGTTGAAGGCCATACATATTTTGAGCGCAGCGGTCAGGATTTATACTGTGCAGTTCCTGTAACAATGGCACAGGCCGCTCTGGGGGAAACGATTTTCATTACAACCCTAGACGGTAAAAAAATTGAATTCAAGCTTCCTGCAGGCACTCAGAACGGAAAACTTCTGCGCATTAAGAATGAAGGTGTTCCGATTCTTAACGGTTCAAGAAAAGGAGACCTGTACATTAAAATTATCGTTCAGGTTCCTTCTCATATGTCTTCAAAACAGAAAGAACTTCTTGAAGAGTTTTCAAAACTTGATAATGCGACTACAAGCCCGCAGCCGGTTCCTCTTTCATCACTTAACAGTTAAAAATGAACGGACTGCTTGAAGACTTAAAAAAATACATAGCCCCGGGAACAGACAGACTTGCTTTTCTGCAGAAATATCTTTCTGACCGGGGGGTAAGTACTTCAGTAATAAATGTTCAGGATAAAAAACATCTTTTTGTTAATTTTCCCGCTTCCTCTTTTAATCCGAAGTTCAGAATCAAGACGCTCATTTCTCATTACGATATAGTTCCAGAAAGCCCGGGTGCAAACGATAATTCAAGTGCAAACATGTCGCTTGCTTCTTTTGCAGTAAAAATAAATGAAAGGGCAAAAAAAGGACAGGTTTCAAATATCCGCATTTTCTTTACCGACGGAGAAGAACTTGGGGAGAACGGAGTTAGTGACCAGGGGGCCTTTGGACTTGCCGAATTCTTAAAAAAAGCAGGAATAAGCGACAGTGATGTTTTTGTTTTTGACAGCACGGGCAGGGGAACTGTTCCTGTGCTTGCAGAAGCAGGACTTTCTTCTGTTAAGGTTAATGCTGCAGGCGGTTCTTCTGTATTTGTAAAAAAGTTTGCCTCTTTATTCGAAAGGACCCGCTCAATTTTAAGCAGGGTGAGTCCTGAAAAATGGATTACGCTCCCTGTTCCTTATAGCGATAATGCGGGTTTTCTTGCCTCAGGAATTCCTGCTGTTGCGCTGACAATGCTCCCGGAGGAGGAGTCTTCACTTTATTATAAGGAACTTCTTAAAGATAAAAATCTTTCCAGGGCTGTTATGAATGCAGCTTTAGAAAGCGGGGCTGATTTTAAGTTTAAGTATCAGGAAAAAATGCCTGTAACCTGGCGGCTTTTCCATACTGAATATGATAATTTTTTAAGCCTTACTCCTGAAAGTTTTGAAGTTATGGAAAAAATACTTGATGAACTTCTTGTTCTTTACATGTAAATACGCCTTTCTTTTTTATACTGTATTTTTTTGCGGTATATTGCATAAAATTTCACAAAACACTAGGATATATGTATAAATATGCATCTTCGTGCGTATAAATATTCATTTTAAACGCAATTTTTTTTGCATACAGGAGCTTTTTTATGGCAAAAGAAAAGGTTGTCTTAGCTTATTCAGGTGGATTGGACACAACGGTAATTATTCCGTGGCTCAAAGAAAATTATGATTATGATGTTATTGCAGTCTGCATCGATGTTGGTCAGGGTGATGACTGGGAAGCAATTAAAGGCCGTGCACTCAAGACTGGTGCCGCTGCCTGCTATGTAGTAGATGCCCGTCAGGAATATATTGAAGAATACATCTGGCCTGCACT
>DGGY01000021.1 GCA_002392405.1 Treponema sp. UBA3862 | reverse complement strand
AATATATCGGACGAACCTTTATTGCCCCTACCCAGAAAGAAAGGGAAAATATGGTTTTTGTAAAACTCAACGCAGTTTCAAGTGACCTTAAAGGAAAAAGAGTCGTTGTAATTGACGATTCTATTGTCCGCGGAACAACCAGCCGCCGTCTGGTACAGATTTTAAGAAGAGCCGGTGCCAGGGAAGTTCATTTCCGCGTAAGTTCACCGCCTGTAAAATTTCCATGCCACTTAGGTATAGACACACCAAGCAAAAACGAACTTATCTCAAGCAGCCATGAAGTAAGTGAAATCTGCCGTGAAATCGGAGCAGATTCCCTCGCCTTTATCAGTCTTGAAGGAATGGTAAAGGCTCTGGGCGGAGACTCTTTCTGTAAGGGCTGCTTTACAGGTGAATATCCGGTCTAAATATCTTTATTAATGTCTGTCAGGCATGCATTATCAAGTGTAAAGCCGCCTGCCAGACAGTCACAAAGCGCATTAGCCGTATCGATTGAAGTCAGACATTCAATATCCCTTTCAACTGCCAGACGGCGGAGCTTAACGCTTTCAGCAACAGGATCCCTGCCCTTTGCTGAAGTTGAAACTACATATGCAATTTTACCGCTTTCAAGGAGCGTCATAACGTTATCACTGTAATTTTCATGAACTTTTGCAACAGGAGTTACTTCAATTCCAGACCGGCTTATAGTCTCAGCATTTCCGCTTGTAGCAAAAAGCTTAAATCCGAGATTAAAGAATTTCTGTGCAAGAGGAGCGAGTTCAGGAAGATCTGTAGAGCGTACAGAAAGAAGAACTCCTGAAGGAGCATCTTTAGATTTATGGCGCGGGTGAATCATCTTGACTCCGGCTGCTGCCATCCCTTTAAACAGTGCTTCTTCTCTTGTTTCTGCAATTCCAAGAACTTCACCTGTACTCTTCATTTCAGGGCCGAGGTGAGTATCTACATCCATTAATTTTTCAAAACTGAATACAGGAACTTTTACTGCATAATAATCAGGTTTTCTGTAAAGGCCTGTTCCAAAGCCCATGTCTTTTACTTTTTCACCGAGCATGGCACGGGTAGCAAGTTCAATCATCGGAACGCCTGTAACTTTGCTCAGATAAGGCACAGTACGGCTTGAGCGGGGATTTGCCTCAATAATGTAAAGGTCATTTTCGTAAATCAGATACTGAATATTTACAAGTCCCTTGGTACCGAGCGCAAGCGCAAGGTCGCGGCTCTGTTTAATTATCTTTTCTTCAATTGGAGCTTCAAATGTACCAGGATAAACTGCAATAGAATCTCCTGAGTGAATTCCCGTACGCTCTACATGTTCCATAATTCCAGGAATAAGAACATCCTCTCCGTCGCAGATGCAGTCAACTTCAAGTTCCTTACCTTCCATGTACTTATCAATAAGGACAGGATTTTCAATTCCCTGGCGGAGGATGATTTTCATGTATTCCTTAACATCAGCATTATTGCGCGCAATAATCATGTTCTGACCGCCAAGTACATAACTTGGTCTCATTAAAACAGGATACGTGATTTTTGCTGCTGCTTCGAGTGCTTCAACTTCAGTGAACACTGTAAGCCCCTTTGGACGTTTAATATCAAGTCTGTCACAAAGTTCTTCAAAACGCTCACGGTCTTCGGCAAGGTCAATGGCATCTGCACTTGTACCTAAAATTTTAATTCCCTGACTGTCAAGAAATTTTGCAAGCTTAATTGCAGTTCCGCCGCCAAAGGCAACAACAACTCCAACCGGTTTTTCAACTTCAAGAACATTCATCACATCTGAAGGAGTAAGCGGTTCAAAGTAAAGACGGTCTGCAGTATCAAAATCTGTAGAAACAGTTTCTGGATTATTGTTTATTATTGCAACTTCATAACCTAATTTCTTTAAGTTCCAGACACACTGAACGCTGGCATAGTCAAACTCAATCCCCTGCCCGATTCTGATTGGTCCTGAACCAAGAACAACAATCGTTCCCTTAGACTTCTTTCCATCTGTTGCTTCACCTGCATTCAAATTGCCGGAATGCAGTTCTTTAAGATACAGTTCTGCCTCGTTTTCTCCGCCTGTTGTTGAGTAAAAATACGGAGTTTCTGCGTCAAACTCGCCTGCACAGGTATCAACCATCTTAAATGATTTTGGCGGATAAAGCATTTTCTCTGCAGCTGCTGAAGCCTTCACGCAGATATTTTCAAGCTTCCACAAAAACCACTCGTCAATTTTTGTAATTTCATGAATTTCTTCAACGCTCATAATACCGCGTTTTAAAGCCTGATATATTGCAAAAATTCTCTGGTCAGTGCACTGAGAAACCCTTTCTTTTATTTTTTCATCACCTTCTTTTTCAAAGGCAGGAAGATTCAAATCTTTTACGCCGATTTCAGCCCCGCGCACAGCCTTCAGAATAGCTTCTTCAAAGTTCTGTCCGATTGCCATTACTTCGCCGGTCGCCTTCATCTGAGTGCCGAGTTTTCTTGCGGCATAGACAAATTTATCAAAAGGGAATTTAGGCATTTTAACGACAACATAATCTAAAACAGGTTCAAAACATGCCTTTGTCTTTTTTGTAACGAAGTTTGGAATTTCATCAAGCGTATAGCCAACCGCAATCAGTGCTGCAACTTTTGCAATCGGATAGCCTGTAGCCTTTGAGGCAAGCGCTGATGAGCGGGAAACACGCGGGTTTACTTCAATTACAGCGTATTCAAAGGTGTCAGGATTTAATGCGAACTGACAGTTACAGCCGCCTTCGATTTCAAGAGCAGAAATAATGTTTAAGGCAGCAGAACGGAGCATCTGATATTCTTTATCTGCAAGAGTTACAGTAGGAGCGATTACGATTGAATCTCCCGTATGAACACCGACAGGGTCAAAGTTTTCCATTGAGCAGACTGTAATTACATTTCCGGCACTGTCCCTCATTACTTCAAATTCAACTTCTTTCCAGCCTGAAATACATTTTTCAACTAAAATCTGATGAATTGGTGAGCGGTGAAGTCCGTTATGTGCAATTTCGTCAAGTTCACGGTCATTTTTTACGATTCCGCCGCCTGTTCCTCCGAGAGTAAAAGCCGGGCGGATAATTGCCGGAAAACCTATTTCGTTATGTACAAAATCAACTGCGTCTTCATAAGTCGTTACAACCTTTGACGGAATGCAGGGTTCCCCGATTGACTCCATTGTATCCTTAAAAAGCTGGCGATCTTCTGCCTTGTCGATTGTAGCAGGTCTTGCACCTAAAAGCTTTACACCATGACTTTTAAGAAATCCTGATTTTGCAAGTTCCATTGAAAGAGTAAGACCTGTCTGGCCGCCTAAAGTTGAAAGAAGTGAGTCAGGTTTTTCCCTTTCAATAATTCTTTCAAGTGTCTTAAGGGTTAAAGGTTCAAGATAAATCTCATCTGCCATTACATGGTCAGTCATAAGAGTTGCAGGATTCGAGTTTACAAGACAGACTTCAAGCCCCTGCTGTTTTAATGCCTTACAGGCCTGATTTCCTGCATAGTCAAATTCAGCTGCCTGACCGATAATAATCGGACCTGAACCTATAATCATTACTTTGTGTATATCTTTATTAAGCGGCATATTTTTTTTCCTCCAGTAAAGGGGGAAGTCTCCCCCTCGCTTCAAAGCAGCGCTTTTACGCTACCCCCTCTGCGGGGTTTTCCCGCAACGCCCTTTTATCATGTCTGTAAATAAATCAAAAAGGAAATTAGTATCATGAGGACCGCCACAGGCCTCAGGATGAAACTGTACGCTGAATGCAGGAATATCCGTATATTCTATACCTTCACAGGTACCGTCGTTTGTATTAATGAATTTAAGTTTTGCATACTCAGGAAGTGAATCATTTTCAACGGCATAACCGTGATTCTGACTTGAAATAAAAACCCTGCCGGTATCAAGATCTTTAACAGGCTGGTTTCCGCCGCGGTGTCCGTACTTTAATTTTGAAGTCTTTGCTCCCCGGGCAAGGGCCAGCATCTGATGACCAAGACAGATTCCAAAGACAGGAACACTCTTTTTATCTTCTGCTTTTTCTTCAATGATTTTTTTATTCCAGTCACAGATTTTTTTAATCTGTTCAATAACGCCTGTATTCTCAGCAGGATCTCCAGGACCATTGGAAAGCATTATTCCATCCGGATTAAGTTTCAAGATTTCTTCTGCAGTAGCATCAAAAGGAACTGTTTTTACTGTAAGATTTCTTTTTTCAAGTTCACGCTTTATGTTTGCCTTTGCTCCAAAATCATAAAGAACAACAAGACTTTTTTCAGCATTTTCTGCAGTTTTTTCTTCGATTGCCGACCCCTGAACTGATTTTACAGCCTCAGTAATTGAATATGAGCGGATTTTTTCGAGTGTTTTTTCGTTAATTTTTTTAACTGTTTTTTCTGCGTCACTGCCTGATACAATCATTCCGTTCATAACGCCTGCTTCACGCAGAATCTTGGTAAGCTTTCTTGTATCAATTCCTGCTATTCCGATTATATTCTGTTTTTTAAGAAAAGCATCAAGTTGGCCCTCACAGCGGAAATTTGAAGGCTTTTCACACAATTCGCGTACAACATAGCCTTTTACATAGGATTTTCTGCTTTCAAAATCTTCAGGAATTACACCATAGTTTCCGATCAGTGGAAAAGTCTGGGTTACAATCTGACCGTAATAGCTGGGGTCAGTAAGTGTTTCAAGATAACCTGTCATCCCGGTTGTAAAAACAGTTTCTCCTGTTGTACAGCCCTGAGCTCCGATTGAAAATCCTTCAAAAACCGTACCGTCTGCAAGAATCAGATACGCTTTATTCATTATTATCCCCTCTTCCTCTTAAATACATGCCTTTAAAAATTCTACGAAAAGTTTACCCGCATCATTTGGTCGGCTCTTAAATTCAGGATGGAACTGAACTCCAAGATGAAATTTATGAGTCTTTGATGAAAGTTCAACTGTTTCTACGATTTTATCATCAGGACTTGTTCCGCTTATAATCAGGCCTTTTTCTGTCATTGCCTGGCGGTAATCATTATTAAATTCATAGCGGTGACGGTGACGCTCTTCAATAAGGTTTTTGCCGTAAGCATTTTTCATAATTGTTCCGTCTGCAATTTTACACGGATAGCTTCCAAGCCTCATTGTACCGCCCATAATAACGCCTTCCTGATCTTTCATTAAATCAATTACAGGGTCAGGACAAAGTTCATCAAATTCACGGCTGTTTGCATCAGAAAGTCCGAGAACTCCCCTTGCAAATTCAATTACACAAATCTGCATTCCGAGACAGATTCCAAAATAAGGAACATTGTGCGTTCTTGCATAACGGCACGAAGCAATCATTCCTTCAATTCCCCTCTGTCCAAAACCGCCGGGAAGAATTATACCGCTGCAGTCATTAAAAATCTCACTGGCAGTTTCATCTGTAACAGAATCTGAATCTACCCATTTAATTTCAATATTTTTTCCGATTACAAATGAAGCATGATTTAAACTTTCAACAATACTTAAATATGAATCATGAAGCTTAACATATTTTCCTACAAGTGCAATTTTTACCAGGCCTTTTCTTGAATGAATGGTTTCTACCATGTCGGCCCACTGAGAAAGTGTTTTATAATCTGTTGCCTTATCTATTCCAAGATCCCTCAAAACAACATCATCCATGTTCTGGTTATGAAGCATCAGTGGGACTTCATAAAGGCTTTTGCAGGTTGTATTGTTGATTACGCAGTCAGGAGTAACGTTACAGAAAAGTGAAATCTTTTTGCGTATTTCAGAAGGAATTTCTTTGTCACATCTTGCGACAATAATGTCCGGATGGATTCCGACAGCCATAAGTTCCTTAACGGAATGCTGGGTAGGTTTAGACTTAAACTCATCGCTTCCTGAAATGTAAGGAACAAGACAAACATGAATAAAAAGACAGTTTCTGCGTCCTACTTCAAGTGAAAGCTGTCTGATTGCCTCAAGAAATGGCTGGCTTTCAATATCTCCGATTGTACCGCCGATTTCGACGATGCTGACATCAGCTTTAGATACTTCAGCATTTTTAAGGATAAAGTCTTTAATTTCGTTTGTTACATGGGGAATAATCTGGACGGTCTGACCTAAATAATCCCCGTTTCTTTCTTTGTTGAGGACATTCCAGTAAACCCTTCCGCTTGTGAGGTTTGAATATTTATTAAGGTTTTCATCAATGAAGCGTTCATAATGTCCTAAATCAAGGTCTGTTTCAGCTCCATCATCAGTAACAAATACTTCGCCGTGCTGGAATGGACTCATGGTTCCCGGATCTACATTCATATAAGGATCAAGTTTCTGAGATGCAATCTTTAAGCCGCGGCATTTTAAAAGACGGCCTAAAGAAGCTGCAGTTATGCCTTTACCTAAGCCTGATACAACTCCACCTGTTACAAAAATATATTTAGTCATAAAAACCTCAAAAAAAAAGCCGCAGATTTTAAACACAGACTATATCTGCGTAAAACCTACGGCTCCTTTGTCGTATTATCCTTTATATTTTAATCATCTGACGCTTTTTGTGCAACAGTACTTACACTTTATGCAAGAGTTTTATTCTTCCTTCTGCTTACAGAAATTCCGTCTCCCACTGAATAAAACTGCGTTTCAAATTCTTCATTGTTTTTTAAAAAATCAATATATTTCCTGATTTTTTTTACAAGTTTTATTGTACTGTAATTTCGGGTAAGACTTAAATCTTCGACCATTCCGTGGAAAGAAAGATTGTCAGAAATGAAAACTCCATCCGGATTTAACTGGTTCTTAAACTTTTCAAAGAAATTAATGTACTGTGCTTTTGCCGCATCTATAAAAATAAGATCAAAATTGCCGTTAATTTTTTCTTCGAGCGCGTTTCCAAAGATGGATGTAATCTGATCTTTAACTCCGCTTTCTTCAATGTTTTTCTGAGCCGCTTCAAAACGTTCCCTGTCAATTTCAATGGTTGTTACTTTTATGTCAGGACTAAGTTTTGCAAAGCGGATTGAAGAATATGCGATTGCAGTTCCGATTTCAAAAATGGATTTTACATTATGTTCTTTTATGTAACTGCATATAAAATCACTACCTTCATCCTGAATAATTGGAATTTCGTTCTTTAAAGCCTGTGATTTTAGTTCACTTTTCTCTACATCCTTAGAAAGAGTGTCAATAAATTTCTCAATTTCACTTGCCACAGAGAAGCTGAAATCCGCTTTTTCCGGCGGAAGAAGATTTTTATCTGAAAGTCCTCCCCTTATTGCCGCAGTAAGACAGCCGAAAGCTTTTCCTGCCTGGATGTCTGTCGGTGAATCCCCAAAAAAAATGCAGTTTTCGTTCTTATACTGACTATTACATTTTTGATTTAGCCGGTCTAAAGAAAGTATAAGCCCTTCAGGATCCGGCTTTAAGGCAACAGTTTTTCCCTGAGAATTAAGGGTGTCGCCTCCTGTAATAATGTCAAAATAATCAAATACTTCAAGTTTTTTGAGGATAAGACCTGCAATGTCAGAAGGCTTATTTGTTACAAGAATATTTTTTTTATTTTTTGCTTTAAGGACTTTTAAAAGTTCTTTAATGCCGGCATATAAATAAGTATGAACAACAGGATTTTTTGCATAATATTCATGATAAAACTGCCGGACAGAATTAAGCTGTTTTGAGCCGTATTCAGTTGTTTCATCAAATTTCTTTTTTGTGGAAGCCTTTAAGGAGCGCAGGATAAGGTTTTTCTCACCGTCTCCAATAAAAGAAATGATTCTTTCTTTTCCTACGCTCCAGTATCCGAACTGTTTTAATGCCGCATTAACTCCGTCTGCAATATCTTCTCCGGAATTAATGATTACTCCGTCCAGGTCAAATATATAAACTTCAACTGACATCAGTATTAACCGATTTCTGAATTGAGGGCTTTTACAGTCTTAATTTCTTTTCCGTCTGCTAAAAGTTTTTTACCTGCAATTTCAACAGTACCGTTTTTAGCTTCAATCTGTACGGCAAAGAATTCATCCCCTGTAATTTCAGTTTTCTTAACTGCGTCAGAGCTGCTTCCTTCAAGAATTACTTTTGTACCAGGTTTAGCCCAGCTTACATCAAGAACTTCTACACAGTCTTTTCCGTCTTCTTTATAGTCCCCTGCAAGGAGCATACCGCGGCTTTCTACTCCCCGCATTGTTCTCGGTGCAAGATTAGAAGCGATTACTACATGTTTTCCTAAAAGGTCTTCTTCCTTCAGATACATGCGGAGTCCTGACTGAATTGTTCTTGGAGTACCCGAACCGTCATCTAGAGTTTCAATAAAAAGTTTTTCTCCTTCAGGATTAGGCTTTACATCAATAATTTTTGCGACTGTAAGTTCGATGTTTTTATTAAAGAAATCAGCCTGCTGTTCGGGTGGAAGAACTTTTGGTTCTGCTTTTTTGGCCTTGTTTTCCTTCTTCTTTTCGTCTTTTCTTTCACTCTGCTTTCCTGCGAATTTTGCACGGAAAGCATCTACAGTTTTATTGTCAAGGGGAGTAAAATAAACTGAAGTTTCAGAAATGGAATCAAGTCCATCCATTTTTCCAAGATCATCCCATACAAGGGCAGATTTATCTCCCGGATTTGCAAAAGTTGCGGTATAGATTTTTTTACCAAGATATCCTGCAACAACCTGTGAATACTGAGGAAGATAAGGCTGAATTAAGATCATCAGGTCCTTAATTACATAAGCAAGGTTATAAAGGATATTATCCGAAACTTCTTTGTTTTCCTTGATTGCTTTCCATGGTTCTGCTTCCTGGAAGGCTTTATTACAGATGTCAGAAATCTCCATGATTACATGAAGTGCTTCCTTCAATTCTGCCCATTCAAGAAGTTCAGTTGCTTTCTTTTCTTTTGCAGTTACCTCTTCCCAGAGTTTTTCATCTTTTTTACCTGCAGGGATTTTTCCGCCGTAATTTTTATTGATGAATAAGAGAGTTCTGTTTACAAGGTTACCGAGATTACCGATAAGTTCCTTATTGTATTTTTCCTGGAAATCTTTCCATGTAAACTGATAGTCCTGGTTTTCAGGGCGGTTGTAGTAAATGTAGAATCTCCATGCATCAGCAGGAATTCCTGATTCTTTTGCATCTGAGCCAAATACACCTACACCCTTAGATTTTGAGAATTTTCCGTCTTCATAATTTAAGAACTCAGTTGAAGACATGTGATAGAGTTTTGTGTAATTTTTTCCTGTTCCGATTTCTGAACAAGGGAAAACAACTGTATGGAACGGAATATTGTCTTTACCGATAAACTGAAAAAGATCAATCTTTTCGTCAAAAGCTTCTGAACTTTCTTCCGGGAGCCACCATTTTTTCCAGTCAAAAGAAGGCTTTCCCTGTGCTTTAAGTTCATCTTCAAGCTGCTTTGTAATGGACATATAGCCTATAGGCGCGTTGAACCATACATAGAATACTTTATTTTCGTAACCTTCTTTTGGAACAGGAATACCCCATTTAAGGTCACGTGTAATAGCCCTTTCATTAAGGCCGTCACGGATCCAGGCTTTTGTCATCTGGATTGCATTCTGTGCCCATTTGCCTTCAAGGCTCTGTTTTTCCATCCATTCTTCAAGTTTTGGAGCAATTGAAGGAAGATCAATATAAAGATGTTTTGTTTCCCGAACTTCAGGTGTAGAACCACAGGTGTGGCAGCGCGGATTTAAAAGCTGTGTCGGATCAAGTAAAGTTCCGCAGGAATCACACTGGTCTCCGCGGGCGTCTGGTGCATGACACTTTGGACATTCTCCGTCTACATAACGATCTGCAAGGAACATATTGCACTTTGGACAGAAAAGCTGTTTTGAAGTGTGTTCTTTTATATATCCGTTTTTATCCAGGTCTTTGAAAATTGACTGAGTAATTTCGGTACATTCTTCATTTGAAGTGCGTCCGAATTTATCAAAAGCAATGTTAAACCATTCGTAAATGTCTTTATGAATTGCATAGTAATAATCACAGAGTTCTCTTGGAGTCTTTTTTTCCTGAAGGGCTTTTGTTTCAGTTGCAGTACCGTATTCATCAGTTCCGCACACATACATAGTTTCGTAGCCGCGTGAACGGCAGAAACGTGCAAAAACATCTGCAGAAAGCATCTGGATAAGGTTTCCAAGATGAGGAATATTGTTTACATAAGGAAGTGCTGAAGTTACTAATCTTTTATTCAATTTAATGTTATTCATAGATGGAATTATACAGAAAATTGAAAAGTTGTACAAACAGATTATTGAGCGGACTTTTAATCAGGCTATTCAGCAGAACTTTTCTTTTCGCGCTGGCGGCGCTTTTTAGGAGTGATTATCGTAAAGTTGATTGTTTTTTCCATTTCCATTCCGGCAGCAAGGTCTACATCCCAGAATAAAGAGGCCACAAAAGTTGTGCCCGAAACTTTATTTGAAGAAGCATTGTTTACAGGCCGCTTAAAATAAAGAGGCCTGCAGCAGATTCCTGCTTCTTCGTTTGGTTCATAAACAAAAGAAATATTGTTTGAACTGTCTGTAATCTGAACAAAAGAGATGCTTTTCTGACTTGCAGGTTTAGAAATCTGATCGTATGTAATTCCGTCTCCGTTTGAAATTAAATCAACTTTATAGGAATTGGTTTCTGCAGATGTAAAATCAGTCTGGGCAAAGTTTGATTCAACAACAAAATTTCCCTTAAAAGCAATCGGGCCCTCATTTTTTAAGATGTACTGTACTGTAAAGCCGTTTGAATTCATAAGATATTTTTTGCGCAGACTTACAGGAAGATTAAGGTTGGAATAAGTTCCCTCACCCTTTAATTTGATTTCTTTTTTTGAACTGTTGAATTCAACTTCTTTAAATAATACTTTAGAGAAAATTCCGCACCCTGTCGGAGTTCCTTTTTTATAATCAGAAAATTCGCTTTTATCAAAAACGTGTTCAATAAAAAGTCCGCGTTCGTAATCGTCTGTAACTTTATCAAACTTGGAAAGGCGTCTTAAATTATCAGCATAGTTTCCTGTAATGTTGAGTTCGTTAATTTCTCCTGCCCTTAAAGATATGCAGGCAGTATATTTTTCCATCATGCAGATGTATTCATTGTGTCCGTCACAGTTGTAATCAAAGGAAGTCACATTTTCCTTAAAATCACCTGCTTCTCTTATATATTTTTCTGCTTCTGTTAAATATTTATAGGCAGTCTGTCTTAATGCATTATTTGCAAAGATTCCCTGTGGTGAACAGATTAGAGCTTCTCCTGCCTGGGCTTTCCATAATGCCTGTCTTGCAGCATTTTTTCTTGCTTTATCGCCGTGGCAGTTTGAAATCAGCATTGAAATATACTGTTCACGGTTATAAAGAGCCTGACAGCGTCCGTAAGTAAGTAAAAAATCATTTATTGTAACAGGCCATGAATTTTTAGTTTCAACTGCTTCATAAGGAACAGTACACCATTTTGCAACATCATTACGGATACCAGCCCCGACAAAGGCTGGAATTACTTCTTCACAGCGGTGAATATATTCTGTAGGAAGGCTCAATTTTACTTTAGAAGAAAAATCCGAAACTGCAGTAGTATAAAATTCTTCAAACCAGCCGTTTTGAATCAGCTTTAAGGCTGTTTCAGGTTCAGCGTAAAAGTAAACAATCCTTTCATTTGTGCTGTCTTTATAAGAATCGTTTTTTACAGTTTTTTCAACTTTTTTAATAACAGAAGAAATAAAACTGTCAGCAGAAATCTGTTTTTCAACTGCCTGTTCTAAATCTCTTCCGGCTGCAATGACACGGATTATTTTTCCCTGTTCATTTAAAACCAGCGGAAGATAATGCAGGTTCTGAGGCGCTATAAGTGAAGAATCAAGCTGGACCCACTCCATACCTGCATTTGCAAAACACGGAATTAAAGTTCTGTCCCATACGGAACTTACAATACTCATTCCCCTTGGCCTTTTTCCGGTCATGCGTCTGAGTTCCCCTGTAAGTAAATCAATCTGACCGGTTCTGTCTATTGGAGATAAAAGAGGAAAAACGGGATTATAGTAGCCGCCGCCTGTGATTTCAATCTGCTTTTTAGAAATCAGTTCGCGGAGAATTGAAAGAAATTCAGGATGTTTTTTTTCAAACCATTCAAGCTGCGGTCCTGAAAACGAAAAAGAAATTTTATACTGTGGATTAGTGTAAATAAAGGAGATTACCTTTTTTAATATGTTCTGGTAACTGTCTTCAAAGGAGGATGGATCTGAAAGTACAGTAGCGTTAAAAGATAAAGACAAACAGATGTTTAATACCTTCACATACAACTCCTTAAAAAAATTCCACTATATAGTTTTCAGCGGGTTCTTATATCTTATAACGAAATTTATAAAAGTAAAAGAGATTTTTTTGTAATTATAAAGGGCATCTCTAGAAATTTACTGAAGCGGCTTTCTAGAGATGCCTGCGAATTTGCTGCTGATTTTAATATAGATCAAGTGCGAGCCAGGAAACATTGGTACAGTACAGTGCAATAAAAATAACACTTATACTTATAAGCATGACAAAATACGGCTTAAATCCTTTTTCATTCTGATATAATGAAAATCTTCTTCTAAGTGCAAAAACTAAAAGCAGTAAAAGATAAAAAGATAATACACCTGAAAAATTAATAAGAATTACTGAAACAAGGGAAAATCCTTCATTGAGGCTCATCAGGACAACCATGAAAGGAAGCACATAATCTTCACCTAAATCAAAAGATCCTGTTTTTAAAAGAGAATGCAGGCAGAAGGAAATTGAAATAAAAAATAATGCAGTTATAAACGGGAATATGCTTAAAATACCAAGAGGAATTAAAATAAAGATGTTAATTAAATAGCTTATTACAGAAGATGAAACAGTAATCAAAAGTGCTTTAAGAATACTCATTATAAATGCTGTTTTATTCTTCTTGAGGGTTATTATTCTGTTAATTCCTGTACCGTAATAAAGCACAATTGAACTTGAAAAAAGATAATATAAAAAAAGATTAATCATTTTCTGTTACCCCGTTCTGAGAATATTCATCAAATTTAAGATAAACAAAAAGCGAGAGAACTGTAATTATCAGTGCACCAGGAACAGTCGCAAAAAATGAAGAGAAAGAAACGCTTTTTAAGAATACCGGAAGCTTTATAACATAAATATCTTTCCAGACAGGAAGAGTAACTGTCCCAAACCCTAAAATATCGCGCAGAATGAACATTACGATACAGAAAGCAGAAACATGAAGGCTTTCTAAGATTTTAGAAGCAAGGTTTTCCTTTACTGAATGGAAACTCTGGGCGCTTAAAATTGTGAGAATGACTGCAGAAATTGAAGGCAGATAAATTGCAAAGCCGAGAGTAAAAGCGGCTAAAGGACAGACTGCATTTAAAAACTGCTGGTATAAAACAGTAAGGCCTGTAATTTCGAGTGCAATTATTCCAAGCCTTAAAGATTCCATTTTTAACTGTCTGATTGCATGAGACAGAAGAGTTGTAAGCATTACTGTAAGAATAAAATGAATCAGGACAAAAATCCCGAATACAATTCTTCCCGGTACAGGAAGAATAATCGCAAGACATGATGCCAGACAGGCAAAAATTTTATTGTTATTTTTCATTAAATAATCCTGCCTTATTAAGAATTAGCGGGAGCTCTGTTTCCCAGTATTTTATTGGTGTTGCAGAGTTTTCTTTGGACATTACATCTTCCATTTTTCCGTTATCAAAAGCATAACCTGCAAAAACAGCCTGCCCTTTTCTGCATAAAAACACAGCAGGAGCAGCGCCGGAAATCGTACTTATTCTGAGAATTACTGCATAATAGTCACTGTTGTCGCCCCTTACTTTAGAACAGCGGTATACAAAAAGTGAAGCGGCAGTCTGTGATTTAAATTCAACCTGATTATAAATTTTCCAGCCGCCTTTTTCGTAACGTTCAACAGTCTGTTCTACTTTCTGTTTTAATCCGGAAGAAAGGGAGTTTTTAGTAAGATAAACAAAAACAATAAGAATCGAACAGGCAATAATAAAGGCACCAGAAAGAATTGAAGCGTTAATAAGTTTTTTTCTGGAAGACAAACTAAGCATTAGTTCCCTCCTTTAATTCACTTACTTTATCAAGAAGATTATTTTTAACGTTTTTCATTTCAACAAAATGCTCAAAATGCTGGATGACAGGGCTGAAAGCATTCATTAAAAGGACTGTAAAAACTGCTCCAGCCGGAGATGTTCCCGCACCTATAATAAAAAAGGCGGCAATCCCTGCTGAAACTGCATAAACGGCTTTTCCTGTTACAGTCATTGGTA
The DNA here is from genome assembly GCA_002392405.1 of Treponema sp. UBA3862. Classification (GTDB taxonomy): domain Bacteria; phylum Spirochaetota; class Spirochaetia; order Treponematales; family Treponemataceae; genus Treponema_D. The sequence continues at coordinate 50,071 of DGGY01000021.1, read as the reverse complement.
CAGTTCCTGCAAACTGAAGGAGGAAAAGAGAACTCATAAATATACCGCTTGTACAGAAAGCTAAAAGAAGATCCCCCTGTCCTGGTACTGCCGAATAAATAAGCGGCCCTGCAAATAAAACCAGAAGTCCGTAAACTAATATAAATAAACCGGGAATAAGAACTTTTACTGTATCCAGTGAAAAAAGAATTATTGAAGTTATAAGTGTAATAAAATTAAAGCGAAATGCAGGAATCAGAGAATGATTGTCCCATAAAAGAGAAACATAGCCTTCAGGAATGGAAACCCCAAAAAGTGAAAAAACAGTTTTATTAAAAAAGGCTGTTATGCGTGCATCTGCAGAATTAACAGGAAAAACACCGCTGTTAATTAAAGTCAGTGAGGGATTTTTTGACATTAAAACCTCGCCTGAAATCTGAAACGACGGAAAAAGTTTTCCGCCTAAAATCCAGCATATGCAGACTGTAAGTGCAGGAAGATTAATCCAGGAATCAGAAAAATCACCTGCAAAATATTTACATAATAAAAATACAAGTAAAGTGATTATAAAAGCAGAATAAAACGGAAATGATGAAGGTAAAAAAAGACCTGTCAGAAGGCCCTGTATTGCACTTACAATAAAATTGTAATCATTTTTATGATGATAGCGGCTTTCAAAAAACTCAACACAAAGAGAAGCTGCTGCACAGCATAAAACATTCAGGAGTGCACTCCAGCTTTTTGAAACAGTAAGCAGAATTATCTGCGGAAGTAAAAATCCCAGTATGATTATTGAATTTGTTCTGTCTGATAGGCCAAGGTATTTATACGGCCTCGAAGTAACAGTTATTTTATTTTTCATTTTTTATTTCCTGCTTTAATTCTTTTATAATCTGGCATAAAGGAATTCTTGAAGGACATACAGCATTACAAAGTCCGCATTCCGTACATAAAAGTGCAGTCTGCTTAATTAAAACTGAATGTTCATCCTTCTGTTCTTTATTTAAATAAATGCGGTAAAGGCTTTCCGGGTAAAGTGAAACAGGACAGATTTTAAGGCACTTGCCGCATCTTATGCATTTCTGCGTAACCTGATCTGGAAGTTCATTTTCAGGTATAAAAGAAACTGATTTGACTTCCTTAGAAATAGGAATTTCAAGACTTGAAATGCTGTTACCTGTAACACAGCCGTTAACAACAATTTTGCCGAGTTTCCTTTTAAAGTTTCCTGTCTGAACTACAAGATCCTTTAATAAAGTTCCTGCCTTTACAGTCATTACGGCTGCTGAATTAAGGCAGTCTCCGGTCAAATGAATGTTACAGTTAATTACAGGTTCATTAAACACAACCGCATTATAGGCATTCAGACATGTAATGCAGTCTGTATAAAGTTCACGGTTACCGATTTTCTTAAACTCAGTGCCCGCAAAATTTTCTTTTACATTTGAAACAAGTTCATGCATAAAACCGTTTGGATAGCCTTTAGCATCAAATCCGGCTGCAATAACAGGAATCTTGAGTGTGTTTAATTTGGAGTCAATTTCGCCTTTATTAATATCGTAAGCAAAAACAATTCCACGTGCATTCATTGCTTTTGCAATGATTTCTGCACCTGTTTTAATTTTTTCAAAATAAAGCGAAGTTAAAAATCCTTCAGTCAGACGGTCAGGATCTTCAGAAAAAAGCCTTACAATAAGAATGCGCCCTGATTTTTCATGAAGATTTGCAATCTGATAATTAAGCGGTATATTTTCATCAAAAGTATTGATTACGCCTTTTTCTGCAAAAATGTAAAGAAGAGTTTTTGAATCAAATCCAGACCAGTCTACAGGGCGTCGTTTTTTTCCTGTGTAATCAAATGAACCTGAAAGTAAAATTTTAGCGGCAAAACCTTCAGAGCCGTCTGCAAACTGTGTATGAACTATATCTTCAACTCTGCCTGGAATAGAAGAATGAATACAGCTGTCTTTTGTTCTTGCAAGAACCTGCCCTTCTTTTACAAGATCTCCGGCCTTTACAAGAATTTGTGTATCGTCAGAGGCATTTTTTTTAAGTGGAATAACGGCAACAGATGGTAAGAATCCGTTTACACTTTTTGTAATCAGACCATCATCTACAGAAACAAAATCATAAACTAAAGCCATTTCTAAGTTTTCCCGCCGCAAAATACAGACACAAAGCCAGAGGAGTCAAACTGAAAAAAATCAGGATTAACCCCAGTGATTTTTCAGAACTGATACCGCCGTTTTTCGTGTATGAATAATTAGTATTTTTTCCCTGCCTCAACATCATTTTTTCAAGGGCAGGATAATTTATTTTTTCTATTTTATCATAAATTGAAGCCTTAAAGGAAGAATCATAAGTCAAAACTTTATTCAAAGACTGTGTAATCTGACCTGAAACTTCTTTATATTCACTTACACAGACACTTTGTCCGTAAAGTGAATCTGCTTCAGCTGTTTCTCCTAGTTTTCTGTATGGAAAAGACATTGTAAGCCAGCTCCAGTCCATAAAATCCCTTAAATCTGGAAGAGCATTTTCAATCCCTGAAGAAACCGGACCCGGAAGAAAAGGCCTGTCTGAAGAATCAATTGAGGAGGAAGCTTTTCCAGTAAGGAAAAAAGAGAGAACTAAAAATAAAAGAATAAAACCGGAAAGAAAAGCGAGGTGAATAAAGTTTTTTTCGTTAATTACTTTTACGGATGATGATTTTTTAATGTAAACAAATTCAAAAGAACTTATTTTTCTGTAATTTAAATATAAAAGTGATAATTCTTCTGCACAGATGACTAAAGCCCAGCCTCCTGCAAAAGCAAATATAAAAAGTATTGAATTAAGAAATGAAGAAAAAACCATCATAAAAACAGGAATTATGATAAGTGGAACAATAAAAACAGAGTTTTTCAGGTCGTTTAAAAAATTTTTTCTTCCGTAAAGATTAACTGCCATAAAATCTGCGGCAAAAGCAAGACAGCAGGCTGCACATACCGTGTATAAAGGCCGTGCAAATGAAAATAAAATAAAAGGAAGAATGCTCAGAAAAAAATTGAGGCGCCGTTTTGTTTTATAAAATAGATATCCTGCAAGAATAAGGCATAAAATCGGACAGATCCACGGAAAAACTGCATCCCCGTCCACTCCTGCAACAGTTTCAGGATAGCCGTTTAATTCTGTAAGAACTTCTTCTATTTTGTCTGACTGATTCTGCGGAACGTAATATATAAAATATGAGTTTGACTTATCTGTAAAAAAAGAATTTCTTTTATAAAGATAAGAATCCTTTGACTGAAGCTGAACCGGTGCAATTCCTGAAAAAACAGGAACAGACTGATTTATACGGGAAACCGTTTTATTTAGGCCTTTTTTAAGAAAAACAGAATAAATATTTTCTTCTGAAAGTTTCTGAGATGTTACGTAAACGGTTTTATATCCTTTCCAGAGCTGGCTTTCGGGCAGGCTTTTTGTTAAAAAGATAAAGAGAAGTGAAAATAAAGCAAGGCAGGATGAAATTAAAGTTTTTCTGGAAGCGTTCATTTTTTATAAAAAGTGGAAGCCGAATGCAACGAAAATACCCAGAATGCTTCCGATTAGTACTTCCATTGGGCTGTGTCCCTGTACTTCCTTTAAGTTTTTATATTCCTGAAAAAGTCCCTGGTCCTTTAACTGGTTACCGATTGTGTTGAGCACTTTTGCCTGAATTCCATTTGCCCTTCTCACCCCCACTGCATCACGGACTGTTACCATAAAAAAGCAGCAGGAAAGGATAAATACATCAGACTTAATTCCTGAGGTTATACCGATACAGGTAGTTATGCAGGCAACAAGTGCACTGTGACTTGAAGGCATTCCCCCTGTGCGCCAGATTAACAGTTCTACAAGTTCTTTTACGCTGTGAATTTTGCCTGCAAAAAGTTTAATCAGAGTTTTAAGAAACTGTGCAAGGAACCAGCTGAAAACACATGCAAGACATGTAGGCGATGTAAACAAATACTGAAGCTGTTCCAATAAACCTTTTAACATAGTTTTATTTTATCGGTATGCAAGTTTTTGTCTAGTATGATAATATGCAGTAATGGACTTTGTTGAATTTACTGCAGGAAAAGATGATGAAAACAGACGCTTAGACCGTGTTGTAAGAAAACTCATTCCTGACTGTGCACTTTCAGGAATTTACAGGGCATTAAGAAACGGACTCATAAAAGTCAACGGTTCTAAAAAAAAGGAAGATTATAAAGTTTTACAGTCAGATAAAATCACTGTTGCTTCGTTTCTGCTTAACGGAAGCGAAAATAATAATGCTCAAAACAAAGCCCAGCCGCTTTCTTCTTCACTTATAATTTTAAAAACAGCAGACCTTCTCTTTATAAATAAACCCTATGATATCCCTGTTCAAAAAGCAGATAAAAATGAAACTGCTTTAAATGAACTGGTTTGTGCGGATTATGATTTTTATCATCCCAGGAAAGAAAGCCTTTCCTTTACTGCAGGTCCCCTGCACCGCCTTGATAAAAAAACTACGGGTTTAATTGCTTTCAGTCAGAGTATTGAAGGCGCAAGAGTTTTTTCCCGTGCTTTAAGTGAACATAAAACCGTAAAAACATATCTTGCAGTACTTCAGGGAACATTAAAAAAAGAAGAATTGTGGAGCGACAGAATTGAAAAAACATCTGATGAGTCAAAAAACTCTTTCCATACCGTAAATATAAGTGATAGTGGAAAAGAAAGCCTTACAAGAGCAATACCTCTTGCGCACGGAAAATATAACGGACAAAACGTAACCCTTGCAGAAATTACCATCTGGACTGGAAGAACACATCAGATCCGCTCAGTTTCCGCTTACCACGGCTTTCCGCTTGCAGGAGACACGGCTTACGGGGCTAAAAAAATCTCTGCATCTCAGTCTCATTTTCTTCATTCATACAAAATAAGTTTTAAAGAGTCTGTTTTAGATCTCCCTCAGGAAATAATCTGCCCGATCAGAAAAGAGTTTAAAGAGTTCTTAAAATCTGCCTTGATAATCCCTCCGTCTGAATTATAATTGAATTATGGATTTGGGTGATTATTTTAATCTTGGCAAAAAGGAGATTCAGGTCTTTGCATTTTACGGACCATCAGGCACGGGAAAAAGTTTCCGTGCTAAACTTGTTGCACAGAAATATCACATCAAAGCCATAATTGACGACGGACTTTTAATTTACGAAGACAACATTTTAGCAGGCCGCTCAGCAAAACTTGAAGACAGTTACATGGGTGCTGTAAGGGTTGCCCTTTTTGATGATAAGGAACACCGCGACAGCGTGGCCCGGGAAATCCAGAAAATTAATCTTACAAAAATTCTTCTTCTCGGAACCAGCGAAAAAATGGTCAATAAAATAGCCATGCGATTGCAGCTTCCGATTCCGGAAAAATATATAAAGATTGAGGATATAGCAACACCAGAGCAAATTGAAGCCGCCAGAATCAGCCGTCAGATTGAAGGTAAACACGTAATTCCAGTCCGCGCTTACGAAGTAAAAGAAGCAGGTAATTTTTCAAGTATTTTCGTTTCTAAAGTAAAAGTAAGTCTTGCAAAAAGAAAGCTTTTAAGCAGATTTTTTAAAAGTGATGAAGAAAAACCGGTACAGGATTTAAATACCAAACTCTTTGAAAAATCAGTTGTAAGGCCGTCTTTTGCAGTAGTACAGAGGAAAAATATCTCACAGGCTTATCTTGCCCGCCTTGCCCTGCTTTCAACCCACAATTTTAACGGAGAAATCCGCGTAAAAAATCTTAATATCAGGACAAGTCAGACAGGTTACCGCCTTTTTGTAACAATAGATGTTCCTTTCGGAGAACCGCTTACAGAACTTAGCGGCGGACTTAAAAACTTTGTAATCAAGGCAATTGAATCTGACTGCGGAATCCTTGTAGAAGACATCTCAATAATAGTTGATCACATTCTTATAAAAGAATTTGAACAGAGTGCTTAGAAAAAAGTTAATTTTCTTTTTTAGCAGCAGTTCTTTTTACGAAAGCATTTTTTGGAATCTTGATTCCAACCCCAAGATTTTTTAAAGTAAGGCGGATTGCGTATTCCAATTCAGTGCGCTGAGGATTGATTGGAAGAACAAAATTTCTTACCTGAGACCAGGTCTTAAGGTAAAGTTCCCCTGCCGCACTTTTTGAACTTATTTCTTTTTTCCAGTCAGTTAAAGTATTAATAAAATCACTTACAATAAAGGCAAGCTTCTGTCCAAGCCTTACAGTCTTATCTTTCTGAACAAGTTCGTCCATTTCAGCCAGATGACTCATATATGAACGTTCAAATTCTTTTGATTCATACATCATGCTTGTTGCATTAGGCTGAAGATACATGTAAAGGTCTGTTTTTAAGCAGGCACTTACAATATCAAGGGAATGTCCTGAATTGAGGATTTTAAGCATTTCTTCTGTCAGGCGGCTCGGGCTGACCGGGAGCAAAAGATGAGCACTCTTCCTGATTTTTCTTTTAAGGAAAAAACTCATTTTACAGCGGCAGGTGGCACTGTATTTTACTGCACGAAGCATGCGTACAGGATCTTCTTCAAAAATTCTGTCCAGAGGAATTACAGGACGGACAATGTGTTTTTTAATGTCATTTACACCGCCGACATAATCGATTATCTGTTCTTTTGAAGGATCGTAATAAAGGGCGTTTAATGTAAAATCACGGCGCTGAACATCTTCTTCGATTGAACCGAAACTGTTTCCTACACTGCCGTCGATTGTTGAGCGGAAAGTTGAAACTTCAAAAATTTTTTCTCCAAAGAAAACATGTACAAGCCGGAAACGTTTTCCGATAATCCGAGAGTTTCTGAAAAGTTTTTTTATTTTGCTTGGAGTAGCGCTTGTAACAATGTCAAAATCCTTCGGAGATTTTCCAACCAGAAGATCCCTGACAGCTCCGCCTACGATATAAGTATCAAAACCGCACTCTTTTAGGTGGGTAACTACGCGAAGGCAGTCAGGATCTATTTTATCCAAAGGTATTTTATGTTCATTTTTTGTGTAAATGACTGCTGTTTTTACAGGCTGTCCCTTTTTATCTTTGGAATATCTGTACAGCACTTGATTACAAATCCTTTCCTGTAATCTTTTTTACACATTCATGATAAAGTTTACTTGTCTGAGCTACTACGTCAGCAGGAACTTCCTTGATTGAAGGGTCACCTGCAAGGTTGTTTGCCTTAAGCCAGTCACGGATAAACTGTTTATCGTAACTTGCAGGGCTTGTTCCAACCTTGTATGTGTCTGCGTTCCAGAAACGGCTTGAATCCGGAGTCAAAACTTCATCACCTAAAACGAGATCTCCGTTTTCATCAAGACCGAATTCAAATTTTGTATCGGCAATGATGATTCCGTTTTTAGCGGCGTGTTCATAGCATTTTTTGTAGATTGCAAGGGCCGTTTTTTCGATTTTTGAACCGAGTTCTTCACCGAGGTCTTTTTTCATGTAATCGAGAGTTACGTTGATGTCATGACCTTCAGCTGCTTTTGTAGATGGAGTTACAATTGGTTCATCAAGTTTTTCTGCCTGTTCATATTTTTTAGTAAATGAATGACCAAGGAAAGGTTCACCTTTTTTGTAGGCTTCATACATTGAACCGAACATATAGCCGCGTACAATTACTTCGTATGGAATCATCTTGAGTTTTTTAACAAGAATTGTACGGCCTTCAAATTCCGGTTTCTGGAATTCTGCAGGCATATCCTTAAGGTCTGAAGAAATCATATGATTTTTTGTAATATCTTTTGTAAGGTCAAACCAGAAATTAGAAAGTGCATTAAGAACTTTGCCTTTGTCAGTAATCATTGTAGGAAGAATTACATCAAATGCACTGATACGGTCAGTTGTAACAATAACCATTCTTCCGTCTTCAAGATCATAAACTTCGCGAACTTTTCCACTGATAATTTTTTTCATTTTATATTTACCTCTTATACTCCAGCCTTTTTTCGGCCTTACTTTTTTATTCTTCTATTTTGTTTACTGCTTCGCGCACTAAAGCACTCTGCCCTTTTTTCATTACAAGAACTTTTCCGTTTTTTACTACAACTACCAGGTCCTTTACTCCGCATAAAGAAACAGGTAAATCACTGTAAACAAAATTGTTCTCACATTCAATTTCCACAACCTTATTATTTGCGGGCTCCTTACAAAGTTCACTGAAAGTATCCCAGCTTCCCACATCTGTCCAGTCAAAAGTGGCTTTTACAGTTGCAGCATTTTCTGTTTTTTCAGCAATGGCTTTATCGACTGCAATGGCAGGTACTTTTTCATAGGCTTTATTTAATTCGGCCCATTTTTTTATTACAGTTACACCGTTGATTTTTTTAAGTGAAGGCTTTCTGCCTTTTTCCACTACTTCAAAAGCTTCACTTACTTCAGGCGTGCATTTTTTCATTTCAGAAAGGAACATGTCGCCGGTAAAAGCAAACATTCCTGAATTCCAGAAATATTTTCCTGAATTCAAATACTCTTCTGCAGTCTGTAAATCAGGCTTTTCCTTAAAGTTTTCAATCTTAAATGTATGGTTTTCTCCGGTAAGATCAGGACCAGCCTTAATATAGCCGTAGGCAGTACTTGCTTCTGCAGGCTGGATTGAAAAACAGACAAACATTCCTTTTTCTGCCGCCTTAGAGGCATTCATGCTGTCATTAACAAACTGATTTACAGGAGTGATTACATGATCACTTGTCAAAACCATAAAGGTATTTGAAGTGCTGGAAGTGAGTTTTTTTACAAGTTCAACTCCGCTCATTATTGCAGCAGAGGTATGTTTTGGAAGGCTTTCAGCAAGTACAATTGTTTTTCCAAGAAGACTTTTTGATTCATCCTTTGAAAGCAGGCCGGAAAGAGCCTTTACCTGTCTGGTACATTCTTCTTCAATATCACGGCGGGTAACAATAACAATCTTACCTGGAATATTCAGTGCAAGGGAGCGCTTTAAGCTTTCCTGCAGGAAGGAGATATTATTATTGACTGCCATAAACTGTTTTGGATGAGAGGGGCTTGAAGCCGGCCACAACCTTTCTCCAAAACCGCCTGCCATGATAATTACGTCTGTAATCATTTTAGTCCTCAAGCATGTCTACCCTGCGCTGGTGACGTCCGCCTTCATATTCAGTTGAAAGATATTTATCAGTAATCATTTCTGCCATTTCGTAAGCTATAATCCTGGCACCCATGCATAAAACATTTGAATCATTGTGTCTTCTGGTGAATTCTGCCATAACCAGGTCTGTACAAAGAGAAGCGCGGATACCTTTTGTTTTATTGGCAGCGATGCTCATTCCTACCCCTGTTCCGCAGATTAAAATGCCAAAGTCAGCCTCTTTTGAAGCAACAGCCTTAGAAACTTTTTTTGCATAAAGCGGATAGTCAACGCTTTCAGGACCGTCTGTTCCCATATTGATTACTTCATAACCTTTTGAAGACAGGTGATCGATAAGTTTTGCTTTATAAAGATAGCCTGCATGGTCACAGCCGATTGCAATTTTTTTAGACATGATTATTTTTCCTTAAAAATTATTGTTTACACTCTGATTATAGCGGGAATGAAAAAAAGAGTGAATAGAAAGTGATTTTTTAAAAGTTGTATCACCAATAAAAAAAAGATATAATTAGAGTTATGGCAGTAATTGAGCTCAAAAATGTAAGCAAAATCTATCAGATGGAAAAAGTTCAGGTTAAGGCAGTTGATAATGTGTCTTTTTCAATTGAACAGGGTGAATTTGCTGCCCTCTCAGGTCCTTCAGGTTCAGGAAAATCAACCCTTTTAAATCTTATCGGCCTTATAGACCTGCCTGCTTCCGGCTCAATAATTCTTGAAGGCACGGATGTCTACAGGGATATCGATTTAGAAAAAACTAAAAAAGTCCCCCTTTCTCTTGATTCAAAACTCACTGAATTGCGCCGGGCTCATCTGGGCTTTATTTTTCAGACCTTCAATTTAATTCCGGTTTTAAATGTCTGGGAAAATATTGAATTTCCCCTCACTCTGGGATCTTCCCCTGCCAGTGACAGTTTAAGCCCTCAGGAAAAAAAAGACTGGATTTCCTTTCTCCTTGAAACAGTGGGACTTACTGAATGGAAAAAGCACAGGCCTTCTGAACTTTCCGGCGGACAGAGACAGCGTGTAGCCATTGCCCGCGCCCTTGTTACAAAAGCACCTGTAATTCTGGCAGATGAACCGACTGCAAACCTTGATTCAAAAAACGGTGAGCAGATTCTTGAACTGATGAAAAAGCTTAATGAAGAATTAAAAACGACTTTTGTTTTTTCTACCCACGACCCGAAAATCGTTTCCTTGAGTAATCATGTAATCAAAATTCGGGACGGAAAAATTGAAAATCTCTAAGCTTTTTAGTAGGCAAGATTTATTGTAACGTAGGAACCGATTGTCAGCTTATACTGATTAAAAGCCTTACTGTTTTTGTCATATTCATATTTAATTCCGTTGCGCCAGTCACAGTGTGCAAGTACCCTGGAAAATATTACGCCTGATTTTACCATGCCTGATTTATCTGTCAGATTATGATTCCACTGGAATGCAAGCTTCAGGTTTTTGTATTTTCCCAGCTTTGCCATACCGTATTCAAATGCAAAACGGTTGGTAAAATATGTTTCAGATGATTTCGGGGCAGGACGGTAAATATTCTGATACTCAAAATTAAAGCCGATGTAAGGCTTAAAATTGTCCCATAAGCGGTAGATACCGCATGTATTGATTACTTCGTCCAGGGAAGTTTTGTCTGAAAATTTTGAAGTAAAGATGTCTTTTATTCTGTTTCCGTCTGCAATGCGGGTCATGCACTGATCATAAACATCAAAGCCAAAAAGAGTTCTTTTAAGCTCCAGGCCCGCAATAGGATTCTGGGCATTTTCTGAATCAGCACCATAATTAAGGGGGAAACGGCGGGCAAAAATATTAAATGAAGTATTGAAAAGAATGAATTCAAGGCTTGCGGCCAGAGACATGTCTTTTGTTCCGGGACTGTTGCTTGAAACCTGCTCGTTATACATGCCTAAAGCGGTAAAGGTATTATTCCGGAAAGGAATTTTAATTATACCTGAGATATAGTCACGGCTGTCATAGAGAATATTCGTATATAAGGCATCCCTGTCGTTTTCATAGTCATCTGAATTGGAAAACAGCCTTATGTTGCCCCAGACACTCTGTTTTTTGCCGCCGGTAAAATAAATGCGGTTTAAAAAAAGATAGTCAAAATACATTTCATAAAGATATAAAAGATTATTGCTTTCAAGGTCAGCGTCATCTTTAGGCATACTGGTTTTAAGGACACCCTTTAAGGCAATGTATTTATCCGGGCGGGTTGTAAAATAAATGTAGTTTTTAAAATCAAAATAAAAAGTTGCGTCATTTTCAGACTGCTCGCGGGTATAGGCTGCCCCCATTTCAGTATTCAAAAAGCCTGAAACTTCTATGGGAAGCTTAATGGTACCCAGCTGGATATTATAGTCTGTGCCTGCCTTTTCTTCCTGGGTAACAACTGCTTCTTCCACGTCTTCTGCATCATTAAAAAGCGAATCGATGTCGTCTTCCAGGGCCTCATCACTGTCTGCAAGGTCTTTTACACATTCCTGCTTATCAAACTGGATTTCATCAGCAAAAACATCAGATACTTCAATAAGAACGGCAGAATTATCATCTGCAGGCGTGTCGGGAAAAACAAAAAAACATGAGGAAAGTAAAAAGAAAGAAGAAAAAAAGACTTTTTTAAAAGAATTCAACTTTATTTGCCGCTCATTAACTCAAGGTATGGTTTAGTGTATACGGCATCATCCTGTTTTTCAAGGCTGGCATTTGAAATGGAAATTACAGTCTTTTCATATTCCATTTTTCCGTTGATTTTTTTGCCCTTAAGGTTGTCCTGTATTACCATGCTTACCGGAATCTGATAAACAGAACCGTTTCCGTCAATTTTCTGGTAGGAAGGAATGCCTGTGGTCCTTAATTTCTGGCCTGAAAGGGAATAATCTTCCTTTTTGCGGGTAAGTCCGTCATTTTTTGAAACCCAGAGCTTAATAAAAGGATAATCAACATTTTTAGATTTTGCCTTAAGTTCAAAAAGGACGCAGTCATATGCTCCTAATTTTACTTCCTGAGTTCCTGTAATACTGTAATCCTGTGTGTAATGCATGGGGGCAAAGTCAGAAGTGTTTGCATTGGTTCCCTGGAACTTGTCTTTTGAACTTGTAAAGGTAAAGCGGCGGTCAGCAGGATCGTAAAACCAGATGTTGTTTTCTGTCTGAAGATAGCCTTTGCCTTTATCCTTGAGGGGCGAAGAAATAAGGATAGTCCATTTTGATTCAGAGTCGCGCCTGTAAATTTTTGCATTTGTACGGCTTCTTCCTTCTCCCGGTTTCTGCTGTACAACTTCATAGTTTGCAGTAAAGTCAGTTCCGTAAAAGGCGGTTGTTCCTTGGGTTTTAAAAAGGAGAGAAAGGGCCTCTTCATCAGTCAAACTTAAAGCATTAAAAAGAAGAATAGAAAATATTAAGGTGAATAAAGTCAGTTTTTTTGAATTCATAATTGATTTCTCCTTATCAAAATTAGCAGTTCTTAAGTCTTCGCCTTATTCTGTTTCTGCCAGGGCATCAACAGGCATAATTCTTATGGACTTAAGGCTTGAATAAATAACAGCGGCAAGTGTTGCAGATATAATACTTAAAAGTACGGCTGCACTTTTAATAACATCAAAGGCCGGAGTAAGGTTACCGTTTTCAAGGAACATATCAAAGGCAGGAATAAAGGAAAAATCAGGCAGAAGAAGAATCCTGTTGAGCACAAGTGATAGTGCAAGTCCTGAAAGACAGCCTGCAAGGAGAAGAAGAAGTGATTCAAAAATAAGGCTTATAAGAATTGAACGTTTTTTCATACCCACAGCCATATAAATGCCGATTTCGTTGATTCTTTTCATTATGATTACACGGTATGTGCTTCCGATTCCTGCAATAATAATCAGGGTAAGCATTATGATTACAAAAGTTATGACTGCATTCATAGCCTTTTCCATTACCTGGACTTCAGTCAGGTTGGCACTTAAAGGGATAAAACCCCAGCTTTCCCTTTCAAAAGAGTACTGCCTGTCCGTAAAGGAATCTTTTTCTGTTACGTAAGGTTCAAAATTAAACTCCCGGCTTAAAAGGGAATAATATTCATGCAGCTCTTTTTCAGAAAGGCTTTTTTTCCCGAAGTTTACGCAGATTCTGTCAGCATAATTTTCAGGATAATTTCTGGCAGTCTTTAAAATGTCAAAATTAATGTAAGAGGTGTACATGCCGAAGGCGCTGGAATCTAAAAATACAGCCCCTACTTTTACGTTTACTGTGTTTAAAAGTCCGTCTAATGTTTTAAGCTGCAGCGTTACTTCATCTCCCGGCCTTACATTTAAAAGAGAGGCAACAGGAGAAGAAAGCAGAATGAAATTGTCAGGGTCAACTTCATTTAAGCTTCCTTCTGCAAAAGTAAAGGAAGATAAAAGCTCCTTTTCATCTTCAAGACGGATTCCCTTAATTGTCTGCTGCAGGGCCTGACTCCCTTCAAAATAAAGTGAAGAGTTTCTTCTTGCAGCAAAATCGATTCTTGCAGAAAGGCAGGCATCGCTCGGCAGAAGACTTTTAATCTTTTCAAGTTTTTCCTTATAGTCATAAATTTCAAGTCCCTTTCCATAGGAACACATGAGGGTAAAGTCCCCGCCGTAATAGATTTTTGCCTTTCGGTTTAAGCTTTTTATCATTCCGCTGGAAATGCTGATTGAACACAGAGAAACGGCTGCCCCAAATAGACAGACAAGAAAAAGGCTTAAATACTGAGATTTTCTGTAGATTAAGGAACGCAGGGCAAGCTTAATGCTGTAAATCATTTTGCCCCCTGCATTGCTTCAACAGGATTTACTTTTAAAGCATTGATTACAGGATAAATCCAGGCGATCATTCCCAGAAATAAAGAAAGGCAGAAGGAAGTTAAAAGATTTGAAAAAGTAAGGCTTGTTTTTAAGGTTTCCCCGCCGAAAAGCTGAATCAAAAAAGAATTTATAAAGGTAATGTTTAAGGCAGAAAGAAAGAATGAAAAGGCAGCGCCAAAGATGCAGCCTGCAATACCTGCAGTAAAGGACATAATCATGGTTTCTGAAGCACATTCTTTTATGATGTAAGTTTTTTCAGCCCCGATTGCCCTCATTGTTCCGATTTCCCTTATTCTGTCCAGAACATTTATAACAAGAGTATTATTTACAACAATAAAACCTGCCGCAAGAACTATGATGATTCCCGCATTTAATATCAGCCGGAGAATATAAAGATAAAAGGCTGTGTTTCCCGCAGAACTCCGCCAGTTTACAGCCTGCACCGGCCACTGTCTTTCTCTGAAATCTCTGTTAAGTTTTTTTATGAGGGAGGAAGTTTTTGCAGGATTACCGGCTTTAAGAATTAAAAAATTCCATGAAGAGCTGTGAATTGATTGTTCATCTTCAGACAGAGCCTGGTCTTCAGTTTCGCTTACAGTCACAGTGTCCTCATCTTCACTTTTTGTTATTTTTTCAAAATCTTCTGCTTCTTCAAAGAGGGAATCCATATCAAAATCGCCTAAAAGCTCTTCCACCTTTTCAGAAAGAACAATATCGCCCTGGGAAGAATATTCATTCATTCCAGTTAATTCGCGGACAAGTTCAGGATTTGAAAGAACTATTCTGTCCATGACGGGATTATCAATTTTATACTCATAAAGAGCTGTGACCGGGGCAGAACGGATTTTAGAAGAAAAACCTTCCTGGACAATGAACTGAATATTGTCACCTGCTTTCAGGTTAAACTTTTCAGACTCTTTTTTTGAAAGCATTACCCCTTTCTGACCTTTTTCAAAAGCCTTTCCCTCAAGAATTTTTATTGACGACATTGCATTAAGGTATGAAGAAGCATCCACTCCGAAAAGAAAAACAGGACTCTTACCTGAAGGAAGGTCAACGGCAGCAAGAGAAGTAACCTGAGGAAGAAGGTGTGAAAATTTATTTAAGCTTTCAAGATAAGAATAAATGTCATCATAGGGAATGAGGGCTGGAAGTTCAGTGTGTTTTCCCGTGACAGGAGTTTCGTCACCAAATAAGGAAAGGGGCGCTTTATAAAGGGGCCTTATAACGATATCTCCCGTAAAACCAGAAACAAAAGTCTGCTGAATGCCTTTTTCCGTACTGTCAAAAACAGAATTTGTAACTACAAGGAGCATAACCGCAAAGGAAATGAAAAAAATAATTATAAAGGAACTTTTTTTAGAGACAATATTTTTCAGCGCAAGATAAAGGAGCATGATTTAATTATAAAGTAAAAAAGGAGTGCGGGCAAACTATAGAAGCAATACATGATTTGAAAAAGTAAATTTTTTATAATAATTTATTGACTGAGTACAAATAATATCTGAAAATAACATCTAAATGGACTAAGTATGAATGAAATTACAAATAAAATTCGTAATTCAAATTTTGAACTCTTAAGAATTTTTGGAATGACGTCAATAATTCTCTGTCATTTTCTTATGGGAATCAATTCATATATAATGACAAAACCTGACACTAGTTTCTATTATTTTTCATTGTTTTTTTATGGTTGGACAGGTGCATTCGGAAATATTATTTTTATGTTGATTTCAGGGTATTTTTTATGTACATCTGATTTTAATATAAAAAAAATTATTAAATTATGGTTTAATATTTTTTCTGTATCTGTATTAATTGGTCTTGTTTTTTATATTTTTAAAATACCAAGTCAGGATTTTTCACTTTTAAAATCTTCTGATTTTTTTTCAGATGCAGTACCTATAACAAAAATTGACTTGTTGAAGTGTTTTGCGCCTACTGTTTTGGGCCATACCTGGTATGCTTCAAAATACCTTGTATTTCTTTTATTTACTCCTTTCTGCAAACTTCTGCTTGAAAAACTCTGCCGTAAAACTCATTTTTATCTGTGCATTCTTCTCTTTGTTCTTGGTACTGTAACAAAAATGATACCTGCACAGCGTCTTTATGATCCAAGTAATCTTTTTTATTTTTTTCTGGCATATTATATTGCTTCATATATAAGATTATATGAACCTGATTTTTTTTCACATGCTCGTAGAAATATTATCTTAGCTGCTGTTGCTATTTTGATTATTGGAATTTGGAATATATTTCTCTCTTTATTTATTAACAGCCATATTGAACTTGAGCAGTATAAAAGATTTTTTTATTTGACTAAAATTCATATGTTCCCAATATGGATTGCAGCACTTTTTATTTTTAATTTTTTCAGGATTATACATATTAAAAATTCACCATTAATTAATTTTATTGCTTCTTCTACTTTTGATGCATATCTTTTACATTGCAATTTTATTTTCAGTGGAATGCTCTGGTGTGGAATACTTCAACTTCCTTTTTTAATAAAAAGTTTCTGCCCATTTTTCTCCCTTTTTGTAATACCTGGCGTTTTTATTATAAGTATTATTTTTCATTTTTTACGAATAAAATTTGTTGAAAAACCATTCATATTTATAATAAATAAACTGATTCAAAACAAAACCAAATGACGAAAGGTATAATTTTAGCAGGTGGAACAGGTTCAAGACTTTTTCCATTAACAAAAATAATTTGTAAACCACTTCTCCCCCTCTACGATAAACCCATGGTTTACTATCCTCTTTCATGCCTTATGCTGGCAGGTATCAGGGAAGTTTTAATTATTTCTACTCCAAGGGATATTTCTCTTTTTAAGGAACTCTTTGGGGACGGAGCCTGGCTTGGAATGCACTTTGAATATGCTGTCCAGGATAGTCCGAGAGGTCTTGCTGATGCCTTTATCGTAGGAAAGGATTTTATTAAAAATGACAGTGTTGCCCTTGTTCTGGGTGACAATATTTTTTACGGCCAGAGTTTTACAAAAACCCTAAAAAAAGCCAGGGAACGCATAGAAAACTCTACAGACGGTGCGGTAATTTTCGGCTATATGGTAAAAGATCCCTGCGCATACGGTGTTGTTGAATTTGACGATAAGGGAAAGGTGCTTGGAATTGAAGAAAAACCTTTAAAACCTAAATCAAATTATGCAGTTCCCGGCCTTTATTTTTACAACAATGAAGTTGTAAAAATTGCTTCTGAAGTAAAGCCTTCTGCCCGGGGGGAAATCGAAATTACGGCAGTAAATAATGCCTATCTTAAAAAAGGCTCCCTTTCTGTGGAACTTTTGGGCCGGGGCATGGCCTGGCTTGATACAGGAACTTATGACGGTCTTTTAGAAGCATCAAACTTCATTGCAACAATCGAAAAACGTCAGGGTATGTATGTAAGCTGCATTGAAGAAATCGCTTATTCAAACGGCTGGATTACAAAAGAAGAACTGCTGGAACTGGCTGGCGGATACAAGACTGACTACGGTGCTTATTTAAAATATATTGCTGAAAGGTAATTCTATGTTTGAATTTAGAAAATGTATGTCTTGTGACGGTCTTGTTTTTGAAGGACTCTATGAAATTCAGCCGAAAGTTTTCGGTGATGCACGGGGATATTTTTTTGAGGTTTATTCTGAACGTGATTTTTTTGCTGCCGGTCTTAAAATGAAGTTCCTGCAGGATAACCAGTCTTCGTCTTCAAAGGGAGTGCTTCGCGGCCTTCACTTTCAGACCAAACATCCCCAGGGAAAACTTGTACGCTCTGTATTCGGAAAATTATACGATGTGGCTGTTGATCTTCGGAAAGGCTCTCCTACCTTCGGAAAATATTATGGTGTAATCCTGGATTCTGAAAAACAGAATCAGTTTTACATTCCAGAAGGATTTGCCCACGGTTTTTATGTTTTGAGTGAAACAGCTGTTTTTGCCTATAAATGTACTGATTTTTATGATCCTCAAGGTGAAGGCGGACTGATGTGGAATGACCCGATTATCGGGATTGACTGGAATGCTGTAGCACCGGATATAGAGCCGCTTTTAAGTGAAAAAGACACTAAGCATCCCCTGTTTAATCCTGATGGTGAATATTTTGATTTAAATGGAAAATGGAGGGGTAAATAAATGGCAAGAAAATTACAAAATATATTAATCACCGGCGGTGCAGGCTTTATCGGCTCTAACTTCATAAACTATCTGTTCGGTCTCAGTGCAACGGGTTCAAAAGAATTCATGGATTCCAGCTTTAAGGGGAAAATCATTAATGTTGATGCCTTAACCTATGCCGGCAACCCTGAAAACCTTTCCATGGTTGAGGAAAAATTCGGCAAGGGTGTAAGTGAAAGTGAGCGGCGCTATTTCTTTGAGAAGGTTGACATCTGTGACCGCGCCCAAATAGAACGCATTTTCAGGCAGTACGACATAGATACAGTAATTCATTTTGCAGCAGAAAGTCATGTTGACCGCTCTATTCTGGGGCCGGAGGCTTTTATCGGGACGAATGTAATGGGAACCTTTACACTTCTTGATGTTGCACGAAAATACTGGGGATGCTCTCTGGACAATCATCGTGACGATGTTCTTTTTCATCATATTTCTACAGACGAAGTATATGGTTCTTTGGGCGAAAGCGGCTATTTTACTGAAAGCACTCCTTATGATCCCCGCTCACCATATTCAGCAAGCAAGGCAAGTTCAGATCACATTGCAATGGCTTATTATCACACTTACGGACTTCCTCTTACTCTTTCAAACTGCACCAACAACTACGGGCCATATCAGTTTCCTGAAAAACTTCTACCCCTCATGATTTCTAATATCCGTGACGGAAAGAATCTTCCTGTATACGGCGAAGGAAAGAACATCCGTGACTGGATTTATGTAGAAGACCACAACCGTGCAGTCTGGCAGATTGTAAACAAAGGAAAAACCGGTGAAAAATACAACATCGGCGGTGAAAATGAATGGCAGAACATCGAGCTTTTTCACAAGGTTATTGAACTTACCGCTCCAAAGGTAAACAAAACAGCTTCTGATGTAGAAAAAACAATCGTTCATGTTAAGGACCGGCCGGGACATGATGCGCGATACGCAATCGACTGTAAAAAAATCAAAAGAGAGCTGAGCTGGGAGCGCAGGATGACCTTTGAACAGGGCCTTTTGCTTACAGTAAACTGGTACCTTGACCACAGGGAATGGGTAGATCATATTCTTTCAGGCGAGTATAAAAACTGGATCAGCGCAAACTACGGAGACCGGAAATAGTTCCTTATTATATTTTGAGCATTGTGAATTGAATTATGGTTTGGATAATCGGATGTAAAGGAATGCTGGGCAGTCAGCTCTGCTGTACCCTTGGAGAAAAAAATATTGATTATACAGGTACTGACAACAGTGTCAGCATTCTCGACTATAAGAAACTTGAAAGTTTTGCTTCCGGTAAGGATATTTCTTTCATAGTGAACTGTGCCGCCTATACTGCCGTTGACAAAGCTGAAAGCGAAGCAGATTCAGCCCGGGCACTGAACGCAAAAGGCCCTGAAAACATTGCCCGTCTTTCAAAAAAACTTGGATGTCCCCTTATTCATATTTCAACTGACTATGTATTTGACGGAAAAGGCAATAGAGACGAAAGGGGGAATATTCGTCCCTATACGGAAGAAGACACTGTTAATCCTCAGAGTATATACGGGAAAACTAAGGCGGAAGGTGAAAAAGCCGTCATGTCAGAAACTGAAGATTATTATATACTTCGCACAGCCTGGCTTTATGGATTTTACGGAAAGAACTTTGTTTACACAATCCTTAAGGCAATGAAAAATAATCCTTCAGTAAAAGTTGTAAATGACCAGTATAGTACCCCTACTTTTTGCACAACGCTTACAAACATAATTTTAAAAATTATTAAAAAATCACAGGAAGACAATGCTATACCATACGGAATATATCATGTAACAGACGAAGGTCAATCAAGCTGGTATGATTTTGCACTGGAAATTCAAAGACAATATTCATTAAGATTTCCTGATTCAGAAGTTAAAAACTGCCGTATAAAATCATGCAAAACCTCGGAATATTCTGTAAAAGCCAGAAGACCTGCATATTCAGTTTTAAGTAAAGAAAAAATTCAGAAAGTGCTCTCCGTTAAACTTCCTGAGTGGAAAGAAAGCCTGAAGGCGTTTTTAAGTCAACTTACAGAAAATGAGATATAACAATTAACTTATTCTGTTTTTTCCCGGCATTTTTCTTTTAATAAAACTCAAAAGACTATTCATAAAATTTAAAAATGTGATGTTTTTTAAAATGTAAAGAATAAAAGCGTAAACTATAACTCCTGAAATAAAGGAAACAAAAAGCTGCAGTAATAAAATATCAAAACATCTTTTTATAAAATAAATGCAAAAAGACATAAAAAGGGTCGCTATAATAAAGTGCAGTGTCTGACTGAATACATGCAGTTGGCAGATAAAATTTTTAAGATAAATAAAATAAAAAATACTTATGACAATCTGAGTTATCAGTGTTGCAATTGCAGCCCCTTCTGCCCCCAGACTTCTAATAAATATTGCATTCAGTAGGATATCAATACAGGCACCAGCCATCATTGTATAAAGCTGGATTTTTTCTTTTCCATAGGCTACAAGAATATTTGTTCCCAGGAAAGATGCTGCAGCAGAAAATACAAGATAAGGACACATAATTTTTGAAACAGTTATTGCAAGATGAAATTTCGGACCGCAGAAAAGAAGTACAAGGGGCTCCATTAAAAGGAAAAGTCCTGCAGATACAGGAATTGCAAAACACATCAAAAAAATTAAAGTTTTAGCAGAAAGTGAAATAATCTTTTCGTTGTCATTATTTGCAAAGTAATATGAAATTCGTGGAAAGATTACTATAATCATTGCAGGAAATAGACCGTTTATCATGTGTATGATTTTGATTCCAGCAGAATAAAGACCTACCTGCTCATCACTGCTCATAAAACCAAGCATTGTAGAATCAATGCTGTGAAATATAGTTCCTGTTACGGCTGTTGCAAAGAGAATAAAAATCGGTTTGAGATGTTTTGTTAAATCTATTCTGGTTTGTGTGCGGACTTGAAAGTGTTTAAAAAAGCATTGATTTTTAATGATTTTTGCTGCATTCAAAACTCCATAAATTCTTACTGCATAAAAAATGATTGTTGAAGGGAATACACAATTACATTATTATAATTATATATGAAAATTTTTGCCATAATGCTTGTAAAAAATGAAGTCGATATAGTTGGCTATGTGTTAAAGGCGGCTGAAAAATGGGCTGATAAAATTTTTATCCTTGATAACGGATCTACAGACGGCACGTGGGAACTCATTCAGTCCCTTAAAAATGATGTAATAACTCCATGGAAACAGGATTTCGGCCCATTCAGAAGAGGAATGCGTGCTGAGGTTTTTAATGAATTCCGGCATCTTAGTGCCCCCGGAGACTGGTGGTGCTATGCTCTTGATGCAGATGAATTCTATGTTGAAGATCCCAGAACCTTTCTTCAAAATGTATCAAAAAAATATCAGTGGGTTTTTAAGCAGTCTATAGATTACCGGCTCACTAAAGAAGACCTGGAAGAATATAACTTTACCGGTGACTTTGAATCGGACAGAAAATATATTAATTATATCCGTAATCCCTGCTGGTCAGAAGGCAGATTTTTCAGATATAGAAAAGGCCTGAAATGGGATACTGGCATTGCCTCACAATATCCGCAGCATGTCGGTACAAAAGCTCCCCAGACAATTTTAGTTGAACATTATCAGTATCGAAGTCCACAGCAAATCCAGAAAAGACTGCTTGCAAGAAAAGCAACCAAAACAAACTCACAGGTAAGTGCCTGGAAAGACATGCCTGAAACTTTGGAAGAATGTTTATTCAATCGTTCTGAGTATGTTTATTTTGACAAAGATTACAAAAAAATAAAAACGACTCCCCTTGATTTTGGAAAATACAAATCAAATGTATTTAAGGATTTTATCAAGCGTTTTTTAATTCACTTCGGCTTATATAATTAGGAAAAATCATGACTTTTATTTATGTAGTAACTACGGATGGTAATAATTATCTGGAAGAGCAGGCATATCTTTCTCAATGCTCCTTAAAATACTTTAATCCTGATGCAAAGATTTATACTCTCACTGATCAGGATACATTTGAATACCTCAATAAAAAGCAGGATTGTCTGCTTAAAAAGACTTCAGAACTTATAAAAACTGACTGTCCTCCTGAATTTACAATGAAACAGCGTTCACGATTTCTCAAACTGACTATGCGTGAATATTTCAATGGAAATTTTATCTTTATTGACAGCGATACAATCGTCTGTGAAGTTCTTTCAGAACTTGAAGATTTATCCTGCTCTGTTGCCATGGTTTATGACCTTCATATTCCATATAAAAATAATCTTTTTCTTCAGGGTAAGACTTCTGCCAAAATCAGAAAATCTAAACTTAACTATGAACCAGAAAAATATTTCAATTCCGGGCTTATTTATACAAAAGATGATGAAATTTCCCATACTTTCTTTAGAGAGGCTTTTAATGCCTGGAAAAGCTATCAGTCAAAAGATTTCTGTATTGATCAGGTAGCGTTTAATTTTGCAAACCATAAGATGAATTATATTATTAAGGAATTGGATGGAATTTATAACTGTCAGGTTACTGAAAACGGGCTTAGATACATTTCGGCCGCAAAAATGATTCATTATTTTAGTTCTACTAAAAATGCATCATTTCTTCTTGCAGATAAGGATATTCTGAAGGAAATTAGATCAATAAAACAAATACCTGAAAATGTTCTCAAAATGATTGAAAAAAGCAGGTCCTGCTTCAGGGAAAACGCAATAATTATTTCAGACGTAAATGCAATAAAAGTCTATAACTCTTTACCCTTCAGAGTTTTACAGAAATTATACAAGATTAAATCAAAGGCATGGAGAAAGAATTGATGATTATTAATAAAGCCATTAAAAATATAAAAAAATTTGGATTTATGCATCTGTTATATTCTTTTCTCTGTCAATTAGGTTTTGATTTTTCTGATTATAAGATTCTATCAGAACAGAAATTCTATGAATCCCTGCCCTCTTCTTCTTATCCTCTTTATCTTAAAAAGTGGTATAAATCAAGGACCGGAAAAGAATTAAATCTTGCTAATCCTGTATACTATAACGAAAAAATGCAGTGGCTGAAGTTGTATGATTATTCAGAAGAAAAAAGTCTTTTATCAGACAAGTATCTTGCTCCCCAAAAAATAAAACAGATTCTTGGTGATAATATAAATATTATCCCTCAATTAGGTGTCTGGGATAATGCAAACGATATTAATTTCGAAGAATTACCAGAAAAATTTGTACTTAAATGTAATCATGGCTCAGGATTTAACATTGTATGTGACAGGTCCCATAGACTGAATATAAAGAAAATCCGGAAACAATTAAATAGATGGTTAAAAATTAATTATGCATTTAGAAAAGGTTCTTTTGAATTGCAATACAATCACATCACGCGAAAAATAATTGCAGAAAAATATATTGAGGAACTGGATGGCAATTTACATGATTATAAAATTCATTGTTTTAATGGAGAACCTGCTTTTATTGAAGTAATTGGAAATCGAGATTTAACAAAACATACAGGATGTGAATTGATATATGATTTTAACTGGAACAGATTTAAATACCAGATTACTACATATAAAAATTACTCCGCTGATATAGAACGGCCTGAGTGTTTAAAATTAATGTATTCCATTGCAAAAAGGCTGTCTGAAGGTTTTAAGTATGTAAGGGTAGATTTATATATTATTAAAGGACAAATATATTTTGGAGAAATGACATTCACTGCAGGCAACGGACTGGAAGACTGGCCAACTGAAGAAGCTGATCTTGAAATGAGTAAATTGTTAAAACTAAAATCTTAAGGAAAAGATATGAAAGGACAAAGATTTATAAATAAAGCAGTAAGAATTATCCGCCCGATTTCTGTAAATATAAAGTGGTTCATATTCAGTAAGTTACCTCTCTGGAAAGGTGTCACAAAGCAAAAAATCAACAACATAGATTTTATCATTTCCCTCACTTCATTTCCTGCCAGAATAAATGCCGTAATTCAGACAATAAAATCTCTTATGTTACAGAAAAAGAAAGCTAATAAAATTATTTTATGGCTGGTAGACAGTGAGTTTGAAAATATAAAACTTCCGGAAAAGTTATTGAAACTTAAGAAATATGGTCTTGAAATTAAATGGTGTGATAACATGAGATCATATAATAAATTGATTCCTGCACTGGAATTATACCCTGAAGCAATTATTTACACGGCAGATGATGATATTTATTACTCCTCTTCATCAACAAAAATTCTTCTTTCAGCTTATGTTCAAAATCCGAAAATAATTTATGCACATCGAGTAACGAAGTTCTTTTTATCTGATAATAAATGGGAAAACATTGGAGGAGGCTGGGACATTTGGTCAGGCCCTTCATATTTAAATAAACTGACTGGTGTAGGTGGAGTTCTGTACCCTCCCCATTCACTTTACAAAGATATATTAGAAAAAGATATATTTCTTGACATCTGTAAAACCAATGATGATATCTGGTTCTGG
The DNA here is from genome assembly GCA_002392405.1 of Treponema sp. UBA3862. Lineage (GTDB taxonomy): Bacteria > Spirochaetota > Spirochaetia > Treponematales > Treponemataceae > Treponema_D. The sequence continues at coordinate 25,496 of DGGY01000021.1, read as the reverse complement.
TTTATGGCAACATTAAATCATGTTAAAATCTGTGTTCCTCCTAAAGCTCAGCCCCTGCTAGTTTATGTTGGAAAGACCCAGGACGGTCCTACATTAAACAGTATAAATGACAAGGGGGAAAAACTTTTTGACATTCAGTTTAATAATATGGTAAACAGATATCCGGAAGTTGATACACTTATGAGAAATGAAATTAAAGAACGTACCTGATAAAATTTCATATGAAAACCCAGGGGACATAAAGCACTGCACCTCCTGAAATTGAACTTTTATTAGTCCAACTTTAGGAGTACAGTTCAATTTCTTATTTTTTCCCTGCTTTCTTTTTAATAAAATTAATAATGCTTTCATATAAATCAATAAATGTTTTATTCTTAAACACAAAAAGAATGAAACAGTAAACAATGACACCACAGGCAAAAGGAACAAGAAGCTTTAACAATAAGACTTCAAAGATATTCCTTACAAAATATACACAGGCTGACATTATAAGCGCTGCAAATATAAATTGACCTGTCTGTTTGATTAAAGAAAGATGGCGCACAAAATCTTTGAGAGCTGCAATATAAAACATACTGATAATAACCTGCGTTATCAGGGTAGCAATTGCGGCCCCTTCCGCCCCCATTGTCCTTATAAATATTGAATTTAAAATGATATCAATGGCAGCTCCGGCAATCATTGTATACAGTTGTACCTTTTCTTTACCATAAGAAACCAGAATATTTGTTCCAAAAAAAGAAGCCACGGCAGAAAAAATCAGATATGGACACATTATTCTTGAAATTGTTATTGCAAGCTGAAACTTAGGACCGCAGAAAAGAAGGACAAGAGGCTCCATTAAAAGGAAAAGTCCGGCTGAAACTGGAATTGAAAAACACATCAAAAAATTCATGGTTTTTGAAGAAAGGGAATAAATCTTTTCTTCGTCTTTATTTGCCAGATAATAGGATATACGGGGGAAAGTAACTATAATTATTGCAGGAAAGAGACCGTTTATCATGTGTACAATTTTAATTCCGGCAGAATAAAGGCCAACCTGTTCATCTGTACTCATAAAACCAAGCATCGTGGAATCAATGCTTCCATAAATTGTTCCGGTAATTGCTGTCGCAAAAAGAATGAAAATAGGCTTAAGATGCTTTAACAAGTTCAATTTTGTTGTCGTACGGAATGTAACATATTTTCTTGAATGAATGAAATTAAGAATATTAGCGCCTACATTAGAAATTATATTTACGGCTGCATACATGAGGTAATCATCTTTTGTCTTTACAGTTGTAAAAAGAAGAATCACACTTATTATCTGAAATGAAATTGAACGGACGGTAATGTAAAGATAATTTTCTACAGCCTGATAAAGCCAGCCCATGCCTATTGTCGTAAATCCGATAAGGGAACTGCAGATGATAATCAAAGCCTTATAATCATTAAATTTTGGCACCAGTATAAGTGAAATTCCAAGCAGACAATATGAAATTACAGTTGCAATAAGGTTTATTAAAAATACTTCTTTTACAACAATACTTAGCTTTTCTTTATCATCCCGCACCTTAGCCGCTTCGCGGGTTGCATAGGTAGAAATTCCAAGTGATGCTAAAATAGCAAAATAAGACACAACAGACTGAGCAAAATGAACCTTACCGAGATTATCAGGACCTAGAATTCTTGAAGAATAAGGAAAAGTTATGAGCGGGAAAATAAGAGTAAGAAGGGTTTTTAGTGTGTTTAGAAAAACATTTATTTTTAATGATTTAGGCTGCATTTATTTCTCCAGAAAAAATAGTAGTGATAGTGTACAATAAAGTTAGCAATTTGGGGTAGAAAAAAGCCATTGAAAATTCCAAAATGTAAGTTACCACAACAAACAAAAAAGGAAAAAACAATGGCCAAGAAGAACGATACTACATTTTTCGAAAATAAACTACAGGATTTTGTAACAGCAAAAGATCCGATGCTTGAAATGCTCTAATGGGTATAATGGACAAGTTTATGGAAATTGAAGTTGCTCATAAGACCGGAGCAGAAAAAGGGATTCACTCAGAAAACCGAACAGGTTACCGGTGCGGGTACAGAATTCGCCAGTTTGATATAATCATAAACAATTTTAAATACTCTATTTCAAATGATTATTTAATATGATAAAATTATACTATGTCTGTGATCATTTACACACTCATAAACAAGGAAACTCCTCTCTGCGATTTTATCATAGATGGCGAAGGTGAACTTGAACTTTGCAGGATAATAAAAGAATACCATCCCCTGCCATTCTGGTGTGCAGAAATTGATTCATGGGTTGCAAACAGAAGTTCTGCAAAACACAGAAGTCATATAAACAAAATCCTTGAAATGTGTGGCGGAAAGACAAAAAGCGGTTTTATTGCTCTTACACACTGTCTTTCTCTTACAGACACTCTTTGGGTCAAAAGTGACCGTGAAAATATTACATGGCATCAGGTAAATCTTTATGAAAACAACTTCGATGAAGTAATTTCAAAATTATCATTTGATGGTAACGGACTCTTTGGAATTCAGATGTCAACCACATCACCAGAACTTACGACAGACGGAAATTATGATAAATGCTGGCTCAATGAAAAAGATGGTATCCACCTGATAAAGACAGGAAGTGAAGGAGCCAGAAATACAGGTTTGGAGCCTTATTGTGAAGTTTTAGCAAGTCAGGTTTTCGAAAAAATCTGCAATTCAGTAACATACACGTTAAGGAAATTTGATGGTCATATTGTTTCTGACTGCAAATTATTCACCAGTCAGGAATCTGGCTATCGACCGATTTCGTTATTTTATAAAGATAACCTCACGCTGCCAAAGTTACTTGAAATCTACCGCGAATTTAACTGCGAAGATGATTTCCGCCGTATGATTGTAGCTGACTGCATAACACTTAACTGCGACCGTCACTTCGGAAACTTCGGCTTCCTCGTAGATAACGAGACTTTTGAGCGCACTGTCTTAAATCCCTGCTTTGATTTTAACATGGCTTTTGTTCCTTTTGCAGAGGATGGTTTTGATTTTGGTATATCTTCAGACGGACGAAAACTGGACTTTGATGAGTATCTTTCAAAGCGTGGTCCTGTCATTGGAAGCGATTATGTAGCTCCTGCCCGTGCAATCCTTACACCTGAAATAAAAAAATGCGTTGAAGAAATCCGGGAAATGCCGATTACTGTCAAATGTGATGAAAAATTCACGGAAAAACGCCTTTCTCAGATTAATATGATAAAAAACGTTCAGTGCGAAAGAATCCTTGGATTCGATGCTAAATGGAATTTTTAATATGACCCTACTCTACGATCTTACCGCAACCCAGCCTTCCCCGGAAAGCCGTTTTCATGGCGGCGGTGCTTACGGCGAAGTGCTTTTTTTTAAGCTGCTTGAATATCTTGACCGCTTTACTCTTGTCTGCTATTACGACGCAAAATCTTATATAAACCCTGACATCCTTGAAAGGATAAAAACCAACCGGATTCCCCTCTTCGACATCAACGAAAAACCTGTCGCAGAAATTATCCGTGAAGCAAAAATAGACCGGCTCTATTCTGCTATGCTCAACTTGAACCAGAATATTCCCCTGGGAGAAATTGAAGTCTTCACCACGGTGCACGGTCTGCGCACTCTTGAAATGCCCTTTGACCCAATAATGCTTCACTATGCTTCATCCCTTAAGGAGAAAATCAAGTACCCCCTTTTTATGGGACCTGCAAAAAATTATTATCTTAAAAAACTCAAAGTCATCAACGGCCGCCTTGTCACTGACCCGAGAATTAACGTTATTACAATTTCAAACCATTCTCTGGCTTCAATAAAAAGTTTTTACCCTGAAACGGCGCAAAAAGAAATTCCTGTATTCGCTTCCCCAACCTTTGATCAGCTGGATAATTACAAGGCGGTTACTGAAAGCAAAAAGCTTTCCCTGGATGCGCTTCATAAAGAAAATATTACTGAAAAAAAATACTTTCTGGTAACTTCCGCCGCCCGCTGGGCAAAAAATGCCCTCAGGGCCGTTACAGCCTTTGACCAGCTTTGCGAAACAGCCATAGTCAATGACTTCAAGCTTGTTGTAACGGGGGTTACCAATAAAGGCATTTTTACAAAAAACTTAAAGCATCCAGAGCGCTTTGTTTTTCTGGGCTATGTTGAAAGGGATTTTCTTGATTTGCTTACAGAAAATGCCTATGCCTTTATCTACCCTTCCTTAAACGAAGGATTTGGCTACCCTCCTGTGGAATCAATGAAATACGGAGTTCCTGTAGCTGCCAGCGGAACAAGTTCAATTCCTGAAGTCTGCGGAGATGCTGCCCTGTATTTTGACCCCTATTCTGTCTCTGAAATTAAAAACCGTCTTGTACAGCTTCTGGACAAAAAGATTTATGACGAATATGCAAAACGGGCAAAAGAGCACTACCCGATTGTCGCTAAAAAGCAGAAGGAAGATTTAAAAAAACTTGCAGAATATGTTATCAGTACAAAATGATTTTTCATGACCCAGAGAAATAATATTATTTCCTGTAATATCCCTTATACCATGCCGCAAAGCGCGCCAAGCCTTCGGCAAGCGGTGTGGCAGGTTTAAAGCCGAAATCTTTCTGCAAGTCAGAGACATCGGCATAAGTCTGATAAACATCACCGGGTTGCATTGGTAAAAGCTCCTTTTTGGCTGGACCTGTGATGATTCCTTCTTTGAGCAGGCAGCTTTCCAGTGTCTCAACAAAATACATGAGGCTTTCGGGGCTGTTGTTTCCGATGTTGTAGACTTTGTATGGAGCTCCGTCCTCAGTTTCTTCCGGTGTTTTTTTCATTACGTTCATGATTCCTGTCACGATATCATCAATATATGTGAAATCACGCTTCATGTCGCCCATGTTATAAATCTGAATCGGCTCACCCTTCACCAGTTTATTCGTGAATTTAAAATATGCCATGTCCGGCCGCCCCATGGGGCCATAAACGGTAAAGAAACGCAAGCCCGTGCATGGAATCTTGTAGAGTTTTGCATAAGCATGGGCAAAAAGCTCGTTGGATTTTTTTGTGGCCGCATAAAGGGAAACAGGATTATCAACCTTGTCCTCTGTGGAATACGGAACTTTTTTGTTCGTGCCGTAAACGCTGGAAGAAGAAGCATAGACAAGATGCTCAACAGGATAATGACGGCAAAGCTCAAGAATCGTATAGAATCCAAGCATGTTTGAGTGAATGTATGCGTCAGGATTGTCGATTGAATAACGCACGCCGGCTTGAGCCGCAAGATTCACTACGACAGAAATCTTATTTTCAGTAAAAATTTTTTCCATCGCGTTTTTGTCGGAAATATCCGCTTTAATAAAGGTAAACCTGTTGCCAAATTTGGCAAGCATATCCAGCCGCTCTTCTTTGAGAGATACATCGTAATAGTCAGTAATACAGTCAAGGCCAATAATATGGCATGATTTTGTAGATTCGATAATTCTTTTTGAAAGGAAACTTCCGATAAAGCCGGCAGCCCCAGTAACAAGTACGGTCTTGTTTTCTAAATCTATAACACTCATGAGAAGAATTTACCATAAAAAAAAGATTTTTTCCATAAAGAATCCTAAGTTCACTTTTCTCCCTGTCTTGCTGATTATATCAAAAATAAATATAATAGAATAGTATATTGTCATTTTTTTTATTTAGAGGTTTCTATGAAAATCGCAGTCGCAGGCACAGGATATGTCGGTCTTTCAAATGCCATTCTTTTTGCACAGCACAATGAGGTTTACGCCGTTGACATCGTACAGGAAAAAGTTGATTTAATTAACAGCAAAAAGTCTCCGATTATCGATAAGGAAATTGAAGAATATCTTTCTACAAAAAAACTAAATCTCACGGCCACAACTGATGCAAATCTTGCATACAAGGATGCTGATTTTATCATCATTTCAACGCCCACAAACTATGATCCGGAAAAGAATTACTTTGATACTTCAAGCGTTGAGGCTGTAGTGGAGCTGGTAAAAAAATCTGGCTCAAAGGCGACGATCATCGTAAAATCAACGGTTCCAGTCGGCTACACAGAAAAGCTTCGTATTGAGTCAGGTTATAAGAATATGCTTTTCTCACCGGAATTTCTGCGAGAAGGTCACGCTCTTTATGATAACCTCTACCCCAGCCGAATCGTCGTAAGCTGGCCAAAAGATTCACCGGAGCTTAAAATTCAGGCAGAAAAATTCGCAGATCTTTTAAAAGAAGGCGCAATCAAAGAAAATATCGAAGTATTGCATCCCAACTGCACCGAAGCCGAAGCAATCAAGCTTTTCGCTAACACCTATCTTGCCCTGCGCGTTGCTTTCTTCAACGAACTTGATACTTATGCCGAAGTCCGCGGATTGAATACAAAATCAATCATTCAGGGAATCTGTCTTGACCCTCGAATCGGCGACTTCTATAACAATCCAAGTTTCGGTTACGGCGGATACTGTCTGCCAAAGGACACAAAGCAGCTTCTTGCGAACTACCGGGACGTTCCTCAGAATTTGATTCAGGCAATCGTAGAATCCAACACAACGCGAAAGGACTTCATCGCCGACACAATCATACACAAGCATCCAAAGGCTGTTGGCGTTTATCGACTCACAATGAAAGCGAACAGTGACAACTTCCGTCAGAGCTCAATCCAGGGCGTAATGAAACGAATCAAAGCAAAAGGCATTCCCGTCATTGTCTACGAGCCAACATACAAAGGTGATGATTTCTTTAATTCAAAAGTCACAAAAAATCTCGAAGAATTCAAAAAAGAATGTGATGTAATCATCGCAAACAGATATTCAGAAGAACTAGCCGACGTAAAAGAAAAGATTTTCACACGTGATTTGTTCAGCAGAGATTAAATTTTTATGAAATATGTGTATGTCCTAACCTCAACTCCCAAGGATTTGTATTACGAGCAGGCTCTGATGTCAGCTTATTCTCTCCGAAAGCACAATCCTTTGGCTCAGATTATCGTGCTTGTTGACAACAAGACGAACGCCAGTTTTACAGAAGAAAACAAACGCACTGCCCTTTCACACTATGTTTCAAAAATTATTTCTGTTGATTTCGACGATTCTGTTCCTAACGTTGACCGTTCCCGTCTCATTAAAACTTCCATTCCTAACTATATCGAAGACTCTTTTTTATACATTGACTGTGATACTGTTATCTGTGACGATTTAAGTGATATTGAAAAAGTTGATGCTGTTACAGGCGGCGTCTTAGACGGTCACTGCAGCTTACATGAGCACATTCATAAAAAATATTTTCTTGCCCGTGATAAAAAACTGGGATTTTCTGGAACAAAAGTCCTTGGAGCAAACGTAAACGGCGGCCTTATTCTGGGTAAGCAGGACACACCTGAACACAAGGCAGAAACTACAGCACTTTTTAAATCCTGGAATGAAATCTGGAAGTACTCGGCTTATGAAAAACATGACAAACATGATCAGAGCGCATTAAATGAAGCAAATTACCGGACAGGCTTAAAAATGAAATTTCTGGACGGAAAATGGAACTGTCAGCCAAGCCATGGCGGGCTTGCTTTCTTGAAGAATGCAAAAATCATTCACTATTACTCAAGCGAGTTTTCAGGGAAAAACTACATTCCCTATTACAAGCTGGCAGACAAGGCATTGCAGCAGAGAATAAAGGAAGAAGGAGATATTCCTGAAGACATTAAGGCAATGATTGATGATCCTAAATTCCAGTTCAATCCGGTTCACCTGATAAATGATTCCCGCATTGTAAGCATAATGCAGTCTCCCCTCACCTTTACCCTTGCAGATATAAAGGCTCACTGTCCTCCGTTGTTCAATTTTATGGAGGCAATTGTCGGAGGACTACGCGGAATGGCAAAAAAATTAAAGGGGAAAAAATAGCAGTCTTTCTTTTACGCCGTTCACATAAGCAGGCATACTAGTCCAGCCTTCTCCAGTTTTTTTCATCAAAAATATTGTCTCTTACAGCCCAGCCTTTTGTCTTCTTTAAGTCAAACTTTCTATTGTTATAGATTTTTGTAGTACTGGTTGTTTCAGCATAATGAAGATGAACTTCACCGTCTTTTTCCTGGACAAGTTCTTTCTGAGTAAAGGGATTTTTGCTGCTTAATCCCAGACCTTCTTTTGCAAGGAATGGAGTATCTGCATTCATCATGAATGTTCCGTCAGTTTTAACCCGGCCCCTGCTGTTAAAATCCTTATACAGAAGAAGTGCAGAGAAAAATGCAGGTGCCTCATACTCAGCAAAACCATTAAAATCTTCAAGATGAATTCCCCGTCCATGGTCAGAAACTATGATAATCCTTGAATTATCATAGGCATTATTTTCTTTCAGGTAATCAAGCCATTTTGCTACTTCCTTTATACAAAGAGCATTAACACGGTAATGAACAAGGTCTTTTGAATCCTTAAAATCATAATACTCTTTAATTTCTTCTTCCGGAATCAAAAGATGTCCGTCTTTTCCCCAGTCCGGAGCATCAGAATCAGGATGAGTTGCATCGTTTTCAATGAAGAAAAAGTTATTATTTGTGCTGTTAAAATCAGTAAGTTCATTTATAAAATAAAGTGAAGAATAATAATGTTCAAAACTTGTTTCGTTTACTGCATCCTTTACAATATTGTAGAAATTTAATCTTACAGGCGGAAAAAGACACTGGATTATACAGAAATTTCTGGCCTGTTTTTTACAGATTTTATCAAGTTCACGTCCGCTACCGCCAAAAAGTTCTACATAATTTGAATCAAACTTTCCTGCAAGTTCACTGACTTTAATCTGAGGATATTTTTTAAAGGCACTTAAATCTGTCTTTTCTGAATAATTTGGAAGCGGAGGATCTGTCACCGTAACACTCCAGCCGGCATCAAGAAAGAGTTTTGGCATTACAAGACTTGCTTCATTGTGCTTATCCCGTAAAAGTTCATCTGAACGCTCATTGATTTTTTCCGGTGTATATTCATAACCGCCGCACATTGCAGGGGCACCTACTGTGGTAAAGTTTCCAAAACTCAGGGTGTTTTTATACCAGGTAAATCCGTCAAATGATTTTTCAAGTTCAGGATAGTGCCTTAAAAATTTTGGAATGAAAGCATTGATTCCCCTGTCCAGGAAAATCACGATTACATTCTTCTTTCCGCTCTTTTCATCTGCAAGCGAATAAATGCTTTCTATTCTGGATTTTCCGGAATGTTTGGCTTCAAGCAGGTTTTCTTTGTTGGCATTCCATTTTTTTATTATAAAATCAGACTTATAGATTCCAAGACAGGTTTCTGCAAGACATAGAATAATAAGAAGTGATGTCGTAATACTTTTTATTCTTTTATTTTTTTGCAGCAGAAAGAGAATAAGGGAAAATACAGCAAGACAAAGAGGAGCTGCCAGATAAAAGATTCCTTTATTCCTGAAAACCTTGTCTGTTTCAAAGGCAAAGGTCTGAGAAATGTTTCCGTACTGATAACTGAAAAGGTACACATTGGCAAGGGCACTTACAAAAAGCACAAAAATTATCATGCTCAAAAAGAATTTTACCTTTTTGGAAAAGAGATTGTAAATAACTGCCGGCCAGAAGAAACATAAACCCGTAAAGAAGCAGAATGTACTTACTACATAGCTGAAAGGACTGTCTGTATTTCCAAGACATGAAAATTCAATCGGACTTGTTGCAATTACACTTGAAGAAAGGACAAAGCCCATAAAAAGAGAAAGGCCAGCGCAGCCTGCATAAAAAATTGAATTGTAATTGTTTTCTGAAAGTTCATCGATTTTGTTCAGGACTTTTACAGTCTGATTTTTAAAAACCTTAAATGCAAAAAATGGAGAAAGAATAAAAATAATAAAAGCTCCCCAAACCACAGCCAGATGTTCTGCAGAAACATTGTGTCTTGAAGAAATAGCACAGGCAAGCAGAAGAATAACAAAGGCAAAAACTGCGTATATAAATCCTGATGCATATTTTGACCATTTTGATTTCTGGAATACATTTTTTAAGAGTGAAAAAATATTGTTGCAGATCCAGTAAATTACAAGTCCGCTTGGAGATTCATAAAGAAGCACGAGAAATACAAGGGAAAGTCCATAAAGCTGTATAAGTTCTTTTTTCGGGGCACCTTTTGAATAAATCATTGAAGACACAACATTTATTAAAGTCATGGCTATTGGAAGAATATTGATAAAAAACGGTCCGGTTTTAAAAATATGATCCGGTGCTCCCAGATTTAAGGAAATAAAGCCAAAATCAATATTTGATGCCTGAAGAATTTCATTATGTGAAAGATAATGATAGGCAGCAATAAAAAACGGTATTTCAATTAAAATTGAAAGCGATGACCTGAGGGAATAAAAGGGATGATAATGATTCTGCCTGTACATGGTCTGCATCATCATAAAGCGCTCGTCGCCTTTAAAAAACTTTTTTATCCGCGCAGTTTTTGATTCAAGTTTAAGTTGAATTTCACGTTCCCTGTCTTTAATTGCATCTGCAACATTGTAAAGAGGCAGTGCAAGAAAATTAATTACAATACTTACGCCGATGATGGCTCCGGGAACACCAACAAATGGAAGTTTATTTGTTATAAAAAGAAATACCCAGTCAACAACTGTTTCAATTGGACTTATTATTAAATCAAAAAGCATTTTAATTCCGTCTTTTCTTGTTTAAGATTTTTTTAAGTTTATTATAGTAAAAGTTCAATTAAAATGATATAGTTTGCAAGCAATTGATTTTAAATCCCCTGACTCAAATTGCATTCAAAGGGTTTTAATGATAAAATATATAGACTCGAATAATCTTTTTTATCAGGCTTAATTATAATTTCGGAGTTATTTTAATGTCTATTTTAACAGCTCTTTACAACATAATTCTTTCACCGATTACTCAGATAATAGAAATCTCATACCGTGTTTTTGATAAACTTACAGGAAACACAGGAATTGCTGTTCTTGGCGTAAGCCTTACTGTCACTCTGCTCTGTCTTCCCCTTTATATTGTTGCTGAAAGCTGGGAAGAAACAGAACGCTCAGTCCAGGCAAAAATGAAAAACGGCATTGACCGCATAAAAAAAGTCTTCAAGGGCGATGAACAGTACATGATTCTTTCAACATATTACCGTCAGAATCATTATCACCCTATTATGGCACTCCGCTCAAGTTTCGGTATTTTAATTCAGATTCCCTTCTTTCTTGCAGCCTTTCATACTCTTTCAAATCTTCCTGACCTTATGGGCAGATCTTTTCTTTTTATTAAAGACATGGGAAAACCTGACGCAGTTTTTTCAATCGGCTCGTTCAATGTAAATATTCTTCCGATTGCAATGACAATAATTAACTGTATTTCAGGAGCAATTTACTCAAAAGGCCACGGCATCCGTGAAAAGATTCAGATATACGGTATGGCCGCCTTATTCCTTGTTGTCCTATATGATTCTCCGGCAGGTCTGGTAATTTACTGGACAATGAACAATCTTTTTTCACTTATAAAAAACGTTTTCTACAAAATGAAAAACCCGCTTAAAGTGTTTTACATCTGTGTCTGCATTTTTTTAACTGCTACTGCACTTTTCATATTGTTCGGTTATTCAGGTGGTGCCGGCATGAAAAAACGAATTCCTGCCGCACTCTTCCTTCTTTTCTGGATTCCATCACCACTGTACATAAGGGGAATAAACTCTTTTATTAAAAACCAGCTTAAATCTCTATACGAAAACAAAAAATCAAGGATTTCAATCTTCCTGATTTCTGCCCTTGGTCTTACCTTACTCAATGGTCTTGTTCTTCCTTCTTCACTGATTGCCTCATCAGCTCAGGAATTTTCCAACATAGATTCCTATGGAAATCCTTCAGTCTTCCTGCATTCATCTTTCTGGATGAGTTTCGGACTCTTTATTTTCTGGAGCGGTGCAATTTTCTTTTTATTTAAAGAAAAAGTTCAGACAGTACTTGCTTTCCTTTTCTCAATCCTTCTTCCGGGTGCTGTTATAAACGCTTACCTTTTTGCAGGCGACTACGGCTCAATGGATTCAACCCTCAAGTTTATCGACGGTTTTGCAAATCCATCAGTTCTTTTCCTGATTCTGAATTTAATCTGTGCTGTGCTTTGTTTTGCAGCAGTAACACTCATCTATAAGTTTAAACTCTTAAAAATCCTTACAAATACATATTTAATCATTTGTGCTGCATTTACAGGCCTTACAATCGTTAATACTGCAAAAATCAACAGTGCATACAGCGACTTTCAGAAAATCGTTGAAGCAAACAAAGATACATCTTCTTCTGCAGTTAAGTTTCATCTTTCTAAAGACAAACAGAATGTAGTTATATTCATGCTTGACCGTTTCGAAAGTGCCTGGGTTGATGATATTTTGACAGATGTTCCTGAATTAAAAGAAACCCTTAACGGTTTTGTTTATTATCCGAACTGCATAAGCTATAACGGACATACCTTAATGGGCTCTCCAGGTCTGTACGGGGGTTATGAATACACACCTGAAGAAATGAATAAGCGCTCAGATGTAAAACTTAAAGAAAAACATAATGAAGCACTTCTTTTGATGCCGAAAATTTTAACAGAGCAGGCAGGATTTGAAGCCTATATTTCTGACCTGTCATGGGGAAATTACAGCTATATCTCGGACATGAGTTTTGCAAAGAACATTCCACATATAAATGCAATGACACTTCTGTCTCGTTATTCAGGTGATTACAAAAAAGAAAAGCTTCTTCCTGGAAACGAAAACTATACACTTTCACATGTGATTAACCGCAATCTTTTCTGGGTAAGTTTATTCCGCGAAGTTCCTGCAGTCCTCCGCCCTGTTGTTTATTATAAGGGAACATGGTGGGAAAACGGTGTAAAAGAAAGCTCAAGTTCATTTGCTGACTGGTTCTCCTGTCTGTATGCGCTCCCTTTAATTACTGCAGTTGATTCTCAAAGTCCTACCCTTTCTGTTATAACAAATGAAGCAACTCACTCGGGAGAAGATACATCAATGTATGACCTGGGACTTTCAGAGGAACTTTTAAAGAAAGACAATTCCTATAAAATTGATCTTGTAACCCTCAGACAGACCGGTGAATACATTAAATTCTTAAAAGCAAATGGAATCTATGACAACACAAAAATCATCATAGTTTCCGACCACGGTATCGGCCGCACAAATACCGGAGAATACCGGGAGCAGAAATTTGACGGATATATAAAAGACCATTTAAACTGCGTCCTCCTTGTAAAAGACTTTAATTCTACAAAACCGTTTGCTGCTGACAATACTTTCATGACAAATGCAGATGTACCGTCTATTGCATTACATGGTATAATAAATAATCCTGTTAATCCTTTTACAGGAAACAGAATCGACTCAAGCCTTAAAGCAAAAGGTGCAGTCGTAACAAAATGTGACCTTTTCATGCCTCATCACAGTAAGAGTGAATACACCTTTACAATTGATGACGATGACTGGGTTTTAGTAAAAGACAATATCTTTGGTGATGACACCTGGTCACACTACAAAAAATAAAAAACTGTTTAATGGAGATATGATAAATGACAGAACAGGAATTTGACTATTTAATGGCCGTACACCGCAAGGAAGATACTTCATCGTTTAACAAAGATGCAGTTCTTGCTTGTGAAAAAGCAGGCTGGGTTAAAAACAATAAAGTAACTGACGAAGGTATGGAAGCTCTTGCTCCTTATAAAGTTGACAACGCAATCATTATGGCAGCAGGCCGTTCAAGGCGCTGTATGCCTCTTTCAAATTACCTTCCAAAAGGCCTTTTTGAAATCAAAGGCGATACAATGGTTGAACGCCAGATTAAGCAGCTTCACGACGCAGGAATTAAAGAAATCATTCTCGTAGTCGGCTATCTCAAGGAACGCTACTACGAAATGGCTAAAAAATATCCTGAACTTATCGTAATTGACAACAACGAATGGGAAGAAAAAAACAACATGTCTTCCCTCTATGCTGCAAAAGACTATATCAAGGCATCTTACATCTGCTGTTCAGACAACTGGTTTGCTCACAATGTTTACCGTGACTATGTTTATGATTCATACTACGGCTGTCTTTATTCAGATGAATTCTGCAACGAATACTGCGTAAAAGGACTTGATGACCGCGGATACATGACTGAAGTAAAAAAAGGCGGCGAAAAATCCTGGTACACAATCGGCGAGGCCTTCTTCTCAAAATCTTTCTCTCAGAAATTCGTAGATTTAATGGTTAAAGAATACTACGATCCTGAAATGAAATACATGCTCTGGGATGATTTCCAGATTAAACACATCACAGAACTTTTAATGAAAATTAAGCGCTATGATGACAACGAATGTAAGGAATTTGACACTACAGAAGATATCCTTCAGTTCTACCCTAACTTTAAGGATTTTATTGACCAGTTTTTCCAGGAAGATGAATTAATCAATTCAACACAGCGCATCTCTTATCTTTCAAATTATTCAGATGTTAAACAGTATTCTGTAGTTGCAACAGAACAGTCTACAGGCCGTATGCATGTAAACGAAAACCTTTTCGGACCAAGTCCAAAATGTCTGGAAGCTCTTCAGAATGCCACAATGGAAGATCTTTTCCTCTATGACCTGACCCGGGAAGACAATCTTGCTGTAGAAATCTCAAAAATCACTGAACTTTCAACAGATTCAATCTTCATTCATTCAGGTTCCTCTGACGTAATAAAAACAATAATGACTATCGTTCTTAACAAAGACGATACTGTACTTATTTCAGCACCTGCATGGAACTATTACAAGTCTGTATGTGAACTCCGCCATGCAAAAGCTGCGTATTACAATGTTGTTGCTGGAACTGATTCATACGAATTTGACGTTAAGGGACTTCTTGATACTGCAAGAAAAACAAAACCACGCATCATCGTAATTACAACACCACACAACCCGACTGGAGCCGTAATCAGCCGCGCTGATCTTGAAAAAGTAATCAAAGACAATCCGACTTCACTTGTTATTGTTGATGAAGCATATCTGGGACTTTCTACTGTTACTTATGACGCAAAATACCTTCTCAATGCCTACAATAATGTTGTATTCTGCCGCACCTTCTCAAAGCTCTACGGTTTAGCAGGTATCCGCATGGGATACGGTCTTTGTACCCCAATGGCAAAGCAGGTATTCAAGCTGGATTTAAATCCTTTCCGTGTTTCAAATATCGGCCGCAAGGTATGTATTGCCGCCCTCCACGACACTGAGTATTACACAAACCTTACAAAAACAATCATCAACTTAAAAGACTGGTTTATTTCAGAAATAAATACTCTGCCAGGGGTAAAGGCATTTAAATCTGCTGCAAACTTTATCTTTATCCATTTCGACGACTCAATTGACGTTCAGGCACTTAAAGACAACCTGCAGAAAAACGGTTATCTTACCCGCCTCTGGACTGAAGGCAGCCACCTTTCAATGCGCATCACAGTAGCCCCTCGTCCAGATATGGAAAAAGTTCTTAATCTGATTAAAGCTTTTATCCAGAAATAAAAAAAAGCCGCTTCTTCCCTTAATATAAAAGAAGCGGCCGGCAAAACTAAAAACTGAAGGTTAGAAAATGACTTTTTTACCGCTTTATATTGATCCGGGTACAGGTTCAATGCTTTTTTCTATTCTTATAGGAGCCTGTGCAACACTGTTCTTTCTCGCTAAAGCTTTCTGGCTTAAAATTAAGCTGTTTTTTACAGGTGGAAAAGGACAGAAGGCCGATAAATCCTATAAAAAATATGTAATCTATTCAGAAGACAAGCGTTACTGGAATGTTTTTAAGCCTGTTCTAGACGAATTTGAAAACCGCAAAATTGACATTACCTATTACGCAGGAACAGATAAGGATCCGGTTTTTGAAGAAAAATACACTTATGTTCATCCTGAAGTAATCGGTGAAGGGAACCACGCTTTCGCCAAATTAAATATGCTGAGCGCAGGCTTTGTTTTAATGACAACACCAGGCCTTCAGGTCTATCAGTTAAAGCGCTCTAAAAATGTAAAGCATTATTCTCACATTTTTCATTCTCCTGGTGATCCGACCATGTACCGCCTTTTTGGAATTGATTACTTTGACTCAATTTTATGTACAGGCGACTATCAGTTTGCAGACATCCGGGAAATGGAAAAACAGCGTGAACTTCCTGCTAAAACTCTTGTAACTGTGGGATGTACCTACCTGGATGTATTTAAAAAGAAAATGGAAGAAATCCCGGTCGAAGAAAACAAGCCTTTTACAGTTTTAGTTTCTCCTTCATGGGGAAAATCTGCCCTTCTTTCCCTCTATGGCGAAAAACTTCTTGACCCGCTTGTAAAAACAGGCTGGAGAATAATTATCCGCCCACACCCCCAGTCAAGAATTTCAGAAAGCGAAATGCTTAAGGCCCTTGAAGAAAAATATAAAGATACTCCTAACGTTGAATGGGACTCTAACCGCGATAATTTCTATTCACTCAAAAAAGCAGATATCATGATTACTGACTTTTCAGGCATTATCTGGGACTACACTTTCCTCTGCGATAAACCTGTTATGTATGCTAATGCGGAAATGGAACTCGGCCCTTATGACGCTTATGACATGGATCATGAAATCTGGCAGTTTCAGACTGTTAAAAAAATCGGTATAAAAATCGAAGAAAAAGATTTTGAAAATATCCGCGAAGTCATTCAGAATGCAAGTGATTCACCTGAACTTGCTGCGGCAAGAAAAAAAGCCCGGGAAGAAGCCTGGATGAATATCGGTCAGGCAGGAAAACTTACAGCTGACTTCATGATAAAAACAATGGAAGGAGAAAATTCTGTAAAATAAAATGATTCTCATAAACGGAAACTTTTTATGCAGAAATCTCACCGGAATCGAACGTTTTTCGATGGAAGTTTTAAGGAATTTAGATTCACTTTTGACAGATAGCGATGATTTTAGAATCTTTATTCCCGCAAATGCTAAAACTATCCCGAACTTAAAAAATATCAAGCCGGTAATTTCAGATAAAATAATAAAAAGTTTTCCGCTCTGGGATATGGGCACTTTTGCGCACGCCGTAAAAAAATACAAAGCCGTTGCCCTAAATTTTTCAAATACTGCACCCTTAGGCAAAAAATGCGGAATTTCTTTTCTGCATGACATTTATGCAAAAACTCATCCAAATGATTTTTCATCATTAAAAGATAAATTAATCTGTGCCTACAGCTGCTTTTCATACAAAAACATTGCAAAAAATGCGCTTTGTGTAGTTACTGTTTCTGAGTTTTCAAAAAAAGAGATTCAAGAAAACTACAGCGTTGAAGAATCAAGAATTGATGTTGTTCCAAACGGCTGGGATCACTTCAGTAAAATCAGTGCAGATTATTCTATTTTTAAAACTAACCCGCTTCTAAAAAAGAATAATTATTTTTTTACCCTGGGCTCTTTAAGTAAAAGAAAAAACTTAAAATGGATTGCTTCTTATGCTAAGAAACATCCTGAAGATATTTTTGCCGTAAGCGGAAAAGCAATTTCAGGACTTGTTCCCGAGGAATTAAAAAGTTTAAAAACACTTGAGAATGTAATTCTTTTAGGATATGTAAGTGATGAACAGGTAAAAGCTTTGATGAGTGAATGCCGAGCTTTTATTTTCCCGTCATACTACGAAGGTTTTGGAATACCTCCTTTAGAAGCCCTTTCAACAGGAGCGCAGGTTATTGTTTCAAAAGCAGCCTGCCTTACTGAAATTTACGCTGACTCAGTTCACTATATAAATCCTGATAACACAGACCTTGACCTGTGTTCCCTTCTTGAAGAAAAAACTGAATCAGCACAAAATATACTTGAAAAATACACATACTCAAACGCAGCGAAAAAACTGCTTGAAATCTGCAGGAGATTTAAATGAAAGTTGCAATCGTTCATGACTGGCTCGTAAACTACGGGGGCGCAGAACGCGTCGTTGAAGCAATGCTTTCCCTTTATCCTGACGCAGATATTTTTACTCTTGTTTATGACAAAAAAAAGATGGGGAAAATTTTTCCTCATGAAAAAGTCCACGCTTCTTTTGTTCAGAAGCTGCCATTGAGTACTAAACTGTATACAAAAATGCTCAGTTTAATGCCAAAAGCGTTCGAAACCTTTGATTTTACAGGTTACGACCTTGTTTTATGCTCTTCTTCAAGCTGCGCAAAAGGAGTAATTACACCGCCGTCAGTTCCGCATATAGCCTATGTTCACACTCCTATGCGATACGCCTGGGACCAGTTTTTTGAATACAGAAAAAGAAGCGGAAGAATGACTCAGTTTTTTATGAACCGCATGATGCCTTCTGTCAGGCTCTGGGATTATGTTTCTTCCCAGCGAATAGATAAAATAATCGTTAATTCAAAATACATTGCCCGCAGAACTAAAAAATACTGGAACCGCGAAAGCACAGTAATATATCCTCCGGTAGATACACAGCGTCTTTCTCCTGACGGAAAGGCAGCAGAAGATTTTTATGTTGTTTTCAGCCGTTTTGTACCGTACAAAAGAATTGATCTTGCAATTTCAGCCTGCGGAGAACTTAACAAAAAGCTTGTAGTAATCGGCGGAGGAAGTCAGGAAAAAGAACTCAAAACTCTCGCCTCTTCCTATAATGCTGACATTACTTTTACCGGAAGGATTTCAGATGAAAAAGTAAAGGACTATCTTCAGCGCTGCAAAGCTTTAATTTTCTGTGCAGAAGAAGATTTTGGAATCATTCCGGTCGAGGCTCAGGCCTGCGGAAGACCTGTTATAGCCTTTGGTAAAGGCGGCTCACTTGAAACTGTAATCGATGGAAAAACAGGAGTTTTCTTTAATGAGCAGACAGTTTCTTCCGTCAAAGATGCAGTAATCCGTTTTGAAGAACTGGACTCAAAAAATACTTTTGATTCAAAAACAATTTCAGAACATGCCCAAAGGTTTTCAACTCAAAGGTTCTGCAAAGAACTTCAGGATGAAATCAATAAAACATTAAAGGATTTTAATAAATAAAATGCTCAAAATTGCAATAGACTGCAGAATGTCAGGTTCCGGTGGAATCGGATCTTTTATTAATGAACTAATTCCACATTTTCTCAACAATAATGAATGCCTTTTAATCGGAACTCATGAGCAGTGCCAGGATTTTTTAAGACTCCAGAATGTTGAGTTCTGCTGGTGTGACATAAAGCCTTTTTCACTTAAGGAAATGTTATCTTTTCCACGTGAAGTATTAAAAAAAATTAATTCCTGCGACTGTTTTTTCACTCCTTACATAAATATTCCAGGGGGAATAAAAGTCCCTGTCTTTTCAACTATTCACGACATTGTTTTTCTTGATGTTCCTGGGCTTACAGGCTTTACAGGAAGAATTATCAGGAAATATTTTTATCAGAGGGCAATAAACCTTTCAAAAGCATTATTCACTGTTTCAGAATTTTCAAAGGAAAGAATCCTTTTTAAACTTCGCTGTAAAAAAGAAATCTCAGTTGTTTATAATTCAGCCCCCTCTTATTTAACAAAAGATAACGGCAATTCAAATACAATTCAAAAAACCGGCTCCATACTTTTCGTAGGAAATATAAAAAAACATAAAGGACTTTCAACACTTCTTGAAGCCTACTCAAAAGCAGTAAACAAAGGCCTGAAATATAAACTTCTCATAACAGGAAATAAAGATAACTTCAGGACGAAAGACATCCAGACTTCAAAACTTCTTGAAGAAGCTTCATCTCTTAACATTGAGTTTACCGGAAAAGTTTCAAATGAAAAATTAAAGGAAATCTATAAAAGTTCAAATGTACTTGTCCAGCCGTCAATTTATGAAGGTTTTGGAATGCCTCCTCTTGAAGCCATGACATTAGGAACTCCTGCAGTTATTTCTGATATTCCGGTCTTTAAGGAAATCTATGGTGATTTTCCCGTTGTATTTTTCAAGGCAGGAGACAGTGACGACCTTTGCACGAAGCTTCTTGAATTTGAAAAAAATCCTTTTGAAGCAGACATAAAAGACAGGAAAGACCTCTATTCCTATAAAAAATCAGCTCAGATAATTCTTGATAATATAACAAAATACATTAATTGCTAAGCTGTATTTCTTCAATAGACTATTTAGAGAAATTTGATTATAATAAATTTGTCATGACTGAAAAAGATTATCTTGATTATTTTAATTTAAAATACTGGAAAACGAGTTCACTCACATCAGGCCTGGTTTTAGGAATCAGTGACTGTCTGATGATTATGCTTTCAATAGGAATTTCCTTTTTTATTATAAATTTCATCAATCATTCATGGATTAACTTCAGGTCATTTGTCACCTACTGGGTTTATCTTCCACCGATGATTGCAGTATTTTACGCCGCAGGACTTTATCCTGGAATTTCACTTCCGCCTGCTGATGAAGTCAAAAAATTCGGAATCTGTTCTTTTTTTGTTTTCGTAGGTATTGCCCTTTCAATTACTGTTGAACAAGCTGATGATAAATGGCCTATAGTTATTGCCCTCATCCTGGCTACCCCCTTTGCCCTTGTTCTATTACCTTGTGCAAGAGAGCTTGTAAGACATATTTTCGGACCGACAAGATGGTTTGGTGTTCCTGCAGTCATAATGGTCAATAATGAAAGTGATTATTTTATCGTAGACCGTTTTTTAAACAGAAACGACCTCGGCTATAAGCCGGCCCTTATCTTAAACCGCTCAGCAAAAGGCTATTCCATGTATAAAGACATTCCTGTCTACTCTCCTTCACCAGAGATGGAAAAAGTTATCCGCCAGACAGGAATTAAAGTTGCCATTCTTGTTGACTGGGAAAAAGACATTTCTTTAATTACTTCATATTTCCGCTATACAATTTCTGTACCTAAAATGCAGGATTTAAGCACAATTTCAACAAACATCCGTGATTTTGGTGGTGTCTTAGGTTTTTCTTCAACTCATAACCTTACAAAAAAACATTCCCTTTTTGCAAAAAGAGTCCTTGATTTATTCCTCCTTCTTGCAGCCTCCCCTGTTATTATCCCCGTTGTTCTTGTTACAGCTCTGGCTGTTAAACTTACAAGTCCGGGTCCTGTTTTTTACGGACATAAAAGAGTCGGAAAGGACGGAAAAGAGTTTAAATGCTGGAAGTTCCGCTCAATGGTAATCAATGCAGACAAAATGCTTGATGAAATATTAAAAGACCCTGTAATGGCGGCTGAATGGGAAAAAGACAGAAAATTTACAAATGATCCACGCGTAACTAAAATAGGAAAATTCTTAAGAAAAACAAGCCTTGATGAATTCCCGCAGTTTTTCAACGTTCTTACCGGCGAAATGAGTTTCATTGGTCCGCGCCCTGTAACACAGCCTGAACTCGACAAATACGGTAAAAAAGCAGACCTTATTTTAAGCGTACAGCCGGGCTTAAGCGGAATGTGGCAGATTTCCGGTCGCTCAGATACAGGCTACGAAGAGAGAATTACGCTCGATGCTTACTACATTCAGAACTGGTCAGTATGGCTTGATATCTGGATTATTATCAAAACAATTTACGTTGTATTAAAAGGAAAAGGTGCATATTAATGAAACGTTTTTTTACCTCACTTGTCTTACTCTGTTCAGCTTGTTTCTTTAACTATGCAGAACGCTATCAGATAAGAAACGTAAATTATGATATTTCAGGTATAACTCGGCCATACGCATTAAAAAGAGCTGTTGAAATTGATAAAAAGACTGTATTTGAATCCTATGAAGAATTAAGCGCCTATGTTGATAATTTAAGGCAGCTTTTTAACAATCAGAGAAATCTTGCATCTTCAATAGTAAACGTAAAATACGATTCATTTGCTGATGAAGAAGGAATAACAGGAATCACTCTGAATATTATCACAATAGACTCTAAACATTTTCTCTTTGTTCCATATCCTAAATATAATTCCAATGACGGCTTTATCTTAAAGCTTAAAGCAAAAGATACAAACTTCCTTGGAACAATGGAAACCTTAAACTTTGACCTGAACTTTTCTGTTGAACCTCAGGACGATACATCTGATGAATATGATACAAAATTCGGCATAAACCTTCAGTATGATTATCCATTTAAAATATGGCGTTTGGATTCAAAGTGGAAAAACAATTTCAGCATTTCATACACCATCGGTGAAACAAAACCTGAGTTTTCATATAAAACAGGCTTTGTTTTTGAGCTTCCTTTTGACAACATTTCACTCAAACTGGACCTAACACAAGGCATCGCAAGAAACTTCGACTACACTGAATATGATGATGAACTGTATTTTACAGAAGGCGCAAAACTTTCAATGCCTTATAAAGCAGGAAAAATCGAAAACTTTGATGATGTAAGGTTTTCTCCATACATTTCTTATGACTGGTACTGGGATAAAAACGGTATAAGCAGCAGCAACGGGGATTTATCAAGTCCGGTGCTTAGAGTCGGCTATACTGTAGACACAGGCCGCATAAACTGGACTGAAAATTTCAGAAACGGTGTTACCATGAACATGGACCAGCATGTCGGCTATAACTATCAGAATGAAAACTACCTTGCCTCTGTATCAGGAAATTTGGCTTTATACAAAGCATTTAAATATGCCGGAATCTACAGCAGATTTATAGGTTTTTATAACTTTAATTCTACAACATCAATCGGATCTTATTTAAGAGGAATCAGAGACGACCAGCACTACAGTCAGAAAGCCTGGGAAAAGGCAGGTTATACAGGAGAAGCTCCTAAGGCCTTGAATACCAGTGCTGCAATTGTCGGAAATATCGATATTCCGATTCATATTGTAACCACTGACTGGCTTGCTTTTGATGCATTTTTATTCGGAGAATCAAGCTGGCTTACAAATCACTTAAGATGGATGAGATACTTTGATTTTGAACTTCAGATTGCACCATTTGTAGATTTTGCATTCTGCAATAATGAAGTAACAGGAAAAACCTTTGCAATCAAGGATGGATTCTATTCTGGCGGACTTGAAGTTCTCGTATATCCTGCAAAATGGCGGAGTCTTGTAGTAAGGGCAAGCTGCGGTATAGACGCTGGACGAAAAATCGTAAAGAAAGTTGTATCAAAACTCATTGATGACAGCTGGCGCCGTGAAGTTTCAGCCATCGAACTTTCAATCGGAATCGGACTTCATTACTGATTATTTTAGTCTTTCAGACGCAAACGCTTTATAATAAGTATCAGGAAGAGAGTTTGCAAGGGAAAGATAAAGGTTTCTTGCAAAAACAAGCTTACCGACTTTTGCCGAGCGGTCAGCAAACAAAAACATAGTTTCCCAGACGTTTTTATTTTTGCCCCACTCTACAATTTCCTCATATTTTGCACATTCATTTAAGAATGCAGAATATGTTGTATACTTAAAGCGTGAATCCCTTTCTGAAATGGCAGCAAAAATGTGAGTAAAGGCTTCAACTGCACCTAATGCAGAACAGATGAGTGCGTTTTTAGAATCACCTCTTTTATCATAAAGATTGCTCAATTCAAAGAGAGCCCTTAAAGAATAGCCTGCTTCTGCCCTGTAAAGCATAAAGAAACGGTCAACATTTTCTGCCTTATCCTGATTAACAGTCCTTACAATTGAATCTCTTAACAGCTCATTCTTAAATGCTTCATCATTATCAAGAACAAGAAGAAGAGTCTTTTCAACCTGCTCATCATCATTATTGATATTATAAAGGAATGCCATTGAATAAAGGATATCAAACTGAACATCAGAAATATCTAAGTAAGCCTTTTCCTGCCATGCCTTTGAGTAAAAAGTAAGTGCAGTCTGAAACTCACCTTCCATCTGATAAATTCTTCCAATTAAATAATCTGCTTCAGGAAAAACATCTTTATTTTTAAGCCATGAAAGAAGAACTTTAATATCATTATTAAAAAAATCCTTTCCAAAAAGTTTTAAGTACTTGTCTATGATTTTAAGGGCAGTTTTCTGTTCACGTTCTTCAAGAACAGGAATTACATCATTCAAATCATTTCCGGCTTTTCTTACCTGGGCAGGTGTAACAGCATCTTCAAGTATACGGTATTCTGACCTTACTTCTTCCTTTCTGTTCGACAAGGCCTTATTTGCAAGATTTAATGATTCACCATAATTCCCGCTGTCAAATTTAACCTGTGCCTGTTCAAGTATTTTCCAGGATGCTTCATTTTCTGAAGAAAAAACATTAATTGAAGCAAGTGCAAATAAAATCAGGAATAATGTACTTTTTCTGTTCATAAAAATCCCCTGCTAAATTGAATTCAACATTTCCATAAATACATTATCGGCATCTTTTTCATCAACCGTTTGAACAATTACACCTTTTTTAAAAATAATTGCTTTCCCGCCTGCACCCGCAATTCCAATGTCAGCATGTTTTCCTTCACCAGGTCCATTTACAACACAACCCATAACTGCAACAGTAATGTCTTTCTTAAGTGAAAGAAGTTTATTCTGCCATCTGTCCATAAAACCGTGTACATCAAAGCCCTGTCTTCCGCAGCGCGGACAGCTGACAAGTGTAACACCACCTTTTCTTTTTCCGCATTCCCTTAAGATTTCAAGCCCTGTAATTACTTCATTTTCAGGAGAAGAAGAAAGACTTACACGGATAGTATTTCCAATTCCTTCGTTTAAAAGATGACTGAACGCAAGTGTAGATTTTACGACACCGGTGATTAACGGCCCTGCTTCAGTAACCCCCACATGCAGGGGAATATCAAAGCGTTCTGCAAAATTTTCATTTGCTTCGATTGTTTCTGCAACAGAACTTGCTTTCATGCTCACAACAAACTGATCAAAATTAAGTTCATCGAACACTGCAGCTTCTCTTGCCGCAGTTTCGGAAAGTGCGGCAGCACGGCTTAAAGTTCCTTTTTCAACGGCTTCCCTTAAATCGTGAGGAAGAGAACCTGAATTTACGCCTATTCTGACAGGAACACCATTATCACGGCAGGCATTGACTACAGCTTCTACCCTGTCCCTTGCGCCTATGTTTCCCGGATTTATTCTTATACCGCCGGCAGGGCCTTCGAGGCACTTTAACGCAAGTCTGTAATCAAAATGAATGTCAGCAACAAGAGGAAGAGAAGACTCTTTACAGATTTCAATAAAGCTCTCAGCACTTTCCATATCCGGAACTGCAAAACGAATAATGTCACAACCTAAAAGTTTAAAACTGTTAATCTGCTTTATAATCGAATCAAGTCTTGCTGTATCATTTTTTACGCCGATAATCCCTTCTTTCCACATAGTCTGGATTGTAACAGGGGCGTCTCCGCCGATTACTGTCTTTTGAGCTGTATTACCGCCTAAATATACTTTTCTTGTCTGTCTGTATTTTCTTTCCATAAATAAAATTATACTCTAAAAAAAGACAAAAAAAAAGCGGTCTGAACTAAACAGTAATTCAGACCGCAGATAATCAAATTAAAGTGAATTAACCAAGTGCAACCATTGAGAATACCATTGCAAAGAGGGCAACAGTTTCACAAAGACCTACAACCATGATGTA